>JBIKMO010000021.1:0-28102 GCA_044359175.1 Burkholderiaceae bacterium | reverse complement strand
GAGACCGAGGCGAAGCGCCTGATCGACGCTCAGCTCGCGCTGCCCGCCTACGAGATGGTGATGAAGTGCTCGCACACCTTCAACCTGCTCGATGCGCGCGGCGCGATCTCGGTGACCGAACGCGCCGCGTACATCGGTCGCGTCCGGGCACTCGCCCGCGCGGTCGCGCACGCCTACCACGCGTCGCGCGAGCGGCTCGGCTTCCCGATGCGGGCCCTGGCGGCCCGCGCGGCGTGAGTTCGTCGCGATGCGCGCTGCGCTGCTGATCGAACTGTTCACCGAGGAGCTCCCGCCGCGTGCGCTCGCGCGGCTGAGTGAGTCCTTCGCCACGACGATCGCCGACGGGCTGCGCGCGCACGGACTCGTCGATGCGCAGGCGCCCGCGCGCACCTTCGCGACGCCGCGGCGGCTCGCGGTGAGGGTCGCGGACGTGGCCACGCATGCTGCACCGAGGACCGTCGAGGTCAAGGGCCCCTCGGTCGCGGTGGGTCTGGACGCGGGCGGTGCGCCGACGCTCGCGCTGCGAAAATGGGCCGAGCGGCAGGGCGTCGCGGTCGAGTCGCTGGTGCGTGCCTCCGACGGTCGCCAGGAGTGCTTCTGGCACCGCACCACCGCCGACGGCGCGTCGCTGGACGCGGTCGTGCCGACGCTGATCGAGCAGGCGATCGCGAAACTCCCGATTCCCAAGGTCATGCAGTACCAGCTCGCCGACGGCAGCACCACGGTGGGTTTCGTGCGACCCGCCCACGGACTGCTGGTGCTGCACGGCGAACGTGTGGTACCGGCCGCCACGCTCGGCCTGCGGTCGGGGCGGTTGACCCACGGTCACCGCTTCCAGGGCGAGCCCGACCTGGTGGTGCCGCACGCCGAGGCCTACGAGTCGCTGCTCGCGGGGCCGGGGCGCGTGATCGCCTCGTTCGAGGCCCGTCGCGAGCGGATCGACCGGCAGCTGCGCGATCGAGCGGCAGCGCTCGGCGCGTCGCTGGGGGACGAGGCGCCGGTGACGGCGCTGCTCGACGAGGTGACCGCGCTGGTCGAGTGGCCCGCAGTCTACGTCGGTGCGTTCGAGCCCGAGTTCCTGGCGGTGCCGCAGGAGTGTCTGATCCTCACGATGCGCACGAACCAGCGGTACTTCCCGCTGTTCGACGCGCACGGCCGCCTGGAGCCGCGGTTCCTGATCGTCGCCAACCTGGAGGTCGACGACCCCTCGCTGATCGTCGACGGTAATCAGCGCGTCGTGCGGCCGCGCCTGGCCGATGCGCGCTTCTTCTTCGAGCAGGACCGGCGGGCGACCCTCGCCTCGCGGCTGCCGCGGCTGGCCTCGGTCGTCTATCACGCCCGGCTCGGCACCCAGGCCGAACGCACCGAGCGCGTGCGCGCGCTCGCCCGCCGCATCGCGACGCTGCTGGGGACCGACCCGATGCTCGCGGATCGCGCGGCACTGCTCGCGAAAGCCGATCTGCCGACCGGGATGGTCGGAGAGTTCCCGGAGCTGCAGGGCACGATGGGTCGCTACTACGCGCTGCACGATGGCGAGCCCGCGGAGGTCGCGCAGGCGATCGCCGAGCACTACCAGCCGCGATTCGCCGGCGACGCACTGCCGACATCGGATGCCGGCACCGTGGTTGCGCTCGCCGATAAGCTCGAGACCCTCGCCGGCATCTGGGGCGTAGGCGGAGCGCCCACCGGCGATCGCGACCCATTCGCACTGCGCCGACACGCGCTGGGGATCGTGCGCATGCTGATCGGACGGGCCGCGCGGGGCCCCGTGCCCTCGCTGCGTACGCTGATCGAAGCCGCGTGCGACGGCCTCGCCGGCCTGCAGCACGTGCGCTGCGACGCGGTGGCGGTGCACGCCTTCGTGGTCGAGCGGCTGCGGGGCTGGCTGCGCGAGCGCGGCTGCCCGGCGGCTGACGTCGATGCGGTGCTCGCCGTGGACGACGACGCCCTCGACCGGGTGCTGCCGCGGTTGGATGCGCTCGCCAGGTTCGGAACCCTGCCGGAATCGGCCAGCCTCGCCGCGGCGAACAAGCGGATCGGCAACATCCTGCGCAAGGCCGACCCCGCGGACGCGGTGGCGACCCCCGAGCCGGACCTGCCCGCCGAGCCCGCCGAGCGCGCGCTGCGCGAGGCGGTGGCGCAGACCGCACCGCGCGTCGAGCAGGCCCTGGTCCGCGGCGACTACGGCGGCGCGCTCGCCGCACTCGCGGCGCTGCGCACCCCGGTCGACACGTTCTTCGACCAGGTGATGGTCAACGTCGAGGACCCGCGCGTGCGCCGCAACCGGCTCGCCCTGCTCGGCGAGCTGCACCGGCTCATGAATCGAGTCGCCGACCTATCGAAACTCGCCGGCTGACCGCTACACTGCCGGCCGTGATGAAGCTGCTGATCGTCGATCGAGACGGCGTGATCGCCCGCGATGCGGACGGCCGCGTCGTGCGCGCTGAGGACTGGGCCCCGGTGCCTGGCAGCCCGGATGCGATCGCGCGGCTGGTCCACGGGGGCTGGCATGTCGCGCTGCTCGCCGATCGCGGCCCGCTGTTGCGCGGTGCCTGCGACATGGCCGCGCTCAACGCGTTGCATGCCCGACTCATCGCGGCGGTGATCGAGCACGGCGGCCGCATCGACGCGGTCGTGTTCGTCGACCCCGCCGATGCCCCCGGACGGCTCGAGCGCGCGGCCGCCACGATCGGCGAAGCGCTCGCGCGGCTGGGTGCCGTCCCGGAGTCCACCGTGCTGGTCACCGACGATCCTGCGCATCTCGAAGCGGCGCGTGCGGTCGGCTGCCGGCCGGTGCTCGTGCTCTCCGGGCATGGCCGGCGCACGCTGGACTCGGGCGCGCTGCCTGCGGGGGCGGTGGTCCGCGTCGACCTCGCCGCGGTTGCCGCGGAACTCGTAGGCTGACCGCGCGCGATGCAGTTCGTGCGCAGCGTCCTGTTCGTGCTGTTTCAGACGGTGACGGTCGTGCCGTACGCGTTCGCCTGCCTGCTGACGGCGCCTCTGCCGCTGCACCTGCGCTACCGCTTCACCGTCGGGTGGCCGAGGATGGTCCTGTGGGCCGCTCGCGTGCTGTGCGGCGTGCGATGGCAAGTCCGCGGGGCCGAGCACCTGCCCGACGGTCCGGCGATCCTGCTATCGAAGCACCAGTCCACCTGGGAGACCTTCTTCTATCCGAGCCACCTTCCGCGCGAGGTCTGCTTCGTGTTCAAGCGCGAACTGCTGTGGCTTCCCTTCTTCGGCTGGGGCATCGCGCTGCTGAAGATGATCCACATCGACCGCCGTCAGGGTCGCGACGCATTCGAATCGGTGGTCGTGCAGGGCACCGCGAAGCTCGCCGAGGGACGCTGGATCGTGATGTTCCCCGAAGGCACCCGTACCCCGGTCGGTTCGCAGGGGCGGTACAAGTCCGGGGGCGCCCGGCTCGCGGTCCGAACGCGCGCGCCGGTGGTGCCGATCGCGGTCAACGCGGGCGAGTGCTGGCCCCGCCGGCGGCTGGTCCTCAGGCCCGGACTGGTCACGGTGTCGATCGGTCTCCCGATCCCCTCCGACGGACGCGACCCCGAGGACCTCAACGCCGAGGTCGAGCGCTGGATCGAGTCCGAGATGCGGCGCATCAGCCCGCAGTCCTACCGAACCCATTCGCCCCAGTTCGCCCATGAAGCGACTCCGTGATCCCCGGCGGGTGCCACCCGACGGCGGCGGTGCCGTCGCGCTGCAGCTCAGCCTGCCGCTGTTCGACCCGCCCGCGGCGGCCCTGTGTCCGCCGCCGCTCGCACCGCCCCCCCGGGTCGCGCCGCCACGAATTGCGCCGCCTCCGGCCGAGCCGCCGATGGTGCGCGGCGCGCGAGGCCAGCGGGTCGCGCGGCTGGGCGTGCACGAGGTGGTCTACGAGCTGCGCCGCAGCCGTCGACGCACGATCGGCTTCTACGTCGACGACGGTGGGCTGCGCGTGACCGCCCCGCGCTGGGTCAGCCTCGCCGAGATCGACTCGGCCATCGGTGAGAAGTCGCGCTGGATCCTGCGCAAGCTGCTCGAGTGGCGCGAGCACGCGCGCCGGCGCGAGCGTCTGGCGGTGCGCTGGGAAGACGGTGCGACCGTGACCTTTCTCGGACGCACGCTGACGATGCGACTGGACGCGGCCTGCCGCGCGGTGTCGCTACAGGGCGACGATCTGCTCGTGGGCCTGCCGCCCGACGCGGGCTCGGAGCGGCTGAAGGATGCGGTCCAGGCGTGGCTTCAGGCGCAGGCCCGCGCGCTGTTCGCCGAGCGTCTGCCGATCTACTCGGCCCGGCTCGGCAGTGCGCCGACCCGCTGGCGGCTGTCGTCCGCACGCACCCGCTGGGGCAGCTGCGCCCCCGACGGATCGATCCGGCTGAACTGGCGGCTGGTGCACTTCCCGGTGGAGATCGTCGACTACGTGGTCGCGCACGAACTGGCGCACCTTCGAGAGATGAATCACGGACCGAGGTTCTGGGCCACGGTGCAGACGATGCTGCCCGAGTTCGAGGCTGCCCGCCGCGCGCTCAAGGACTATCCCGACGACCTCGCGATGAGCTGAGAGGACACGATGCGCATCCTGCACACCATGCTTCGCGTGGGCGACCTGCAACGCTCGATCGACTTCTACACCCGGGTGCTGGGCATGACGCTGCTGCGCACCACCGAGCGGCCCGAGCAGCGGTACTCGCTCGCCTTCGTCGGCTACGGGTCGAACCCGGAGCATGCCGAGATCGAACTCACGTACAACCACGGTGTGGACGCCTACGAACTCGGCACGGCGTACGGACACATCGCGCTGCAGGTGGACGACGCGGCCGGCGCCTGCGCGCGGATCCGCGCGGCCGGCGGTACGGTCACGCGCGACGCGGGCCCGGTGAAGGGCGGCAGCACCGTGATCGCGTTCGTGCAGGACCCGGACGGCTACAAGATCGAGCTGATCCAGCGCTGAGTCGCCGGCTCGCGAGCGCTGGCCCCTCTTTCTCAATTCACCCCTGACGCCGATTCCAAGTCGTTGCATTCAGGTGCGTGAGACCCGTCGGTCTCCACTATAGGACGACTTCTCCGGCGGCTTGCGTGGTGGGCAGATGCACATCCGGGTACCCCGCGGCCGCGCGCGCCGCGCGTCGACTCAGGCCCAGCCTGCGATCGCGCCCGTGTACAGCGTGATGCCGGCGTTCGGCGTGCCCCATTCCTGGCCCCCGAACAGACTGAAGTACATCGCGGCGAGGTGCGGAACGGGAACACCGAAGGCGATCAGCGCCCCGCTGACCCCGACGCTCGAGTTCGCGCCCACGGTGAGCATCGACGTGGGCAGGCCGTCGAACGCGGTGACGGCGAACGGCCTCGGGCGGGCGAGCAGCACGTTCATCCCGTACCAGATCTGCGTGCCGTAGCTCGCGAAGTCCGCGGTTGAGAAGTCGATGCCGGCCGGCATCATACTCAAGCCGGCACCGATCCCGACGAAGGTGAGCCGGTAGTCGACCCTCGGCTCGGTGTCGTGCTTCAGGTAGAGGTTGGTGACCGTCGCGCCGAACACGTCCACGCCGATGCTGACGCCGCTGGACGACGCGAAGCCCCATCCCGTGGCGGTGAAGGGCGTGGGCCGCGCGACGGGGGCCGCCGGCGCGGCGCCGCGCAGCGCGAGCGGGCGCGGCGCCGCCGCCGGTACGCGCCTTGGCTGCGGCAGGGGCTGCTGGGCGGCATGCCGCCCAGCAGCTGGGCCCAGCGGGGCTCGGCCGGCGCCAGCCGCGGCAGCCCCTCGGGCAGCATCCCCGCGCCGTTGAGCCACGAGATCAGCGCGCGGATCGTCGGTCCGGCCGGGTCGATCCGGCCGTCGCAGATCCGCGTGTTGGACGCCTGGTAGCGCTGGATCGCGGCGACCGTCCGCGGGCCGACGAGGCCGTCGACCGCGAGGCGTGCGGTCGGCCCGCCGCGCGCGGTCGGCACCAGGTTCAGCAGCGTCTGCACCAGGCGCGTGTCCTGCGGATCGTTGCGCCCGCCGTAGCCGACCGGCCCGGTCATCGACAGCTGCAGCAGCCGCCGCGGGTTCTCGTTGAAGACGAAGGGCATCATCGCGCGGGCATCCGGACGGGGACGGGATGCGCGCAGCTTCTCACGCCGCGGCGGCGGGCGCGATCCGACCGAAGTCCTAGCCGTGATGCGTCAAGACGGGTGCAGCCGCGGCCGCGGCCCCAGCGCCGCCCGCCGCTGCATGAACTCCGGCTCTCCACTGACCTCTGAGAAAGACGGGCTAGCGATCGGAGCCGTGTGACGCGCCCGACTGCACGAGCGCGTCGGCCAGCCGGGCCCAGACCTCGACCGGCACCTGCTCGGGTCGGGCGGTGGGCACCAGCGCGAATGGCGCCGCCTCGCCGTCGACCCCCTGCGCGCGCAGCCACGGCAGCAGCGTGCCGCGCAGCATCTTGCGGCGCTGTCCGAACCCCGCCGCCAGCAGCCGCTCGAGCGAGGCCGTGTCGCGCACCCGCGGCCGTGCGAGCGGCACCAGCCGCACCACCGAGGAATCGACCCGCGGGGGCGGGTCGAAGGCCGCGGGCGGCACGTCGAACAGCCGCTCGACCCCGCAGTGCGCCTGCAGCAGCACCCCCAGCCGGCCGTAGTCGGCACCGCCGGGGTCGGCCACGATGCGATCGACCACCTCTTTCTGCAGCATGAAGTGCTGGTCGGCGATCACCGGCAGGAACGCCAGCAGACGGACCAGCAGCGGGCTCGACACGTTGTAGGGCAGGTTGCCGACCAGCCGCAGCCGCCCGTCGCCGGCGAGCGCTGCGAAATCGAAGTCGAGCGCGTCGGCCTCGTGCACCCGAAGCCGCGACTGCGGCCAGCGTCGGCGCAGCCGCCCCGCGAGGTCCCGGTCGATCTCGACCGCGTCCAGGGCCGGCACGCGCTCGAGCAGCGCGCCGGTCAGCGCACCCAGCCCCGGGCCGATCTCCACCACGCGGTCGCCGGGGCGCGGCGCGACCGCCTCGACGATCGCCGACAGCACCGCCGGATCGATCAGGAAGTGCTGCCCGAAGCGCTTGCGCGGCGCATGCCTCACCGCTCGTCGAGCCGGTTCTCGACGTAGGCGCGGTCGCGGACCAGCGCGACCCACTCCTGGTAGGCCTCGGCCGCCTTGCGGGTGCGGATCTCGTTGCGCGCCGCGGCCCGGATCCGCTCGGGCGATGCCTCGTCGGTGCGCCGCTCGGTCACCTGGATCAGGTGATACCCGAACGGCGTGCGGACCGGCCCAGCGATCTGACCGGGCTGCAGTTCGTCCATCGCACGCTGGAACTCCGGCACCGTGTCGCCGGGGTAGACCCAGCCGAGATCGCCGCCCTGGCTCGCGCTGCCGTCCATCGAGTACTGGCGCGCCATGTCGGCGAACTGCGCCGAGCCGTTCTGGATGCGGTCGCGGATCTCGGTCAGCCGTCGGACCACCTCGGCCTCGGGGTTGATCTCGTTGACCCGCACGAGGATGTGGCGCGCACGGGTCTGGCGCACCGGCGCGGCGGCGAGCTTGCCCGCGCCGCTGCCGCGGCGGTCGACCAGCCGCAGCACGTGAAAGCCCGCGGGGCTGCGAAGCACCGACGAGATCCGGCCCGGCGGCAGCGTCTTGACCGCGTCGACGAACAAGGGCGGCAGCCGCTCGGCCGGCCGCATCCCGAGCGGCGAGGCCGAGACCGGATCCGGGCCCTCCGAGCGACTCGCGATCACGAGCAGATCGGCGCCGTCGCTGGCCTGCCGCGCGATCGCCTCGGCGCGCAGCCGGGCGCGCTCGACCACCGCAGCGGGCGCATCCTCGGCGACGCGCACCACCAACTGCACGATGTCGTACTCGGTGGTGGCCGCCGCGCCACCCGCCTGCTCGGCGAGGTAGGCGTCGATCTCCGCCTCCGACACCTGCGCGCGCGCGTCGAAGTCGCGTTCCCGGATCCGGCCGATCGCGATTTCGCCGCCGATCTCCTCGCGCAGCGATGCGAAGGGCAGGCCTTCGCTCTCGACGCGGCGGCGGAACTCGGGCACGGTCAGGTTCGATTCCCGAGCGATCTGCTGGATCGCGCGATCGATCGCCGCGTCGTCGATCCGCACGCCCATCTCGCGGGCGGCTTGCAGCTGCGCCCGGTCGGTGATCATCCGCTCGAGCACCTGCCGGCGCAGCTCCGGCTGCGGCGGCAGCGGCACGCCCTGCCCGCGCAGGCGATCGCCGATCATGCGCGTGCGGCGATCGAGCTCGCGCTCGGTGATCGCCTCGTTGTTGACGATCGCGACCACGCGGTCGACCAGCTGGGAACGCTGCTGGGCCGTGGCGTTCGGCGCGGCCGAGAGCGCCGCGAGCAGCGCGAGCAGCGCGGCGGTCCTGCGGAGCGGCGGGCGGATGTTCATTCGTATCCGTGGAATCGGGAGGGGGCGACCGCGCGCATCGACGGCGCCCGGTACCCCGGAATGCTTCGCGTGAGTATATCGAACGGGTCTTGCCCGATCCGTGCGAGCCCGCTGAGCTCGAACTGCAAGAACACCGCGGTCGTGCGCTGCGCGGTCGCGGTCACGAACCGCTGCAGCACCAGGCGCCCGATCCAGCAGTCGGCGAGGTACTCGAGCCCGAGCACGCCTTGCAGCAGCTGCGGCTCGACCGGCTTGACCGCCGCGGTGGCGGGGTCGAGCTCCTCGCGCAGGAACGACCAGTTGATCCGGCCGAGCGTGTTCCATCGGGTGGCCACCGGCCAGCGCCACGAGGTGTCGACCTGCGCGTAATCGCGCTCCTGGTAGCGCAGCGCGACGTTGAGCAGCCGGTCGTGCGACGGCCACCAACGCCACGAGAGCCCGAACCGCGGCACGGTGGCGTCGCGCACGCCGACCTGCACGCCGGCGTCGACATGGTGGCTGCCGCCCAGGTCGCCCGAGGCCGCGAACAGGATGTCCGAGCGCGGGTCGGTGCGCGTCGGCACACCCGGGATCGATACGCGCTGCACGTCGAAGTACAGCCGCTGCGCAGCGGCGAGCCGCAGCGACTCCACGCCGGTGCCCGGGTCGATGAACCGCGAGATCGCACCGATCGTCAGCTGGTTGGCGTCCGCGATCCGGTCGCCGCCGGCGAACAGGTTCTCGGCGAAGATGGTCGTGAAGCTGAGGTTGCTCACCGTCGAGTCGAAGACCGGGATCGCGGACTGGTCGCGGTACGGCGTATAGACGTACAGCAGCCTGGGTTCGAGGGTCTGCAGCACCGACCGGCCGCCGACGCTCAGCGCGCGCTCCATCACCAGCCCCGCGTCCAGCGCGAACGTGGGTACGGTGCGGTCGATATCGAGCGGTCCGGCCGGATTGACGTCGAGCCGGTACGAGGTTGAGTGCAGCGATGCCTTGGGCGTCACGAACCACGACGGTCCGCCCAGCGGGTACGAGACCGCCGGATTCACGATCAGCCGGTTACCGAGCGCCGAGCCGGGCAGATCGCGCGAGAAGCGGGTGGTGTCCGCCACCAGGTCGACGTCGAAGCCGTGCAGATCGCGCACCAGTCGGGTGAGCGTGAGCTGCGGCAGCCGATCGTACGGGGGCGCGGCGCGTGCCTCCAGGATGTTCTGGTAGGCGAGCGCGCGGGCTCGGACGACCCAGTCGCCGAACGCGCGCGTCGCCCAGGCGTCGCGCGGCAGGCTGCGCTCGGCGCTCTGCAGGATCGAGCGCGAGTAGTCGACGAAGTAGGTGTCGTCCGACACGCCGCGTACCGCCCAGCCGCCGCTCCAGCCACCCACGTCGACCGAGTTGTGGACGCTGTTGAGCAGCCAGCGGGTCCGCCCGGTCTCCCGGTCGTCAGGGTTCACCTCGAAGCTCGTGGTGCCCCAGTGTCCGGGCTCCAGGTAGCGTGCGATCCCGCCGAACTGGATGCCGCGCCGACCGGTCACGTTGGTGAGAAGGGTGAAGTCGCGGTTGGGCGCGATGTTCAGGTAGTACGGCAGGCGCACCTCGCCGCCCGACGTCGAGGTGAGCGACAGCGTGGGCGCGAGAAAGCCGCTGCGACGCTCGTCGGCGAGCGGGAACGCGAACCACGGCGCCCACGCGACCGGCACGTCCTTCACGTACAGCGTCGCCCCCGTGCCGCTGCCCTCGGCCGCAATGCGGTCGATCTCGAGGGTGTCCGCCTTCAGGTACCAGTCCGGATCGTCCGGGCGACAGGTGGTGTAGGTCGCGTCCTGCAGCGTCACGCGGTCGCGTCCGAGGAAGTCCACCCGGCGTGCGCTGCCCCGACCCCCGCCGATCGGCAGGAAGTAGCTCGGCGACTCGAACGAGCCCTCGAACGCGTCCAGCTTCAGCTGCAGCGACGGGCCGGTGAAGATCTGGCCGTCGCGGACGATGCGCACGTTGCCCACGGCGATCACCTCGTCGTCGGCCTCATACAGCGTGATGCGGTCGGCGCGCACGGTGGTGCCGCCCCGTCGCACCTCGGCGTTGCCCGACAGCGTGGTCTCGCGACCGGTGCGGCCCTCGATCGCGTCGCCGCGCGCGAAGGACGGCCGCGGCACGTCCGCGACCAGGTTCGCCTCGCGCAGTTCGGTCTCCAGACGCAGCACCGGCTGCGCCTGCGCGCCCGCGGCCAGCGCACCCAGGCCCAGCGCGAGCGTGTGCCCGAGGACCGACACGGAGACGCGCAGGTGCAGCGACGGTGGGCGACGGGGCATCGGAGGTCGGCGGGTGCGGCCGCCGGCAGGCGCATCGACCCGATCCCGTATTATAGGGACGCCCTCTCCCACCGCATGGACACGCGACTTCCGCTGCTGCGAGACTGGCTGCAGGCCCTGCCGCCCGGCCTGGGCCTCGTGTCGGCCTCGTTGCGCGCGGCCTCCGACGACGCCAGCTTTCGGCGGTACTTCCGGCTCGAAGCGTCCGGCGTGCCCGGGGGCACCGCGATCGCGATGGACGCGCCGCCCCCGATGGAGGACTGCGCGCCCTTCGTGCATGCGGCGACCCAGCTCGCCGCCAGCGGCGTGAGCGTGCCGCGGATCCTCGCGCAGGACCTCGCTCGCGGGCTGCTGCTGCTCGAGGACTTCGGCTCGGTCACCTACCTGTCCCGTCTGGACGGTACGACCGCGTCCGAGCTCTACGCCGACGCGACCCGCGCGCTGGTCGCGATCCAGTGCGCCAGCCGTGCAGACGCATTCCCGCCGTACGACCGCGCGCTGCTGATGCGCGAACTGAACCTGTACCCCGAGTGGTACGTCGCCCGCCACAAGGGCGTGGCGCTGTCCGACGCGGAGCGGGCCTCGCTTGCGAGCGCGTTCGAGACCCTGGTCGCTGCCAATCTGGCGCAACCGCGCGTGACCGTCCACCGCGACTACCACTCCCGCAACCTGATGGTGCTGGACGGAGCGCGTAACCCGGGCATCCTGGACTTCCAGGACGCGGTGCACGGCCCGATCACCTACGACCTGGTCTCGCTGCTGAAGGACGCGTACGTCCGCTGGGACGAGGCCCAGGTGCTCGACTGGACGGTCCGGTACTGGGAGCGCGCGCGTGCCGCGGGCCTGCCGGTGGCGGCCGACTTCGGCGAGTTCTATCGCGACTTCGAATGGATGGGCCTGCAGCGCCACCTGAAGGTGCTCGGCATCTTCGCGCGGCTGCACCACCGCGACCGCAAGGACCGCTACCTCGCCGACCTGCCGCGCGTGCTCGGCTACGTGCGCCCGGTGCTCGAGCGCTACCACGCGTTCGCGCCGCTCGCGCGGCTCTTCGACCGAATCGAGGGCGGCGGCGTCGCCGTCGGCTACACGTTCTGATGCGTGCGATGATCCTCGCGGCCGGCCGCGGCGAACGCATGAGGCCGCTGACCGACGCCTGCCCGAAGCCTCTGCTGACGGTCGGCGGCGTGCCGCTGATCGGGTGGCACCTGCGGCGCCTGGCGGCCGCGGGCATCACCGAGGTGGTGGTCAACCATGCGTGGCTGGGCGAACGCCTGGAGGCGGCGCTGGGCGACGGGCGAGACTGGGGCGTGCGGCTGCGCTGGTCACCCGAACACGAGGCCCTGGAGACCGCCGGGGGCATCGCCCAGGCGCTGCCGCTGCTCGGAGAGGCCCCGTTCCTCGTGATCAACGGCGACGTCTGGTGCGACTGGGACGTCGGGCGCGCGCGGACGATCGCCGCCCGGCTCGATGCGACCGGCACGCTCGCGTGCTGCGTGCTGGTCGACAACCCCCCGCACCACCCGCGGGGCGACTTCGTCCTCGACGGCGGCTGGCTGCGCAACCCAACGCACGACGACCCGCCCGCGCTGACCTTCTCGGGGATCGGCGTGTACCGGCCCGCACTCTTCGCGACCGTCGCCCGCGGCACGCGGGCGCCGCTCGCGCCGCTGTTGCGCGCGGCGGCCGCGGCCGGGCACGCCGGCGCCGAACGGCACGCCGGCCGCTGGACCGACGTGGGTACGCCGCAGCGGCTCGCCGAACTCGATGCCGAACTGACGAGGACACCATGAACGAGACTTCGATGCACGTGCATGCGCGACGCCGCCAGCGGCTCGCCGAACTCATGCGCAGCCGCGGCGGCGGGGTGGCGTTCGTGCCGACCGCCCCGGAGGTGGTGCGCAACCGCGACGCGCACTACCCGTACCGGCCCGACAGCTACTTCCACTACCTCACCGGCTTTCCCGAGCCCGATGCGGTGCTGGCGGTCGTGGCCGACGCGACCACGACCCGATCGATCCTCTTTTGCCGGGAGCGCAACGAGGAGCGCGAGATCTGGGACGGCTTTCGCCACGGCCCCGAGCGGGCGCGCGAGCGGTTCGGTCTGGACGAGGCGCGCCCGATCGGCGAACTCGACGCGGAGATGCCCCGGCTGCTGGCCGACCGCGCGGCGGTCTTCCACCCGCTCGCCGCCGGCGACGACGGCGATGCGCAGGTGCGCCGCTGGCTCGCGGCGGTGCGCGCGCAGGCGCGTTCGGGAGTGCTCGCACCCGCGGCCGCCCACGACGTGCGCGCGCTGCTCGACGAGATGCGGCTGCTCAAGGACGAGGCCGAGGTCGACACGATGCGGCGCGCCGCGAGGATCTCCGCGGCCGCGCACGTGCGCGCGATGCGCGCGACCGCACCCGGGCGGCACGAGTACGAGATCGAGGCCGAGCTGCTCTACGAGTTCCGGCGGCACGGCTCGCAGGCGCCCGCCTACGGCTCGATCGTGGCCGGCGGCGCGAACGCGTGCGTGCTGCACTACCGCGACAACGATCAGCCGCTGCGAGCCGGCACGCTGCTGCTGATCGACGCGGGCTGCGAGCTCGACAACTACGCGTCGGACATCACCCGCACCTTCCCGGTCGATGGCCGCTTCACCGGGCCGCAGCGATCGCTGTACGAGCTGGTGCTCGCAGCGCAGAGCGCGGCGATCGGCGCGACCCGGCCTGGCGCACGCTTCACCGATCCGCACGACGCCGCCGTACGCGTGCTCGCGCAGGGGATGATCGACTACGGACTCGTGCAGGGTTCGCTCGACGGCGTGATCGAGAGCGGCGCCTACAAGCGCTTCTACATGCACCGCACCGGCCACTGGCTCGGCATGGACGTGCACGACTGCGGCGACTACCGCGAGCCGGGCGGCACGGCGGTGCCGGGCGGCGAGAAGCCCTGGCGCGTGCTGCGCCCGGGCATGGTGCTGACGATCGAGCCAGGGCTGTACGTGCGCGCCGCCGACGACGTGCCGCCCGCCTTCCGCGACATCGGCATCCGCATCGAGGACGACGCGCTGGTGACCGAGAGCGGCTGCGACATCCTCACCAGCGACGTGCCGAAGGCGCCCGACGAGATCGAGGCGACGATGCGCGCACGCTGACCCCGATGCCTCGGCGAGCGCAGGACTCCGGGTCGTGAGCGAGGCCGCGCTGGTCCGGATCGCGGGCACCGGCCCGATCGCCCTCGCCTGCGCGCTGTTCCTCGTGCGTCGCGGCCTGCCCGCCGCGCGGATCGCGACCGACGCTCGCGCCGGCCCGCTGCCGCAGGCGCTCGCCGCGCGTGCGATCGCGTTGTCGCAGGGCAGCCTGCAGCTGCTCGGGCGGATCGCGTCGATGCCGCCGGGCGGCCGGATCGAGCGCGTCGAGGTGTCGGTTCGCGGCCACGCGGGCCGCACGCGAATCGATGCGCACGACCTGTGCGTGCCCGAGCTCGGACGCGTGGTGCGCTACGGCACGCTGCTCGCGGCGCTCGAAGCGTCGGCGGGCGCACACCGGTTCTGCGCTCCGGTCGACGCGGGCGAGCCCGCGCTCGTGGTGCACGCCGACGGCGATCCCGGGGACGCTGCCGACCGGCTCGGTTTCGACCAGTCGGCGTTGTTGCTGGAGGTCGAGGCGCCGCAGGCGGGTGCCGACCTGCGCGCCACCGCGTTCGAACGGTTCACCGCGGGCGGTCCGTTGGCACTGCTGCCGCTGCCCGAACCCGCCCGCTGGAGCGTCGTGTGGTGCGATGCGCCCGCCGCGGGCGAGCGACGCGCGGGCGCCGCGCCGCTCGCGCTCGCCGCCGAGCTGCAGGCGCAGTTCGGCGACGCGCTCGGCCCGCTCGCGGTCGACGGCGCGCGCGCGGTGGTCCCGCTCGCGCGGAGGGCGCGCCGCACGCTCGCAGCCGACGGACAGGCGTGGATCGGAAACGCCGCCCAGTCGCTGCACCCGGTCGCGGGTCAGGGGCTGAATCTGGGCGTTCGCGACGCGTTCGAACTCGCCGACGCGCTCGCCCAGGGGCTGCGCCGCGCGCTCGCGCCGCAGCAGGCGCTGCAGGCGTGGTCGGCGCGCCGACGCGCCGATCGCAGCCTCACGATCGTTCTCACCGACCTGATGGCCGAGAGCTTCACCTGGCCGCTCGCCCGGGGTCTGCAGTCGCCGCTGCTGGCCGCGCTGGACGCGGTACCGGCGCTGCGCCGTCCGCTCGCCTCGCAGCTGGCCTTCGGCCGGCGCTGAGCGCCGCACGTTCCGCACCGTGGGACGGGGCACCGATCGGCGCCGGGGCCGCGGACCCCGGCCCCGGTGGTCCCGCGGCGCGAGCAGGCGCTCACCCCGCGCGCCGGACGCCGCGACGGGACGCTGCCCGCTTCTTGAGCAGCACGAAGTTCGCTATCATCCGCTCCCCGCATCGCCGGCAGCGCAGGACGGTGCCCCAACCGCCCGCCCGCGCCCCGTACCCCGTCGAACCGTGATCGATCTCGGCCCGCACCGGCTGCCCAACACCGTGTTCGTCGCGCCCATGGCCGGGGTGACCGACCGCCCGTATCGTCGGCTGTGCCGGCGGCTCGGCGCGGGCTACGCGGTCTCGGAGATGGCCGCATCGAATCCTCGGCTGTGGGCGACGGTCAAGACCTCGCGACGTCTCGACCATGCCGGCGAGCCGGGCCCGCGCGCGGTGCAGATCGCCGGTGCCGACCCGTCGATGATGGCCGAGGCGGCGCGCTACAACGTCGACCGCGGTGCGCAGGTGATCGACGTCAACATGGGATGCCCGGCCAAGAAGGTGTGCGACGTCGCGGCCGGATCGGCGCTGATGGCCGACGAGCCGCTCGCGATCCGGATCGTCGAGGCCGTGGTCGCTGCGGTCGACGTCCCGGTCACGGTCAAGATGCGCACCGGGCCCGATCGCCAGCGTCGCAACGCGGTCCGGCTCGCCGCAGCGCTCGAGCGTGCCGGCGCGGCGATGATCGCCGTGCATGGACGCACCCGGGCGTGCGCCTTCGGCGGCGAGGCCGAGTACGACACGATCGCCGAGGTCCGGGCGGCCGTGCGCGTGCCGGTGGTCGCCAACGGCGACATCGACTCGCCGGCGAAGGCCGCGTGGGTGCTCGCGCGCACCGGCGCGGACGCGGTCATGGTCGGCCGGGCCGCGCAGGGTCGGCCCTGGATCTTCCGCGAGATCGATCACTACCTGCGTACCGGCGAGCGGCTCGAACCGCCCGCGCTCGAGGAGATCCGCGCGGTGCTGCGCGAGCATCTGACCGACCATTACACGTTCTACGGCGAGATTGCGGGCCCCCGGATCGCCCGCAAGCACATCGGCTGGTACATCGACGGCTGGTGCGACGCCCGCCGCTGCGGTCCGGATCCAGACGGCGCGCGGATGGCACCTGCCCGGCGACTGCGCGACGCGATCAACCGCGCCGAACGGCCCGAGGAGCAGCTGCGGTTGCTCGACGAATACCTCCAACACGCAGATGACGAAACCGCACTCCATTGACGAGGCGATCACCCGCAGCCTCGAGAAGTACTTCCGCGACCTCGACGGCTCGCGCCCGAGCGCCATCTACGACATGGTGCTCTCGGCGGTCGAGCGGCCGATGCTCGAGGTGGTGATGAAGCAGGCGCACGGCAACCAGCTGCGGGCGAGCGAGATGCTGGGCATCAACCGGAACACGCTGCGCAAGAAGCTGCAGCACTACGGGCTGCTCTGACCGCAGTCTGGGGAGCACCGATGAATCGCGTCAGGCAAGCGCTCGTCAGCGTCTCGGACAAGGACGGCGTCGTCGAGCTCGCGCAGCAGCTGGTCGCCCTCGGCGTGAGGCTGCTGTCGACCGGCGGCACCGCAGCGCTGCTGCGCGCCTCGGGTCTGCCGGTGGTCGAGGTCTCGGACTACACCGGGTTTCCCGAGATGCTCGACGGGCGCATCAAGACGCTGCACCCCAAGGTCCACGGCGGGCTGCTCGCCCGGCGCGACTCGCCCGAGCACATGGCGGCGATCGAGCGCCACGGCATCGGCACGATCGACCTGCTGGTGGTCAATCTGTACCCGTTCCAGAAGGCGGTCTCGCGTCTGGACTGCACGCTCGAGGAGGGGATCGAGAACATCGACATCGGCGGGCCGGCGATGCTGCGCGCGGCCGCAAAGAACCACCACGGCGTGACCGTCGTGGTCGACCCGCACGACTACCGGCGGGTGCTCGCCGAGATCCGTGAGCACGGCGTGCCCGGTCCGGAGCTGCGGTTCGAGCTCGCCCGCAAGGTGTTCGCGCACACCGCGCAGTACGACGGGGCGATCGCGAACTGGCTGGGCGCGGTGCGCGCCGACGGCGTCCACGACCCGTACCCGCAGACCCTGACGCTGCAGTTCGAGAAGGTCCAGTCGATGCGGTACGGCGAGAACCCGCACCAGAGCGCGGCGTTCTATCGTGACGCGCGGCCCTCGGCGGGCACGCTCGCCCACTGGCGACAGCTGCAGGGCAAGGCGCTGTCCTACAACAACGTGGCCGACGCGGATGCGGCCTGGGAGTGCGTGAAGTCCTTCGATGCGCCGGCCTGCGTGATCGTCAAGCACGCCAATCCGTGCGGCGCTGCGGTCGGCATCGGCTGCGCGGACGCGTACGAGAAGGCGTTCGCGACCGATCCGACCTCCGCGTTCGGCGGCATCGTCGCGTTCAACGTGCCGCTGGACGGCGCGGCGGCCGAGCAGGTCGCGCGGCAGTTCGTCGAGGTGCTGATCGCGCCGGGCTTCGACGAGGCGGCGCGACGGGCCTTCGCCGGCAAGCAGAACGTGCGGCTGCTGGAGATCCCGGTCGCGCGCTCGTCGAACCCCATCGATCTGAAGCGCGTCGGCGGCGGCCTGCTCGTACAGTCGCCCGACGAGCGCCACCTGCAGGCGGACGAACTGCGCGTGGTGACTCGGCGCACGCCCACCGATGCGCAGCTGAGCGACCTGCTGTTCGCATGGCGGGTCGCCAAGCACGTGAAGTCCAATGCGATCGTGTTCTGCGCCGACGGCCGCACGCTGGGCGTCGGGGCCGGGCAGATGAGCCGGATCGACTCGGCGCGGATCGCCTCGATCAAGGCCGGCCACGCCGGCCTCTCGCTGGCCGGATCGGTGGTGGCCTCCGACGCGTTCTTCCCGTTCCGCGACGGGCTGGACGTGGTGGTCGACGCGGGGGCTGCCGCGGTCATCCAACCCGGCGGCTCGGTGCGCGACGACGAGGTGATCGCCGCCGCCGATCAGCGCGGGGTCGCGATGGTCTTCACCGGCGTGCGCCACTTCCGGCACTGACCCCGGCCGGGCGCGGTTCGCGCCGGCGGGTATCATCGGGGCGTGCCGTGCGGCCGAGTCCCGAGGCCGCGCGTGCAAACGACCCATGAGCCCGACGCCTGCGACGCGCATCCTCGGCATCGATCCCGGCCTGCGGCTGACCGGCTTCGGTGTGATCGACCTCGGCCCGGGCGGCCGCCTCGGCTACGTCGCCAGCGGCGTGATCCGCATCCCGGACGGCGAGCTTCCGAAGCGCCTGGCGACGATCTACACGCAGCTCGCCGAGGTGATCGATCGCTACCGGCCGAACGCGGCCGCGGTCGAGCGCGTGTTCGTGAACGTCAACCCGCAGTCGACGCTGCTGCTCGGTCAGGCCCGCGGCGCGGCGATCTGCGCGGCCGCCACCGCAGGCCTGCCGGTGTCCGAGTACTCGGCGCTGCAGGTCAAGCAGGCGGTGGTCGGCTACGGACGGGCGACCAAGGAGCAGGTGCAGGCAATGGTCGTGCAGCTGCTGGCGCTTCCGGGTTCGCCGTCGCGGGACGCGGCCGACGCGCTCGCCTGCGCGACCTGCCACGCCCACGGCGGCGCGACCGCAGTCGCGCTGCTCGCTGCGGACGGCATCGCTCGGGGCATTCGCGCCCGCCTCGGGCGGGAGGCCGGGCCCGCGCCGGCGCTGCCGCCGGCGCTCGCGCGGCGGGGGCTGCGGATGCGCCGCGGACGGCTGGTCGCGTCGTGATCGGCCGACTGTCGGGCACGTTGCTGTCGAAGTCGCCGCCGCAGGTGCTGCTGGACGTCGGCGGCGTCGGCTACGAGATCGACGTGCCGATGAGCACGTTCTACGACCTGCCGGCCAGTGGCGAGCGCGTGGCGCTGCTGGTGCACCTCACGGTCCGCGAGGATGCGCACCTGCTGTTCGGATTCCTGACCGAAGGCGAGCGCGCGGCCTTCCGCGAGCTGATCCGCATCGCCGGGATCGGACCGCGTACCGCGCTGTCGGTGCTCTCCGGACTGTCGGTCGCCGACCTGGCCCATGCGGTGGCCACGCAGGAGACCGGCCGACTGGTCAAGGTGCCGGGCATCGGCAAGAAGACCGCCGAGCGGCTGCTGCTCGAGTTGAAGGGCAAGCTCGCCGCCGCACCGCCGGCCGACGCGACCCGTCCGGTCGCCGGCGAGGCTGCGGCCGACGTCCTGCGGGCGCTTCTTGCTCTCGGATACTCCGAGCGCGAAGCCGGAGCTGCGGCGCGGCAGCTCCCGGCCGAGACGACCGTCTCCGAAGGCATCCGCCAGGCGCTCAAGCTGCTCGCGAAGCCGTGAGCCGGCGCGCCGGCGCGACCCGTGCCGTCACCGCACGGCGCGGCGCCGTGCGCGGCTCCGATAGAATGGGACGATGATCGAACACGACCGCCTGATCGCGCCGGCCGCGGCATCGCCCGCGGAGGAAACGGTCGAACGGGCGCTGCGGCCGCGCCGGCTGGCTGACTACGTCGGCCAGCCTCGGGTGCGCGAACAGCTCGGCGTGTTCGTCGAGGCCGCGCGGCGCCGCGGTGAGGCGCTCGATCACCTGCTGCTTTTCGGGCCGCCGGGGCTGGGCAAGACCACGCTCGCCCACATCGTCGCAGCCGAGCTCGGCGTGACGCTGCGCCAGACCTCCGGGCCGGTGCTGGAGCGGCCCGGGGACCTGGCCGCGATACTCACGAACCTCGAGAAGAACGACGTGCTCTTCATCGACGAGATCCATCGACTGAGCCCGGTGGTCGAGGAGATCCTGTACCCGGCGCTCGAGGACTACCAGATCGACATCATGATCGGCGAGGGTCCGGCCGCGCGTTCGATCAAGCTCGACCTGCAGCCGTTCACGCTCGTGGGCGCGACCACCCGTGCGGGCATGCTCACCAATCCGCTGCGCGACCGGTTCGGCATCGTCGCCCGGCTCGAGTTCTACGACGTCGACGACCTGCAGCGCATCGTCGAACGCTCGGCGGCGCTGCTCGAGGTGCCGATCGACGACGGTGGCGCGCGCGAGATCGCCCGGCGTTCGCGCGGCACGCCGCGCATCGCGAACCGGCTGCTGCGCCGGGTGCGCGACTTCGCGCAGGTCAAGGGCACCGGGCACGTCGGCACCTCGATCGCGGACGCCGCGCTCACGCTGCTGGACGTCGACCCCATCGGACTGGACACCATGGACCGAACGCTGCTGCGCGCCGTGGTCGAGAAGTTCTCCGGCGGCCCGGTCGGCGTGGACAACCTGGCTGCGGCGATCGGCGAGGAACGCGACACCATCGAGGACGTGCTCGAACCCTTCCTGATCCAGCAGGGATACCTGCAGCGCACGCCGCGCGGCCGCGTCGCGACCGCGGCCGCCTGGCGCCACTTCGGCCTGGCCGCCCCGGCAGCGCAGGCGAGTGCCGATCTGTTCGACGAGCGGGGCGCCGCGTGAGTTCGCCGGTGGATCCGCGCGAGTTCGTCATCCGCCTGCACCACGCCACCCCCCGCACCTGGGTCACGCCGACTCTGATCGCGGCCAACCTGCTGGTCTGGCTGCTGAACCTCGCGAGCGGACTGTCGCCGATGTCGCCGCGCGCGATCGACCTGCTCGCGTGGGGAGGCAACCACCTGCCGGCAACGGTGCAGCAGCCCTGGCGGCTGGCGGCGGCCACCTTCCTGCACGGCGGCGTGCTCCACCTGGCGTTCAACATGTGGGCGCTATGGGATACCGGCCGGCTCGCCGAGCGCTTCTACGGCAACCTGCAGCTCGCGCTGATCTACGCGGTCGCGGGGCTCGCGGGCTCGATCGCGAGCCTGTTCTTCGCAGCCCGCACCGGCGTCTCGGTCGGCGCCTCGGGCGCGATCTTCGGCGTGGTCGGATGCCTGCTCGCCGCGATCTTCACGAAGGCCCACAAGCTGCCGGCCGCGCTGGTCTCCTCGATGCGCTCGTCGATGCTGCTGTTCGTCGGCTACTCGCTGTTCATGGGCTTCGTCGTCGGCTTCATCGACAACGCGGCGCACATCGGCGGTCTGGTCGCCGGCTTCCTGATGGGCATGATGCTCGCCGAGAAGTTCGACGAGGCCGAGTACCGGCGGCAGGTGCTGGTGCGCGCGGCGCTCGCGATCCTGTTGGCCGCGTTCGCGCTCACGGCGGCGTGGAAGCTGCTGCCGCTGCCCGTGCGGTGAGCCGGGACGACACCGGGCCGCCGGCGGCGGCGCCGCACCGCTTCGAGATCGCGGTGCGCGTGTACTACGAAGACACCGACGCCGGCGGCATCGTCTACCACGCGAGCTGGCTGCGCTTCATGGAACGTGTGCGCACCGACTGGCTGCGCTCGCTGGGGGCCCGCCACGTCGAGCTCGCCGAGCGCGACCGGCTGCTGTTCGTGGTCGCCGCGCTGTCGATCCGATACCTGCGCCCGGCGCGGCTGGACGACCTGCTGCGGATCGATCTCGAGGTGCTCGAGACGCGTCGTGCGAGCCTGCGGCTCGCGCAGCGCGCGTGGGCGACCGACGCGGACGGCCGCGCCCCGCCCGGCACGCCGCTGATCGACGCCGAGGTGCGCGTCGCCGCCGTTCGCCGCGACGGGGGCCGGCCGGCCCCGCTGCCGGGGTGGCTGCTCAACCTGCTGGGACACGAATGAACCACTCCGACATGTCGATTCTCGCGCTGGTGGCCAACGCCAGCGTGCTCGTGCAGCTGGTGATGGCCGGGCTGCTCGCGATCTCGGTCGCGTCCTGGACCGTGATCTTCCGCAAGGCGTTCCAGATCCGCGCTGCGCGGGCCGCCACCGAACGTTTCGAGGCCGAGTTCTGGCGCGGCGGCGACCTCAACGGGCTGTACCAGCGCACCAGCGAGCGCCCCGGCGATCACGGTCCGCTCGCCCGGATCTTCGAGGCCGGCATGCGCGAATTCCTGAAGAGCCGCCAGCAGCGTCCGGGCGATACGCCGGCGATGCTCGAGGCCACACGGCGCGCAATGCGTGCGTCCTACCAGCGCGAGATCGACGCGCTCGAATCGAGCCTCGCCTTCCTGGCATCGGCCGGCTCGGTGAGCCCGTACATCGGGCTGTTCGGCACGGTCTGGGGGATCATGAATTCGTTTCGCGGTCTGGCCAACGTCAAGCAGGCGACGCTCGCGGCGGTCGCCCCGGGCATCGCCGAGGCGCTGATCGCGACCGCGATCGGTCTGTTCGCGGCGATCCCCGCGTTCGTCGCCTACAACCGCTTCGCCTACGACGTGGAGCGGCTGTCGAACCGCTTCGACACATTCGTCGAGGAGTTCTCCAACATCCTGCAGCGCCAGGCGCGCTGAGCACGCGGGGAGGACACGCGATGCCCACCGTCTCGTCGTCGCGCCGCGGCCGGCGCCGGCTGGTCGCCGAGATCAACGTCGTGCCCTACATCGACGTGATGCTCGTGCTGCTGGTGATCTTCATGGTGACCGCCCCGCTGGTGCCCACCGGCCAGATCGAGGTCCCCGGCGCAGGCCGCAGCGCCGCGCCGCCGGAGTCGCTGGTCGAGATCCGGATGACGCCGGGCGGCGAGATCCGAATGGTCACCCGCAATCTGCCGGTGCAGCTCGATCGGGTGGTCGGCCGCCGCGACGTCGCGCCGACGCTGCGCGAACTCGGCGATCCGGCCAGCCTGCCGGTGCTGATCGCCGCCGACACCTCGATCCCGTACGGCCAGGTGGTCGAGCTGATGAACGACGTACGCGCCGCCGGGACGACCCGCGTCGGACTGATGGTGCGGAGCACCGACCGGTGAACGACCCGGCGCCGCCGCGCGCGCCCCCTGGGCCGCCTCGGCGACCGCCCGGCCCCGGTCGGCGCGGGCCCGCGCTCGTGCTCGCGCTGCTGATGCACGGGCTGCTGATCGCGCTGCTGTTCGTGGGCCTGAACTGGCAGAGCCGGCAGGACGCTCCGGTACAGGCCGAGCTCTGGACGGCGCCGCCTGCGCCGCCTGCGCCGCCGCGCCCGCCCGCCCGCTCCGAGCCCGCACCGGAGCCCGCCCCGCCGCCGCCTCGGCCTCAGCCGGCGCCGGCCAAGGAGGATGCGGACATCCGGGCCGAGCAGGCGCGACGCGACGCCGAGCGACGCGAGCAGGCGTTGCGCGAACAGCAGAAGCGGGCCCAGGACCAGCGGCTCGCCGAGGAGAGGAAGCGCGCCGAGGACAAGCGCGCCGAGGACAAGCGCGCCGCCGAGCGCAAGGCGGCCGAGGAGAAGCGACAGCGCGACGAGCAGGCGCGACGCGAATCCGACCGGCGCGCCGCCGAGCAGAAGGCGGCGGAGGACGCCCGCCGCCGCGACGAGCAGGCCCGACGGGACGCCGAGGCCGCCGAGTCGCGCCGTGCCGAGGACATCCGCCGGCTGCAGGGACAGGCCGGCGCCGGTCAGCCGGTCGAGGGCGCGGCGCGTGGCGGCAGCGGCGGACGTGCCGACGCGACCTACGGATCGCGGGTGGCGTCTGCGATCCGCGCGAACACCACCTTCCAGGTGCCGGCGGATCTCGACGGCAATCCGAGAGCGATCTTCGCCGTACAGCTGCGCCCGGACTGCACGCTGATCGCGGTACGGCTGCGTCGCTCGTCGGGCGTGCCGGCGTGGGACCTGGCCGCCGAGCGTGCGATCCAGCGCACCGATCCTTTCCCCAAGCCGACCGACGGCCCGTGCCAGCCCGAGCTCGAGATCCGAGCCGGTCCGCGCGACGAGCGCTGACGCCGGCCGGGGCGCAGCGGCGGGGCGGTTCCGCCCGACCCTTATAATCGCTGCATGAACCTCCTGTTCGCCCTGCTGGCCGCGGCGCTCGTGCTGCTCTCGTCGCCCGGGGCCGCCCAGATGCGGATCGACGTCACCGGCGTCGGCGCCACGCAGCTGCCGATTGCGATCGCAGGATTCGCGACCGAGGGCCGCGTACCGCAGGACATCGCCGCGGTCATCCGCAGCGACCTCGCCCGCAGCGGCGCGTTCCGGGTGATCGATCCGCAGCAGACGCTGTCCGAAACCACCGCGGTGGACTTCGCGGGTCTCAGGGGGCGGGGAGCCGACTCGGTGGTCGCGGGCTCGGTGGCGCGGCTCGCCGACGGCCGCTTCGACGTGCGCTACCGGCTGTACGATGCCGTGCGCCAGCAGCCGATCGCCGGCGAGAGCCTGGTCGCGCCCGAAGCCGATCTGCGGCTCGCGGGTCACCGGATCGCGGATGCGATCATCGAGCGGCTCACCGGCGAGAAGGGCATCTTCTCGACGCGGATCGCCTACGTGACCAAGGAGGCCACGCGGTTCCGCCTGAACGTCGCCGACTGGGACGGCGAGAACGTCCAGTCGCCGCTGGTCTCGCCTGAACCGATCATCTCCCCCGCCTGGTCACCCGACGGCACGCGCCTGGCCTACGTGTCGTTCGAGCAGCGCAAGCCGGTGGTCTACGTCCACGTGCTCGCCACGGGGCAGCGGACCGCGGTCGCCAACTTTCGCGGCAGCAACAGCGCACCGGCGTGGTCGCCAGACGGACGCACGCTCGCGGTCGCGCTGACTCTCAACGGGCTGTCGCAGATCTATCTGATCAACGCGGCCGACGGTGCGAACGCACGCCGTCTGACCACGTCCAACGCGATCGACACCGAGCCCGCGTTCTCGCCCGACGGCCGGCTCCTGTACTTCACGTCCGACCGCGGCGGCGCGCCGCAGGTCTACCGCATCCCGGTGGCCGGCGGCGACCCGACCCGCATCACCTTCGGGTCCGGCTACAACACCAGCCCGCGCGTGAGCCCGGACGGCCGCACGCTCGCCTTCCTCACCCGCCGCGACGGGCGCTTCTTCGTCGCCCTCAAGGACCTCGCCGGCGGTGCGGAGACCGTGCTCACCGACGGCGGCCGCGAGGAAGCACCCAGCTTCGCGCCCAACGGTCGCTGGGTGATGTACACGACGCAGGCCGGCGGGCGCGACGTGCTGATGGCCAGCTCGACCGACGGCCGCGTGCGCCAGCGGCTCAGCTCCAGCGTCGGCGACATCCGCGAGCCGGCCTGGGGTCCGTTCGCAAAGTAGGCGCCCAGCCGAGGCGCTCGTCCCGTTCCCGACGCACCAGGAGGTTCCCATGACCCGCACCGCCTTACTCGCTCGCCTCGCCGCTCTCGCCGCCGCAGTCGCACTCGCCGGCTGCAGCTCGGCGGTCAAGCTCGACGAGCCGGCACCGGTGGAGAACCGCACCGGCAGCGGCGTGGCCGGCGCGGGCGGTGCGGGCGGCCCCGCTGGAAGCGGCGCCGCCGGCGGGGTGCGCCCCGGCGGCACCGCACCCGGCAGCGAGCGGCCCGTGCAGCAGGTGACCGTGGATCCGTCGAAGGACCCGATGAACGACCCGTCGAATCCGCTGTCCCGACGCAGCATCTACTTCGACTTCGACAGCTTCACGATCCGCGACGAGTTCCGTCCGGTGGTCGAAGCGCACGCGAAGTTCCTGGTCTCGAACAAGGCCCGCCGCATCGTCGTGCAGGGCAACACCGACGAGCGCGGCAGCCGGGAATACAACCTGGCGCTCGGGCAGAAGCGTGCCGAGGCGGTCAGACGGGCGCTGACCGCGCTCGGCGTGGCCGATGCACAGATCGAGGCGATCAGCTTCGGCGAGGAAAAGCCCAAGGCGATCGGCGGCGACGACACCGCGATGGCCGAGAACCGCCGCGCCGACATCGTCTACCAGTGAGGCGATGGTGACGACGAGCACGCTCCGCCCGCGCACCGCCGCGCGAGGCCGCACCTGCCGCCCGACGCTGGTCGCGGTCGCCCTGGTGGCGGCGCTGGCCAGCGCGGGTGCTCCGGCGGTGCGCGCCCAGCTGTTCTCCGACGACGAGGCGCGGCGCGCGATCCTCGATCTGCGCAGCCGCGTCGAGGCGCTGCAGCGCGACCTGTCCCGGCGAGTGGAGGATCTGTCCGCGCGGCTCGAACGCCTGGAGGCCACCACCCGCGGGCAGCTCGAGCTGCAGAACCAGATCCAGGCGCTTCGACAGGAGATCGCCATGTTGCGCGGCCAGCTCGAGGTGCAGACCAACGAGCTCGCGCAGACGCAGCGCCGCCAGCGCGACCTCGCCTCCGAGGTCGACGGCCGCATCAAGCGCTTCGAGCCGGTCGCGGTGACGATCGACGGCAAGCCCCAGACGGTCGAGCAGAGCGAGCGGCGTGCGTACGAGGGCGCACTCGCGGTGTTCCGGTCCGGCGATTTCCGCGGTGCGCAGACAGCCTTCCAGCAGTTCCAGGGCGCGTATCCGCAGAGCCCCTACGGCCCCGGCGTGCTGTACTGGATCGGCAGCAGCCAGTACGCGCAGAAGGACAACCGGGGGGCGATCACGACGCTGATGGGCTTCGTGCAGCGCCATCCCGAGCACCCGCGCGTCGGCGACGCGCTGCTGACCGTGGGCAACGCGTACGCGGACGCCGGCGACCGCAAGGCCGCGGCAGACACGTTCAGGGCGATCACCGAGAAATTCGACGGCACGCCCGCCGCACAGACCGCCCGCGAGCGGCTTGCGGTGGTGACCGCGCCCCCGCCGCCACCCCCGCCAGCCGCCCCGGCGCCGCCCCGCCGCTAGCGCGGCGGCCGCGCCCGCGCATCCCGCCATGACCGAAGCCGACGTCCTGTCGCTGCACCGCCTGGTCGCCTGGTCGGCGTTCGCGATCGCGTTCGTGCTCGGGGCGGTCATGCAGCGCAGCAACTTCTGCACGATGGGTGCGGTCGCCGACGTGGTGAATATGGGCGACTGGACGCGGATGCGAATGTGGCTCGGCGCGATCGGGGTCGCGGTGCTCGGCACTCAGGGCCTCGCCGGCACCGGGGTGATCGACACCGCCCAGTCGATCTACACGGGCCCGAGGCTGCCGTGGCTGTCGGCGATCGTCGGCGGGCTGCTGTTCGGCGTCGGCATGGTGCTCGCCTCGGGCTGCGGCACCAAGACCCTGCTGCGGGTCGGCAGCGGCAACCTGAAGTCGCTGGTGGTGCTGATCGTGCTCGGCGTGTTCGCGTACATGACGATGCGGGGCGTCTTCGGCGTGCTGCGCGTGGGCACGGTCGACCGGGTGGCGATCGAACTGGCCGCGGGTCAGGATCTGCCCAGGCTGCTCGCCGGCGGCAGCGCCGGAATGCGCTCGACCGCGCACGTCGCGCTCGGCGTGCTGGTGGGTGGCGGGCTGCTCGCCTTCGCGTTCGCGTCGCGGCACGCCCGCAACGCCGATACGGTGCTCGGCGCGCTCGGCGTGGGTGCAGCCGTGGTCGCGGTCTGGGTCCTCTCCGGTCACGTGGGCCACCTCGCCGAGGATCCCCGCACCCTCGAGGAGACCTTCGTCGCCACCAACACCGGGCGCATGGAATCGCTCAGCTACGTCGCGCCGATCGCGTACACGCTGGAGCTGCTGATGCTCTGGAGCGACCAGAGTCGCACGATGACGCTGGGCATCGGGTCGGTGCTCGGACTGATTGCCGGTTCGACCGCGTACGCGCTCGCCACGCGCAGCTTCCGCTGGGAAGGCTTCCGGGACGCCGAGGACACCGCGAACCACCTCGTGGGCGGCGCACTGATGGGCGTGGGCGGCGTGACCGCACTCGGCTGTACGGTCGGCCAGGGGTTGTCCGGCGTGTCCACCCTGGCGATCGGCTCGCTGATCGCGCTGATGTCGATCGTCGCGGGCGGCGTGCTCGGCGTGAGGTACCAGGCGTGGCGCGTCGAGCGGATGCTCTGACACCCGCAGGGCCGCAGGAGGTTTGACCGGCCTGTCGGCGTCCCCTAGAATCGAGGGCTTTACGCAAGAAGAACACGCCCCCAGAACAACAAGACAGAAGAACAGACTCCGGGGCAGGCAGCAGTACGGGTCGTTAGCTCAGCTGGTAGAGCAGCGGACTTTTAATCCGTTGGTCGCAGGTTCGAATCCCGCACGGCCTACCAATTAAATCAAGGGGTTACGCGCTTCGGCGGGTAGCCTCTTGTTGTTGGCGCGGCGCGGTTCGGGCGCTCAGCCGCGGGGCGTGCCCAGCGCTTCGATCGCGTCGTCGGCGGCTTGCGCCGCGGGCTCGTCGGCGCACACCCGGTCTCGCCCCAGCCGCTTGGCGCGGTACAGGTTCTGGTCGGCCCGGGACAGCAGCGCATGGGGCGCCTCGCCGGGGCGGGCGTTCGCCACCCC
>JBIKMO010000455.1:0-2528 GCA_044359175.1 Burkholderiaceae bacterium | reverse complement strand
TCATGGCCGCGTATCGCGGCGCAGACTGGACCCCGGTCGACGTCGATCCGACCGCCGGCCTCGAACCGATCGGGCACATGGGCTACCTCCGACCGGCGGCAAGCGCGCTCTGGGATGCGGCGCTCGCAGGGCTCGAGCACCCGAGCGGGTCGCGTCGCGCGACCGCGGCCCATTCGCAGCACGCGGACGTGCGCGGACCCGTCATGCGACGCTGCCGCGGGAGAACCGGCTCGTGACGGTTTCGTGGCACAGTCGCGCCGTCTCGACCAGGAGGCGGTTCGGATGGACGCGACGGCAACGAGGGTGAGCACGGACCGGCGGGCAGCCCGCGGCCGGTGCCTGGCGATCGCGGCGCTGGCCGCCACCGTGCTGGGTGCGATGCCGGCTGGAGCTCAATCCTCCGAGGGCGCCCGGGCTGAGGGTTCCACGGGGCCCCAGGATGTTTCGTCGGCATCCGGAGCGCTGCCGGCGACCTCGCAGTCGTCCGCAGCCTCGGCGCGCACGGCTGCGCAGGCTTCACCGCCGACACTCGCCAGCGAGCCGGCCGCGGCGGCCGCCCACGGGCATCCGGAGGCGACGGTACGGGTGTTCAACCGGACGATCGCCGTGCTGCGCGCACCACTGTTCGGCGCGCCGCCGTCCGAACGGGCCACCCGCGCGCAGCGTCTGATCTCGGAGATCCTCGCCCAGGGCGGACCCGGCCGGGTCAGCAGCGAAACGCATCCCCTGGGCCGCGTCGTGCGGGTCGACGAGCGGTTCGCCTTCATCCTGCAGCATGTCGACGTCGATCGCGAGCGCGGCGAATCGGTCGACGACGCGATCGGCGCGGCGGTGACGCGGCTCGAGGAGGCGATCGCCGCGAGCCGGGAATCACGCGACCTCGCCGGTCTGGGCTGGGGGCTGGCGCGGGTGGCTGCCGCAACCGCGCTCGCCGCGCTGCTGGTCTGGGCGAGCGGCGCCGCGCTGCGCGCTGCGGCGCGCTGGCTGTTTCAGGCGGCCGACGTGAGCGCGAACCGGTTACGCGTGGGCGGCCTCGCGCTGCTGCAGCGCGACCGTCTCAGCGCGGCAGTTCGCCGAGCGCTGGTCACCCTGCGCTGGGTGCTGCTCCTGCTGATCGCCTACCACTGGCTGAGCTTGGTCCTACGGGGGTTTGCCTACACGCGCCCGTGGGGGGAGCAGCTCAACGGATTCCTGCTCGGCGTGCTCGGCACGCTCGGGTTGGCTGCGCTGCGGGCATTGCCCGACCTGCTGGTGGCGGTCGCGATCTTCGCGCTCACCGCGGCGACCGCGCGCGCGGCCGGTGCCTTCCTCGCACGGGCGGCGCGAGCGGGATCGATCGGCTGGCTGGATTCGGACACCCTGGGCCCGACGCGTCGCCTGGTCTCGATCGGCCTGTGGCTGTTCGCGCTTGCGATGGCTTACCCGTACCTGCCGGGTTCGGACACCGATGCGTTCCGCGGACTGTCCGTGCTGGTCGGACTGATGCTCTCGCTCGGCGGCTCGAGCCTCGTCGGCCAGGCCGCAAGCGGTATGGTGCTGATGTTCACGCGCACGCTGCGGGTCGGCGAATACGTCCGAATCGACGGCAACGAGGGCACGATCGTCGGGCTGGGGGCCTTCAGCACGCGAATCCGAACCGGGATGGGCGAGGAACTGTCGCTGCCCAACGCGATGGTGATGTCTACCGTGACCCGGAACTATTCGCGCACCGTCCAGGGCCCGGGATTCGTCCTCTCGACCGACGTGACCATCGGCTACGACACGCCGTGGCGACAGGTGCACGCGATGCTGATCGAGGCGGCACGCCGCACGCCGGGCGTGCTCGCCGATCCGCCGCCGCGCGTCGTTCAGACCGCGCTGTCGGACTTCTACCCCGAGTACCGGCTGATCTGCCAGGCGATCCCGGGCGCGCCCAGCCCGCGCGCCGAGGTGATGAGCGCGCTGCACGCGAACGTTCAGGACGTGTTCAACGAGTACGGAGTTCAGATCATGTCGCCGCACTACCTCGGCGACCCGGATCAGCCCAAGGTCGTGCCGCCTTCGCGCCGCGCGCCGCCGCCTGCTCACGAGATGCGCTGAGTCCAGCCCGCGCGGGCCTCGGCACGCGACCGACGCGGCTCAACCCCGCGGGGGATGGGCCGACACGGTCGCCACCCGCCGCTCGCGACGCACCGTGCTTCCGTCCTGACGCAGCGCGTCCAGCACCACTTCGTGGGGAGCGTCCTCGCCGATCAGCGCACGCAGCAGTTCGCCGATCGAGGTCACGCGCCGACCGTCGCAGGCGACGACCCAGTCGCCCGGGCGAACGCCCGCGCGCTGTGCCGCGGACTCGCGCTCGACCTGCACGACTTGGATCGCGCCGTCGCCGTCGAGCTCGAAGTGACGGGCCACGCGACGGGGAAGCACCGAGGTCTGGCCGGTGAGCCCCAGCCGCGCACGCGGCACCCGCCCGTGTCGGATCAGCCAGCCGGCGACCAGGTTCGCGGTGTCCGAGGCGACCGCGAGGCACAGGCCCTGCGCCGCCCGGA
>JBIKMO010000454.1:0-2535 GCA_044359175.1 Burkholderiaceae bacterium | reverse complement strand
TTGTGGAAGTGCGGGTCCAGCGAGGACAGCGGCGCGGCCAGCGCGACCACCAACTCGGAGGTCGACTGCGCGGCGGCCGGAGCGGACGCGGCGAATCCGGCGGCGAACAGGCCGGCGGCGGCGAGGCGGCGGATCATCGTGGGGCTCCCCTGGGTTTCCGTTCGGCCGCGGGATCGTGGCCAGACCGTCCAGCTTAACCGGTCGTCCGGGCGTCGAGGAGCCCCGGGGCGGCACCCGCCGGGGATCGCGCTTCGGCCGCCGGGCGGAGGGCGCGGGTATCATCCGCGGGTCAACACCGCACACCCCGCGATGAACGACCGACTCGACGACGCGACTGCCCGGCGCGCCTACTACGACCGGATCGCGGCCCACTCGCTCAAGCCGCTGTGGGAGGTGCTGTCCGCACTGGTGCCGCCGCAGCCGATGACCGACGCGGTGCCCGCGCTCTGGTGCTGGCGCGACGTGCATCCGTTCATCGCCGAGTCGGGCGCACTGATCACCGCACGCGAGGCCGAGCGACGCGTGCTGATCCTCGAGAACCCGGGCCTGCCCGGCCAGAGCACCACCACGCCGACGATGTACGCCGGGCTGCAGCTGATCCTGCCCGGTGAGGTCGCGCCCGCGCACCGGCACACCCAATCGGCGCTGCGCTTCGTCGTCGACGGCGAGGGCGCGTACACCGCGGTCGATGGCGAGCGGGTCACCATGTCGCCGGGCGACTTCATCGTGACGCCGATGTGGACCTGGCACGACCACGGCAACCCGGGAACGCAGCCGGTCACCTGGCTCGACGGTCTGGACATCGCGGTGGTGCGGATGCTCGGAGCGCAGTTCCGCGAGAACCACGGGCACGAGGCGCAGCCGGTGTCCCGCCCCGAGGGCGACAGCGCGGCGCGCTACGGCGCGAACCTGCTGCCGCTCGACTACGCGCCGCGCAACGGCGTCACGCCGGTCTTCTGCTATCCGTACCGCCGATCGCGCGCCGCGCTCGCGGCGCTTCGCGACGGACCGCACCATCCGTGCCATGGCGTGAAGCTGCGCTACGTGAACCCGGGCACGGGCGGTGCGCCCATCGCCACGATCGGCGCGTTCCTGCAGTGGCTGCCGCGCGGGTTCGCGGGCCGTCCGTACCGAAGCACCGACGGGACGATCTTCAGCGTGGTCGAGGGCTCGGTCCGGGTCGAGCTCGACGGGCGCAGCTTCGACGCCGGTCCGAAGGACACGTTCGTGATCCCGTCGTGGTACCGGCACCGACTGCACGGGCTCGAGGACGCGGTGCTGTTCAGCTTCTCCGACCGGCCGATCCAGCAGGCGCTGCATCTGTGGCGCGAGCGCGAGGGCGACTGACATGATCACGCTGCACACCTACTTCCGCAGCTCCGCGGCGTTTCGCGTGCGCTGCGCGCTGAACCTCAAGGGCATCGCCTACGCCTCCGAGATCGTCTGGCTGCCCGGCGACGGCCAGAAGTCGCAGGCCTACCGGTCGCTCAACCCGCAGGGGCTGGTGCCGGCGCTGGTCGTCGACGGGCGGGTGCTGAATCAGTCGCTGGCGATCATCGAGTACCTGGACGAGACCCGGCCCGGCCCGAAGCTGCTGCCGGCGGACGCGGCGGGTCGCGCGCGCGTGCGGTCGCTGTCCCAGCTGATCGCCTGCGACATCCACCCGGTCAACAACCTGCGCATCCTCAAGTACCTGAAGGACGAGCTCGGTGTCGATGCGCCGCGCGTGGACGCCTGGTACCGGCACTGGATCGCCGAGGGGCTGTCGGCCTTCGAGCGCGAGCTCGGCAGTGGCGGCGCCGGGCGCTACTGCCATGGCGACGAGGTGACGATGGCCGACTGCTGTCTGGTGCCGCAGATCTTCAACGCCCGGCGCTTCGAGTGCCCGCTGCACGCGTATCCGCAGACGATGCGCGTGTTCGACGCACTCATGGCGCTGCCTGCGTTCGACGCCGCGCAGCCGTCGCGGCAGCCGGACGCGGCGAGGGCCTCGTGAGCGTGGCGTCGCACGCCCGCCCGGGCGCATGCCGCGGGACGGCCGATCGCAGGGCGCGGCGGCCGGCGGTCGGGATTCGATCGCTCGATACCGGATGCCGCCCCGCACGCCGCGTTCGCGGGCGTTGAGGCGTCCGGCCCGGGTCGCGCCGCTCGCGCTCGCCGCGGCGCTGCTCGGCGCGTGCGCCGGGCCGCCCGCGGCCGAGCGCGCCGGGGACGACCGCGGCCGCGTCGACCCCGCGGCGCTGCTCGCCACGCTGACCCCGGGCGACCCGGCCGCGCGGCGCGGCCACGGCGCGTTCGAACCGCTCGACGGACTGGACACCGACCGATGGGTCGGCGTGCTCGGCGGTGCGCCCTACCAGATCGAGGTGCCGCGGCGCTGGAACGGCATGCTGGTGCTGTACGCGCGCGGCGAGCGCGACCCGGCCGCCGCGCCGACGGTGCAGCCGCCGCCGCTGCGCGAGCACCTCGTCCGACAGGGCTACGCGTGGGCCGCGACCGGCTACGGGGCGGGCGGCTACGACGCGGGGGCCGCGC
>JBIKMO010000173.1:0-9178 GCA_044359175.1 Burkholderiaceae bacterium | reverse complement strand
TCCAGCACCGTGACGCTCAAGCCGCGCCGCGCGAGCGCGAGCGCAGCCGCCAGACCTCCGATCCCGCCACCGGCGACGAGCACGGGAAGCGGCCACTTGAGCGCACCCATCACGATCGCTCCGGTTGCGTCCGTCAGCGGACGTGCGTCAGCTTACCAACCCCGCGCGCCGACACCCACCCCGCGGCCGGCCCCGAGCCGCAGCCGCGCGCCGCCGACTCAGTGCGCCTGCTCCCAGTTCGGTCCCGCGCCGACCTCGGCGATCAGCGGCACCGCCAGCTCGACCACGCCCGCCATCCGGCGCGGCAGCTCGACGCGGATCGTCTCGAGCTCGGCCTGCGGCACCTCCAGCACCAGCTCGTCGTGCACCTGCAGCACCAGCCGCGACCCGAGGCCCTCGGCGTCGATCCAGCGCTGCACCTCGATCATCGCGAGCTTGACGATGTCGGCGGCCGTGCCCTGCAGCGGCGCGTTGATCGCCTGGCGCTCGGCGCCGCCGCGACGCGGCCCGTTCGGGGAATTGATCTCGGGCAGCCACAGGCGCCGCCCGAGCACGGTCTCGACCCAGCCCTGCGCCTTGGCCTGGGCACGGGTCGTGTCCATGTAGCGCTTCACGCCCGGATACCGGTCGAAGTAGCGCTCGATCCAGTTGCGCGCGGCGTCCCGCTCGATGCCGAGCTGAGCGGCCAGCCCGAACGCGCTCATCCCGTAGATGAGCCCGAAGTTGATGGTCTTCGCATAGCGCCGCTGCTCGGTCCCGACCTGGTCCGGCGGCACGCCGAAGACCTCGGACGCGGTCGCGCGGTGCACGTCCAGCCCCTGCGCGAACGCACGCAGCAGATTCTCGTCGCCGGACAGGTGCGCCATGATCCGCAGCTCGATCTGCGAGTAGTCGGCCGACACGATCAGGCTGCCCGCTGGGGCGACGAACGCTTCGCGGATGCGCCGGCCCTCGGCGGTGCGGATCGGAATGTTCTGCAGGTTCGGATCGTTCGAGCTCAGCCGGCCGGTGACCGCCGTAGCCTGCGAGAAGCTGGTGTGAACCCGACCCGTGCGCGGGTTGACCATCTTCGGCAGCTTGTCGGTGTAGGTCGACTTCAGCTTCTGGCAGCCGCGGTACTCGAGCAGGATCTTGGGCAACGGGTAGTCCTCGGCGAGCTTCGCGAGCACGTCCTCGTCGGTCGATGGCGCCCCACCCATCGTCTTCTTCAGCACCGGCAGCTTCAGCGTACCGAACAGGATCTCGCCGAGCTGTCGGGTCGAGCCCAGGTTGAACGGCTGACCGGCGGCCTCGTGCGCGGCGCGCTCCAGCGCGACCATCTTCGCGCCGAGCTCGTCGGACTGCCTGGCGAGCAGCGGCGCGTCGACCAGCACGCCACGGCGCTCCATGCGCTGCAGCACCGGCATCACCGGCATCTCGACGCGACGGTAGACCTCGAGCAGCTTCGCGTCGGCCGTCAGCTGCGGAAACATCACCTGGTGCAGGTGCATCGTCACCTCGGCGTCCTCGGCGGCGTACCGGGTCGCGCGATCGACCGACACCTGCTCGAAGCCGATCTGCTTCGCTCCCTTGCCGGCCACCTCCTCGTAGGTCACCGTGCGCCGGCCCAGGTGCCGCTCGGCCAGCGCGTCCATGCCGTGGGTGCGGTGCGCCTCGAGCACGTACGACTGCAGCAGCGTGTCATGCGCGATGCCGCGCAGCGTGATGCCGTGGTTCTGCAGCACGTGCGCGTCGTACTTCAGGTTCTGGCCGACCTTCGCCCGCGCCGGGTCCTCGAGCCAGGCACGCAGCCGCTCGAGCGTGGCCTCGCGATCGAGCTGGTCGGGCGCACCCGCGTAGCGGTGCGCGAGCGGCACGTAGCACGCGCGGTAGGGCTCGACCGCGAACGACACGCCGACGATCTCGGCGGCCATCGGGTCGAGCGACGTGGTCTCGGTGTCGAACGCCACCAAGGGCGCCGCCTCGATCCGCGCGATCCAGCGCTCGAGCGCGGCCGCATCGGTCACGCAGTCGTACTGCGCAGCGGGCGCATCCGAACCGGTGTCGGGGACGACGCCGGCCGCCCCGGGATGGGCCGGCCCGCCCGGTGTCGCGGCGATCGCCGCCGCGACGCCCGCGGTCGGCGCGCGCGGCACTGCGCCGCCGCGCGGCTCGCCGAGCAGCGACCTCATCTCGTAGCGCCCGAACAGCTCGCGCAGCGCTGCCTCGTCCTCGGGCCGAAGCTCGAGATCCTGCTCGATCGAGCCCAGGTGGGCCGACAGGTCGCAGTCGGTCTTGATGGTGACCAGCGCGCGGGCCGTGGGCAGCCAGGGCAGCGCGTTGCGCAGGTTCTCGCCGACCACGCCGCCGATCTCGTCGGCCGCCGCCATCACGCGGTCGAGCGAGCCGTGCTCGGCCAGCCAGCGCACCGCGGTCTTCGGGCCGACCTTCGGCACGCCCGGCACGTTGTCCACGGCGTCGCCAACCAGCGTGAGCCAGTCGACGATCCGCTCCGGCGGCACGCCGAACTTGGCGATCACGCCCTCGCGGTCCATCGGCTGCGGCACCTCGCCGTTGCGGGTCATCGTGTCGATCAGCGTCACGTGCGGGTTGACCAGCTGGGCGAGGTCCTTGTCGCCGGTGGACACGACGGTGCGCAGCCCGCGGCGCCACGCCTGCTCGGTGAGCGTGCCGATCACGTCGTCGGCCTCGATTCCCTCGATCGTGAGCAACGGCCACCCCAGGGCCCGGACCATCCGGTGGATCGGTTCGATCTGCGCCTGCAGGTCCGCCGGGGTCTCGGCGCGGTTCGCCTTGTATCGCGGGTAGAGGTCGTCGCGGAACGTCCTGCCGGGTGCGTCGAACACCACGGCCGCGTACCGCACGTCGCCCACGAGTTTGCGATCGGCGCGCAGCCGCCTTAGCATCGACACGACGCCGCGGATCGCCCCGGTCGGTTCGCCCGCGCGGGTGCGCAGGTCCGGCATCGCGTGGAATGCCCGGAACAGGTAGCTCGACCCGTCCACCAGAAGAAGCGTCGGTTCAGACATGACGATCGGCAAGAAAGTGCCCCAGCTGCGGGCGATCGGCCAAGCGGAGCGGTCTGTCGCGATCAAGGCGCGCGAATCCTGGCACGTGCTCGGGATTATCTCCGAGTTCGTCGAGGCCACCGAGAAGCTGGCCGACGTGCGCCCCGCGGTGTCGATCTTCGGCAGCGCGCGGATCCAGCCGGGCACGTTCTGGTACGAGCGCACCGTGCAGCTCGCCAGGCTGCTGTCCGACAGCGGTTTCGCGGTGATCTCCGGCGGCGGGCCGGGCATCATGGAGGCCGCCAACCGGGGAGCGTTCGACGGCAAGTCGGCGTCGGTCGGTCTGAACATCCAGCTGCCGTTCGAGACCAGCGGCAACCCGTACCAGGACATCTCTCTGCAGTTCCGTCACTTCTTCGCGCGCAAGGTCGCGTTCGCGAAGTACGCGAGCGCGTTCATCGCGACGCCCGGCGGCTTCGGCACGCTCGACGAGCTGCTGGAGGTGCTCACGCTGATCCAGACCAAGATGGGACGGCGCATCCCGGTCATCCTGATGGGGACGGAGTTCTGGCGCGGCCTGATCGACTGGATGCAGTCCAGTCTGGTGGGCGAGGGCATGATCTCGCCCGAGGACATGAATCTGATCCGGGTGATCGACGAGCCGCAGGGCGTGGTCGACGCGATCTTCGACTTCTACCAGGCACGCGGGTTCTACGCGACCGCACAGGAGCGCGAGGTCAACCTGTACCTCTGACGCGGCTGGCAGGCACCGGCTGATAGAATCCGCGGTCCGACCGTCCCGCCCTGCCCGCGGTTTGCGCCCCATGGCCGTCTACACCCCCGTCACGCGCAGCCAGCTGCAAGACTGGCTCGCCCGGCTACCGGTCGGGTCGCTCGTCGCGTTCGAGGGCATCGGCGCCGGCATCGAGAACACCAACTACTTCGTGGACACCACCGGCGGTCGGTGGGTGCTGACCCTGTTCGAGCGGCTGAGCCCCACCGAACTGCCGTACCACCTGGATCTGATGCGCCACCTCGCGGCGCGTGGCATCGCCTGCCCGGATCCCGTGGCCGACGCCGGCGGCGCGCTGTGGTCGATGCTCGCCGACCGTCCAGCGGCGCTGGTCACTCGGCTGCCTGGGCGCGGCGTCGAGCGGCCGTCGCTCGCGCACGCCGCGCCGGTCGGCGACCTGCTCGCGCGCATGCACGCGGCAGCGGCGGACTTCCCCGGTGCGCAGCGCGACCCGCGAGGGTTCGCCTGGCAGGCCGACACCGCGGCGCGCCTGTCGCCGCGGCTGCCGTCGGCGACCGCCGCGCTGCTCGCGGCCGAACTGGACGCGCAGCGGCGCTTCCACGACAGCGCGGCCGCGCGCGCGCTGCCACGCGGCGCGACCCACGCCGACCTCTTCCGCGACAACCTGCTGTTCGACGGCGACCGGATCGGAGGCGTGATCGACTTCTACTTCGCCGGCACCAACCCCTGGGTCTACGACCTGGCGGTGGTCTGCAACGACTGGTGCATCGACGATGCGAGCGGCGCGCTGGACCCGCTGCGGGTCGACGCGCTGGTGCGCGCCTACCGGCGGGTGCGCCCGCTCGAGGACGCCGAGCGCACCGCGTGGCCGACGATGCTGCGCGCCGCGGCGCTGCGGTTCTGGCTGTCGCGGCTGGACGACGCGCTCGCGCCACGCCCCGCGCAGTGGGTGGTGCCCAAGGATCCGGCCCACTTCGAGCGCATCCTGCGCGCCCGCCGCGACGAGGTCCCCGCGCTCGACGCGACCCACGGAGCCCTCGCATGCAGGTGATGCGCGTTGCGCCGCGGACCGGCTGGCGCTGGGTCGGCGAAGGCTTCGCGCTGCTGCGCCGACACCCGCTGGCGCTGCTCGGCCTGACCGTGCTGTTCCTGTTCACCATCATTTTGCCGACGGTGATCCCGATCCTCGGCGGATTCGCGCCGCTGGTGCTGACCCCGGCGTTGTCGGTCGGCTTCATGCAGGCGGTGCGCACCGCCGAGAGCGGGCGCATGCCCTCGCCATGGACACTCTTCGACGGTCTGCGCGCGCAGGGCGGGCGTGGCGCGAAGCCGCTGCTGATGCTCGGCGCGATCAACTGCGTGCTGACGGTCACGGTGCTCGCGATCTCGATGCTCGCCGACGGCGGCACGCTGTTCCGGGTTGCCACCGGCGCGATCCAGGCCGACGACCCGGCCCTGTCCGACGCCAGCCTCGCGTTCGCCGCGGTGCTGTTCCTGCTGCTGTACACGCCGGTGCAGATGGCCATGTGGTACGCGCCGGTGTTCGTCGCCTGGCACCGCCTGCACCCGGTGCGGGCACTCTTCTACAGCCTGGTCGGCGTGTGGCGCAACAAAGCGGTGTTCGTCGTCTACACGCTGTCGTGGTTCGCGGTCGCGATCGCGCTGTCGATCGTGCTGCAGCTGATCCGGCCGCTGCTGCCGCAGGCGGTGCTCACGCTGCTGCTGTCGCCGCTGTCGCTCGCGATGCTCGCGGCGCTGTACTGCTCGTTCTGGCCGTCGTACCGCGACGTGGTGCGGGACGGCACCGATCCGCCGACGCCGGCCTCCGGCGCAACCGGCGCCTGAGCGGACCCGTGGCGGGCCGACGCAGCGGGCGTCCCGGGCGCGCGACGGATCAGTTCACCGCATCGAGTCGGGCCACCGACAGCGCCAGCCACTTGATGCCCTGGCGGCCGAAGTTCACCTGAACCCGGGCATCGGTACCCCCACCCTCGATGCCGAGGATCACGCCCTCGCCGAACTTCGCGTGGGCGACGGTCTGGCCGACCCGCCAGGGCAGACCGCGGTCGAAGCGGGCGGCCAACCGGGCGTCGGACGCCGGGGTCGCGTAGCCGGTCCGCTCGTCGCGCCCCTGCGGCTCACGCCAGCCCCCGCGACCGCCGTCGCCCCAGCGGCCCGAGGGCTCGCCCCACGCGGGTCGCGCCGGCTGCGCGCGGGGCGTCAGCCACTTCATCGACCCCGGGGGCAGTTCCTCGAGGAACCGCGAGCGCAGGTTGTAGCGGGTCTGTCCGTGCAGCATCCGGGTCTGCGACAGCGACAGGTACAGCCGCTTGCGGGCCCGCGTGATCGCCACGTACATGAGGCGCCGCTCCTCCTCCAGGCCGGCGGGCTCCTGCGCCGAGTTCTCATGCGGGAACAGCCCCTCCTCCAGCCCGGTGATGAACACCGCATCGAACTCCAGGCCCTTGGCCGAGTGCACGGTCATCAGCTGCAGCGCATCGGTGCCCTCGCCCGCCTGCATGTCGCCCGCCTCGAGCGATGCGTGCGCGAGAAACGCCGTGAGGGGCGTGAGGCGTGGCACGGCGCCGAGGTCGACCCCGGCCGGCGTGTCGTCGGCGCTCGGCGGACCCGCGGGGGCGTCGGCGTCGGCGGCGGGGGCGTCGATCACCGGGCCACCGAGCCGGGCGAGGCCGGGCGCCGCGCGATCGGCGCCCGGCGCATCCGCCGGCGCGGCGAGCCCGGCGTTGGCCGGGACCTCCTGCCCCACCCCCTGCTCGGCGAGGAACGCGGCGGCGGCGTTCACCAGTTCGCGCAGGTTCTCGATCCGGTCCTGGCCTTCCTTCTCGGTCTGGTAGTGCGCGACGAGACCGCTCTTGTCGATGACCTGACCGACGGTCTCCGCCAGGCTGAGCGGCGCCGCATCGCGGCGCAGCCGCTCGATCAGCGCGACGAACCCGGCGAGCTTGCCCGCCGGCCCGCCGCGCAGCGCCCCGACCGCGGCGTACAGGCTGCAGCCCGCGGCCCGCGCGGTGTCCTGCAGCTGCTCGATCGAACGCGCGCCGATGCCTCGCGCGGGGAAGTTCACCACCCGCAGGAAGGCGGTGTCGTCATCCGGATTCTCGAGCAGCCGCAGGTACGCGAGCGCGTGCTTGACCTCGGCGCGCTCGAAGAAGCGCAGCCCGCCATAGACCCGGTATGGGATCCCGGCGGAGAACAGCGCGTGCTCGATCACGCGGGACTGCGCGTTGCTGCGGTAGAGCACGGCGACGTCGCTGCGCAGCCAGCCGTCGCGGATCAGGCCGCGCGTCTCCTCGACCAGCCATTGCGCCTCCTGCGCGTCCGACAGCGCCTCGTAGACCCTGACCGGCTCGCCCGCCCCGGACTCGGTCCACAGCTCCTTACCCAGCCGGCTCGCGTTGTTGCGGATCAGCGTGTTCGCGCAGTCGAGGATGTGCGCGTGGGACCGGTAGTTCTGCTCGAGCTTGATCAGGTTGGGTACCCGGAACTCGCGCTCGAACGAGGCCATGTTGCCGACGTTCGCGCCGCGGAACGCGTAGATCGACTGATCGTCGTCGCCAACCGCGAACACCGACGTGCCCGGTCCGGCGAGCTGCTTGATCCACCGATACTGCAGCACGTTGGTGTCCTGGAACTCGTCGATCAGCAGGTGGCGGAACCGCGCCTGGTAGTGCGCGCGCAGCGCAGCGCTGCGCTCGAGCAGCTCGTACGAGCGCAGCAGCAGCTCGGCGAAGTCCACCACGCCCTCGCGTCCGCACTGCTCGTCGTAGGCGGCGTACAGCTCGACGAACCGGCGGTTGTAGTCGTCGACGACCTCGACGTCCTTCGCCCGCAGCCCCTCGTCCTTGCAGCCGTTGATGAAATGCATCAGGTTGCGCGGCGGATAGGTCTCGTCGTCGACGTTGCGCGACTTCAGCAGCCGCTTGATCGCGGCGAGCTGGTCGGCCGCATCCAGGATCTGGAACGTGGGCGGCAGCCCCGCGTCCCGGTGATGCGCGCGCAGCAGCCGGTTGCACAGGCCGTGGAAGGTGCCGATCCACAGGCCGCGGGGATTCAGCGGCAGCATCGCCGAGAGTCGCGCGACCATCTCGCGGGCGGCCTTGTTCGTGAAGGTGACCGCGAGCACGCCGGCCGGACCGACCTGCCCGGTCTGGATCAGCCAGGCGATACGCGTGGTCAGGACCCGGGTCTTGCCGCTGCCCGCGCCGGCCAGGATCAGCGCGTGCTGCGGGGGCAGCGTCACCGCGGCGAGTTGTCGCTCGTTCAGGTTCGCGAGAAGATCCGCCATCCCCAATTCTACGACGCGGACCCGCCCGACCCGGCAGCCCCGTCCCGTGAGGCATCGTGACCGACGCCGCTCGCCCCCACCCGCTGTTCGACCTCACCGGCCGCGTCGCGCTGGTCACCGGCTCGTCTCGCGGCATCGGGCTCGCGATGGCGCGCGCGCTCGCCTCGGCGGGCGCGCGCATCGTGCTCAACGGGCGCGACGCCGGGGCGCTCGCCGCGGTCGCCCAGCGGCTGCGCAGCGACGCCATCTGCGCCGAGGTCGCGTGCTTCGACGTGACCGACGAGCCGGCGGTCGATGCTGCGATCGAGCGCATCGAGCGGGACGTCGGCCCGCTCGACGTGCTGGTGAACAACAGCGGGATCACCGTGCGCGGCCCGATGCTGGAGCTCGCCACCGCGGACTTCGAGCGCGTGATCGCGACCAACCTGACCGCGGCGTTCGTCGTCGGTCGCGCGGCCGCGCGACGGATGGTCGGACGCGCGCGCGGCAAGATCATCAACGTGTGCTCGATCAACAGCGAGCTCGGCCGCCCGTCGATCGCGCCCTACGTCGCATCCAAGGGCGGGCTGCGCAACCTGACCCGTACGATGGCGGTCGAATGGGCACCCCACGGCCTTCAGGTCAACGGTCTCGGGCCCGGCTACTTCGAGACCGACCTCACGGCGCCGCTGGCGGCGGATCCTGCGTTCGACGGCTGGCTGCGTCGCAGGGTGCCGATGGGCCGATGGGGCCGGGTGCACGAACTGGCCGGCGCGACCATCTTCCTCGCCTCGCCGGCCTCGGACTTCATGACCGGGCAGATCGTCTACGTCGACGGGGGTCTGACCGCCTCGGTCTGACGGCGCCGCAAGCCGTCGGCCGCGGCCCCGGAGTGCCGTTCGACGCAGGGCTGCGGTATCCGCTCGCCCCGCTGGGCGACGGCCGCAGCCACCCGGATCGGGGGGGAGCGAGGCCCGCCGCGGTCGTGGCGTGCGACCCGGCCGGCGAGAAGAACCGACGGACCGGCAGGCGCATGGTGCAGCGCCCGTCGGAGGTCGGCGGATGCGAAACCCTCGACGACGTGGCGCACAGCCGCCGGCGGTCGCCGCGCAAGTTCGCGATCGACCCAGC
>JBIKMO010000172.1:0-9183 GCA_044359175.1 Burkholderiaceae bacterium | reverse complement strand
GCGGTTTGGCGGCCTGGATGCAGCAGTGGTGGTGGCTGCAGGGCTACCAGAGGTTGGGCGAAGCGAGCCTCTTCATGGCCATGGGCGCGGCGGGCCTGGTGACGACCGCGTTCTCCCCTGCAGGCATCATCGCCGCCACGGGGCCACGGCGCCCGGTGGTGATGGCCTCGCTCTGCCTGCTGCTGGCCGTGGGTGTCGCGCTGATCGCGGCCATGTACTTCCGCGGCAACGTGAAGTTCGCCGAGGTGATTCCGGTCATCGCGCTGTCGTGGCTCAACCGTCTGCTGCGGCGCGTGGTGCAGCGACAGGCAACGTCCACGACCACGCCGCAGGAAAGTCTCTCCTCAGGCTGACCGACCCGACGCAGCCCGCGGCGCTGTCGGGGATCGCAGGTTTACTCATCGCGGCGCCTGAGGCCAGAGCGCTACCCCTACTCCCACTCGATTGTCGCCGGCGGCTTGCCTGACACGTCGTACACCACCCGGTTGATCCCACGAACCTCGTTGATGATCCTGTTCGACACCCGCCCGAGCAGCTCGTGCGGCAGGGGCGCCCAGTGCGCGGTCATGAAGTCCTGGGTCTGAACCGCGCGCAGCGCGGCGACGTGCTCGTAGGTGCGGCCGTCGCCCATTACGCCCACCGAGCGCACCGGCAGGAACACCGCAAACGCCTGCGAAGTCAGCGCGTACCACGTGCGACCGACGTCGGTCGGGTCACACAGGCCTGCCGCCGCATCGCGTTCGGTCGCCGTCGTGCGACGCAGCTCGTCGATGAAGATCGCATCGGCCCGCCGCAGCAGGTCGGCGTAGTCACGGCGGATCTCGCCGAGGATACGCACGCCCAGCCCCGGGCCGGGGAACGGATGCCGGTGCACCATCGCGGGCGGCAGGCCGAGCGCGATCCCCAGCTCGCGAACCTCGTCCTTGAACAGCTCACGCAGCGGTTCGATCAGCTTCAGGTGCAGCGTCTCAGGCAGCCCGCCCACGTTGTGGTGCGACTTGATCGTCTTCGCCTTGCCGGTCTTCCCACCGGCCGATTCGATGACGTCCGGGTAGATCGTGCCTTGCGCGAGCCAGCGCGCGTCGCGCAGGCGGCCGGCCTCCCGCTGGAACACCTCGACGAACTCTGCACCGATGATCTTGCGCTTCGCCTCGGGGTCGGTGACCCCGGCCAGACGGCGCATGAAGACGTCGGAGGCGTCGACGTGGATGACGGTCACGCCCAGATGCTCCGCGAAGGTGCTCATGACCTGCGCCGCCTCGTCGAGCCGCAGCAACCCGTGGTCGACGAAGACGCAAGTGAGCTGTTCGCCGACCGCGCGGTGGATCAGCGCGGCAGCGACGGACGAGTCGACCCCACCGGACAATCCGAGGATCACCTGTTCGCCGCCGACCTCGGCGCGGATGCGTGCGATGGACTCCTCGACGAAGTTCGGCATCGTCCAGTCGGGCGTGGCGCCGCACAGGTCGATCACGAAGCGCCGCAGCATCGCCCGCCCCTGTCGAGTGTGGGTGACCTCGGGGTGGAACTGGACCGCGTAGTACCGGCGCGACTCATCGGCCATCGCCGCGATCGGACAGCTCGGTGTCGAAGCCATCACGACGAAACCGGGGGGCAGCTCGATCACCGCGTCGCCGTGGCTCATCCAGACGTCGAGCAGCCCGTGCCCGGCGTCATTGCTGCGGTCCTGGATACCCTGCAGCAGTCGGGTGTGCCCGCGCGCCCGGACCTCCGCGTAACCGAACTCGCGGTGCTCGGAGAACGACACGCGTCCGCCGAGCTGAGCAGCCATGGTCTGCATGCCATAGCAGATCCCGAGCACCGGCACGCCGAGCTCGAACACCGCTTGCGGCGCACGCATCGACGTGTCCTCGTAGGTCGAGGCGTGGCTTCCGGACAGGATCACCCCGTGGGGCGCGTACTCGCGTACGAACGCGTCGGACACGTCGTGCGGGTGGATCTCGCAGAACACGTTCAGCTCGCGAACGCGCCTCGCGATCAGCTGGGTGACCTGGGACCCGAAGTCGAGGATCAGGATGCGGTCGTGCATGCGATGGGAGGACCCGGCCGCGCCGGGTCGGTCCGTGTCGGGGTCGGTGGGATCACTCGACCTGGTAGTTCGGGGCTTCCTTCGTGATCTGCACGTCGTGGACGTGCGACTCGCGGATCCCGGCGGAGGTGATTTCGACGAACGCGGGTCGGGTGCGCATCTCGTCGACGCTGCGGCAGCCGCAGTACCCCATGCTCGCGCGCACGCCGCCGCACAGTTGGTACAGGATCGTCAGCACCGAACCCTTGTAGGGCACGCGCCCTTCGATCCCCTCCGGAACGAGCTTTTCCTGGTTGGACGCAGGGTCCTGAAAGTACCGGTCGGCCGCGCCGTCGACCATCGCACCGAGCGAGCCCATGCCCCGGTAGCTCTTGTACGAACGTCCCTGGAACAGGATCACCTCGCCCGGGGCCTCCTCGGTACCCGCGAGCATCGAGCCCATCATCACGCTCCAGGCCCCGGCCGCCAGCGCCTTCGCGACATCTCCGGAGTATCGGATCCCACCGTCGGCGATCAGCGGAATACCGCTGCCGTCCAGCGCCTGCGCGACGTCGGCGATCGCGCTGATCTGCGGCACGCCGACTCCGGCGACGATGCGGGTGGTGCAGATCGAGCCGGGTCCGATCCCGACCTTCACGCCGTCGGCCCCGGCCTCGGCGAGCGCCCGGGCCGCGTCGGCGGTTGCGATGTTGCCACCGATCACCTCGACCTGCGGGAACGTACGCTTGACCCAGCGCACGCGGTCGATCACTCCGCGCGAGTGCCCGTGGGCGGTGTCGACCACGATCACGTCGACGCCGGCGCGCACCAGCAGCTCGACGCGCTCGTCCGCCTCGGGGCCGACACCGACCGCCGCGCCCACGCGCAGCTTGCCGAACTCGTCCTTGCAGGCGTTCGGGTGCTTGGTGGACTTGAGGATGTCCTTGACGGTCATCAGGCCGCGCAGCTCGAAGGCGTCGTTCACCACCAGCACACGCTCCAGCCGATGGCGGTGCATCAGCTGCTTGGCCTCGTCCGGGGTCGCACCCTCGCGCACGGTCACCAGCCGCTCGCGCGGGGTCATGATCGACGCGACCGGCTCGTCGAGTCGGGTCTCGAAGCGCAGATCGCGGTTGGTGACGATGCCCACGACCTGCCGGCCCCGCACGACCGGCAGCCCCGAGATCCGGTGCTGGCGGGTGATCTCGATCACGTCGCGCACGGTCATCTCAGGGGTGACCGTGATCGGGTCGCGCACGATGCCGGCCTCGAAGCGCTTGACGCGCGCGACCTCCCTGGCCTGGTCGGCCGGGGACAGGTTCTTGTGGACGATGCCGATGCCGCCCTCCTGCGCGATCGCGATCGCCAGGCGGGATTCCGTGACCGTGTCCATTGCGGCGGACACGAGGGGGATGTTGAGCGCGATCCCCCGCGTGAGGCGCGTGGCAAGCGAGGTGTCGCGGGGCAGGACTTCGGAGTACGCGGGCACCAGGAGGACGTCGTCGAACGTCAGCGCTTTCTTGGCCAGTCGCATGAGAGCCCTCTGGGCGCAAAAGCGAATTATACCGGCTCCGTCCGACCCCGCCGCCGCACCGCTCATCGGGGAGGCGTCGCCCGCCGCCTCACCGCGAGCCGAGAATCGAAACGAGTCGCGGCTGCTCCGAGAACCCGATGCTCCCTTCGCGAACCCTGCCGGCTCTCCTGGTCTGCCTGCTGGGACTGGTCGCCGCGTCGCCCGCGTGCGCGCAGTTCAAATGGCGGGACGCGGACGGGCGAATCACGTACTCCGATCAGCCGCCGCCGCCGTCGGTACCGGACGCCGCGATCCTGAAGGCGCCGCAGTCCGCGCTCCAGCGGCCAGGGCCGGCGGTTTCGGCAGCCCCCCGCAGCGAGGGTGCGCCGGGGCCACCCGGGACGAACCCGGAACGAGTCAGCACGCTGACAGCCGCGGACCGGGAGTTCGAGTTCCGTAAGCGGCGCATCGAGCGCGCCGAGGCCGAGAAGAAGGCCGCCGAATCGCAGGCGCGCGCGCAGCGAGCAGCCACCGCATGTGAAGAGTCGCGCGTCGAGGTACGGACCCTCGAGAGCGGGATGCGCGTGGCAAGCGTCGATAGCCGAGGCGAACGCGTGGTCGCCGATGATTCAGATCGGGCTCGACGGCTGGAGTCCGCGCGGCGCGCCGTCCAGGAGTTCTGCAAGGGCTGATCCGCCGCGCGGTTCAGGAAGGCGCGGTCCGGGATCGCTCGCGATCGGGCGCCCAGCGGCGTTCGCCCCGCACGCGACGGCGGTGCTCGGCGCGCCGCTGGCGGGCGACCTTGGGGTCGACCGTGAGCGGCGGCAGCACCTCGATCCGATCGCCATCGTGGAGCACCTCGTGCTGCGTCACCAGCCGCCCGTGCAGCGCCAACGCCAGGCCGTCCAACGGCGCCAGGCCTGGCGCCGCGTGCGTCGCGATCCGGTCGAGAAGACCGCACGCCGTGAGCGCTCCAGCCACGGTCGTGCCCTCGGACACACATACGCTCAGACGGGTCGGCGGGCACGTGCCGATCCACACCACCTCCACCGAGAGCTCGGCCTCATCCATAGATCGCGTCGGCCCGCTGCACGAAGGCATCGACGAAGGTCGCGGCGATCTGGTCGAAGACTGGCGACAGCATCCGGGACACGAGCGTGGCCGAGAACGCGTAGTCGAGCGACAGCTCGACCTTGCTCGCATCGGCGCGCAGCGGTGAGAAGCGCCAGTGCCCATCGAGCCGCTTGAACGGCCCCTCGCGCAGCTGCATCCGGATGCTGCGTTCGGGCTCGTGCAGGTTCTCGGTGGTGAACGACTGCCGCAGCCCGCGGTAGTCGATCAGCAGTGTCGCGACCATCCGGCTGGGTTCGCGCGAGTGAACACGTGCGCCGCCGCACCAGGGCAGGAATTCCGGGTAGTCCTCCACCCGCTCGACCAGGGCGAACATGCGTTCGGCCGCGTACGGCACCAGGACTGATCTGTTCACCGTGGGCATCGTCTCGGCTCGCGGGCTGCCGGGGACGGCCGGCTGCTAAACTCGGGCCAGATTCTATCCGGCCGCGGCGCGCGGCAGTTCATGACCATCGTCGACAACCGCAAGGCCTGGCACGACTACTTCATCGAGGAGAAGTTCGAGGCTGGGCTGGCGCTCGAAGGGTGGGAGGTCAAGTCGATCCGCGCGGGCCGCGTGCACCTGAAGGAGGCCTACGTGGTCGTACGCGGCGCCGAACTGTTCCTGTTCGGCGCGCATGTCACCGCCCTGCCGACGGCGTCCACCCACGTCAGCCCGGATCCGGTGCGCACGCGCAAGCTGCTGATGCACCAGGCCGAGATCGCCAAGCTGATCGGTCAGGTCGAGCGCGCGGGCTACACGCTGGTGCCGCTGGACCTGCACTACAAGGGCGGACGCATCAAGCTCGAAATCGGGCTCGCCAAGGGCAAGAAGCAGTACGACAAGCGCGCGACCGAACGCGAGCGCGAGTGGCAGCGCGAGAAGCAGAGGCTGGTCAAGGGCGGCACCCGCGTGACCGGATGATGCGGGGCCGGCGATGCGGGTGATGCTGGTCGAGGACGACGACGCGCTTGGCGAGGGGCTCGCGGCGGGCCTGCGCGGCCTGGGCTTCGCGGTCGATCGGTTCGCCGCCGGCCCGTCCGCCGATACCGCGCTCGGGCTGGCGCCCTATGATGCAGTCGTGCTCGACCTCGGGCTGCCGGGCGGCGACGGCAGCACCTGGCTCGCGCGATGGCGCTCCCGCGGTGAGGCGGTCCCGGTGCTGATCCTCACCGCTCGCGACGCGTTGGACAGCCGCGTCGACGGCCTGGACGCGGGTGCGGACGACTATCTGTTGAAGCCGATCGCGACGCGTGAACTGGCCGCAAGGTTGCGCGCGGTCGTGCGCCGCGCGCGCGGCCGGCCCGAACCGGTATGGCGTCACGGCGACCTGCTCTACCGGCCCGATACCCGCGAGGCGCACTGGCGGGGCCAACCGGTGGACCTGAGCCCGCGCGAGGCGGCGCTGCTCGAGGTGCTGCTGTCGCATCCAAACCGGATCCTGTCGAAGTCCGCGCTGCTGGAGCGGCTCTACGACTGGGATCGCGATCCCGACAGCAACGCGCTCGAGGTGTTCGTCCATCACCTGCGCCGCAAGATCGATCCGGGCATCGTGCGGACGGTGCGCGGCGTCGGCTACGCACTCGGGGCGCCCGCGCCGATCGCGGACGAAGGGCGCTCGGAATGACGCTGCAACGACGCCTGCTGCTGTCGATCGTGCTGGTCGCACCGCTCGTGTGGCTTGGCTTCGCTGGCATCGCCTGGTGGCGGGCGCACCACGAGATCGACGAGTTCTACGACACCGGCATGGTGCGATTTGCCCGTGAGGTGGTCGCGATGCTGCCCGACGAGATCGCAAGCGCTGCAACGCTGCCGCACGCGGGCGAACCGGGCGGCGCGGCCGCGCTGGATTCGATGTCGGTGGCGGTCTGGGACGGCGGGCGGCGGCTGCTGTCGGATGCGGAAGGTGCGGCGCTGCCGTGGCGCGAGGGCGTCGAGGGATTCGTCGATACGACCCTCGACGGGCGGCGCTGGCGGCTGTTCTACCTGCGCGACGCGAACCGGCCGAGCCGCGTGGTCGCGGTCGGCCAGGACGCGCGGGAGCGCGACGAACTCGCCCAGGGGCTGATCGCAGCGCAGATGCTGCCATGGCTCGCCTCGCTGCCACTGCTGCTGGTCGCGCTCGGAGTCGGGGTCCGGCGCGCACTCGCGCCGCTGCGGCGGCTGACCCGCGACGTCGAGCGTCGCGACGCGGCGGACCTGAAGCCGATCGACGCAGCGGGCGTGCCGGATGACCTGGCGCCGCTGCTGTCTGCGGTCAACCGACTGCTCGCGAGGCTGGACGGTGCGCTGCGCCAGGAGCGCCGCTTCACGGCCGACGCCGCCCACGAGCTGCGCACGCCGATCGCTGCGCTGCGGGCGCAGTGGGACGCGGCCTGCCTGACCGAGGACCCTGCGCAGCGCCGTGCCGTGCAGGACGGCCTCGGTGCCGGCATCGACCGGCTCGGACACCTGGTGTCGCAGATGCTGGTGCTCGCCCGCGCGGATGCCGGGCCCACGGGTGTGGACGCGCCGATCGACTGGCGTGCGGTGGTCGAACGGGTGATCGGCGACACGCTGCCGGCGATCGATGCGCGCGACGCGCAGGTCGAGGTCGCCTGGCCGCCCGAGGGTGTGGCGCCGATGCCGCTGTCTGGGGATGCGACGCTGGTCGTCTCGATGCTGCGCAACCTGGTCGACAACGCGGTGCGCTACGGCCCGGTCGGCGGCCGGGTGATGATGCGAATGACGCCCGATCGCATCGAGGTCGAGGACGAGGGACCGGGCCTGGATGAGGAGCAACGAGCGATGCTCGGCGAGCGCTTCCGCCGGCCAGCAGGTGCGTCGTCGACCGGCAGCGGGCTCGGCGTGTCGATCGCGATGCGGGTGGCTGCGCTGCACGGCCTGACGCTGCGCTTCGACGCGGGCACGCGAGCGGGGCGCATGCCCGGTCTGCGCGTGACGCTGTTGCGCGCAGCGTTCTGAACCCGCGGCTCAGCGGGTCTGGCTCCGGGCCTTGGCGAGCAGAGCGAGTGCCTCGTCGCGACGCCCCGCGTCGGCGATCTCCCGGCCCGGGCGGGCGGGCGCCTTGAGCGCGCGCTCGAGGAACGGCACGGCCTCGGCGGCCCGGCCGGTCTCCACGAGGAACTCCCCGTAGAAGTAGTTCGGGTCGATGCCGGTCGGGTTGATCGTCAGCCCACGCTTGAGCAGCTCCTGGGCCCGCGCCTTGTCGCCGAAGGCCACTGGCCAGCCGGGAACCTTGTAGTACAGCACGCCCAGGCTGTTCAGTGCCGATCCTTCGAGCGCCTCCGGCCGGAGCGCGATCGCGCTCTCGTACAAGCCCTTGGCCTGCCTGACCAGCGGCAGTGCACCGAGCCCGCCCTTCGCCCCTGCCCAGGAACTCATGACGATGCCTTCCCAGATCATCGGCTCGGGACGGTCCGGATGCGCGGCGCTCGCCGCGTGGGCGCGCGCCGCCAGCGCCTCGAAGCGCTCGGCCCGCTGCGCGGGCGGCACGGTGTAGCTGATGCGCTCCCACTCGCGCTGCACGTCAGCGACCGCGTCGTCGACCGGTGATGCATCAACGGCGGCGGCCGCCGCCACGAGGATCGCGCCCAGGGCGCAGGTCACGGAACGATTCACTTGGAGATCTCCAGCGGTGCGGCCGCGGCGCGGCCGATCGGAGCGCTCACCGCGTCGCGGTGGGCACGGAAGGCCGGATCGAGCCAACCCGGCACGAGACCGTTCAGTCTCGCGGCGACCGCCTCGCGCCAACCCAGCACACACTCGGCCGGGCCTCGGTCGAGCATCGCGATCGCCGCGCGCGCCACCCGCTCCGGGTCGTCGCTGCGCGTGCCGGTCGCCCGGTTGTACGCGTCGACGCGGGCGTCGTTGAAGCCGGTGCGGGTCGCCCGCGGCGCGAGGTGACGCACGGTCACGCCGCTGCCAGCGAGCTCGCGCCGCAGGGCTTCGCTGAAGCCCCTCAAGCCGAACTTCGCCGCACCGTAAACCGCGAATCCCGGCAGTCCGATATGGCCGATGGCCGATCCGACGTTCAGTACGGTCGCGCGCGGCGAACGCCGCAGCAGCGGCAGCAGCGCGCGGGTGAGCAGGATCGGTCCGATCAGGTCGACCGCGACGACCGACTCGACGTGCGCGTCGGTCAGACTCTCCAGTGGCCCGAAGCTCGGAATCCCAGCGGCGTTGATCAGCACCTCGCAGCCATGCGGCATGGCTGCGGCGACGATCGCCGCCCGGCCCGACGCCAAGGTCACGTCCACCGCGACCGCGTTGACCGCGCCCGCCTCGGCGCCGCGCCCGAGTTCGCGGGCGAGCCGCCCAAGGGCATCGCTCGTGCGGGCCACGAGCAGCACGCGATCGCCGCGGGCAAGCAGCCGTCGTGCGATCGCCTCGCCGATGCCTCCGGTCGCGCCGGTCAGGACCACCGAGGCGCTCATGCTGCGATCTCGCGGCGGGCCTCGCCGAGGCCGGGCACCTCCCAGGTCGCCGGGTCGGCGGCCGGACGTGGCAGCGCGCGGAACACGTCGGCGT
>JBIKMO010000171.1:0-9199 GCA_044359175.1 Burkholderiaceae bacterium | reverse complement strand
CCCCGCCCATGTCGGCGCCCGCAGCGACGCGCCCGCCGTCTCGAGCCGCACGGGCAACCGCTCACACCGGTGCGAGCCCGACCTCATCGCGCTCCCGTCGCGCAGCGACGCGCGCCGCCGGCAGCGAGCCGGCGGGCAGTAGCGACGGCGCCGGGCTGGTCCGCGATCGCCCCGCGGCGGGCACGAACGGTGCCCCGGCCGGCGCGGCACCCGCATCGGCCGGCGGCGTGGAGGAGGGCTTGGGTGCCGGGATCGGTGCGTTACCGCTGTGGACGATCGATCCGGCGCGACTGCTGTCCCTGCAAAACGAGTACGCAAACCGTCTGCAGCACCTGTGGTCCGGGTTCCTGCACCCCGAGTCCGGCGTGCCACCCCTGGAAGACAAACGGTTCGCCTCGCCGGCGTGGGCGCGCAACGCGCCGCTGGCGTGGAATGCCGCGCTCTACCTGCTGAACGCCGACTTCCTGCAGCGGATGGCCGAATCGGTCGAGGCCGATGCCAAGACGCGCGACCGCATCCGGTTCTTCACGCAACAGTGGGTGGATGCGCTGTCGCCGGCCAATTTCCTTCCGACCAACCCCGAGGCCCAGCAGCTGTTGCTGGACTCCAACGGCGAAAGCCTCAAGCACGGCATCGAGAACTTTCTCGCCGATCTCGCGAAGGGCCAGATCTCGATGACCGACGACACCGCGTTCGAGGTCGGCCGCAACGTCGGTACCTCCTCGGGCGCGGTGGTTTGGCGCAACGACGTGATGGAACTGATCCAGTACGCGCCGTCGACCCCAACCGTCGGTACGCGTCCGCTGCTGCTGGTGCCGCCGTTCATCAACAAGTACTACATCCTCGACCTGCAGCCGGAGAACTCGTTCGTCGCGCACGCTGTGCAGCGAGGTCACACGGTGTTCCTGGTGTCCTGGATCAACGCACAGCCCGAGCATGGTCACCTGACCTGGGACGACTACGTCCAGCGCGGCGTGGTCGATGCGATCGAAACCGTTCGCGCCATCTCGCGCAGCGACACGATCAATGCACTCGGCTTCTGCGTGGGCGGCACCATCCTCGCGACCGCGCTCGCCGCGCTCGCGGCCCGGGGAGAGCGCCCGGTGGCATCGCTGACGCTGATGACCACGCTGCTCGATTTCGAGGAGCCCGGTGTACTCGGCGTGTTCATCGACCCGGCCCAGGTCGCCTGGCGCGAGCAGACGCTGGGCGAAGGCGGTCTGATGACCGGCCAGGAGCTCTCGACCACCTTCTCGTCTCTGAGACCGAACGACCTCGTCTGGAACTACGTGGTCGCCAACTACCTGAAGGGCGAGTCGCCCCCACCGTTCGACCTGCTGTACTGGAACTCGGACAGCACCAACCTGCCCGGGCCGCTGTACTGCTGGTATCTGCGTCACATGTACCTGCAGAACGAACTTCGCATCCCGAACGCGCTCACCACGCTCGGGCAGCAGATCGATCTGCGCCGCATCGACGTGCCGACCTACCTGTTCGGAGCGCGCGAGGATCACATCGTGCCTTGGCGCGCGGCCTACGCGTCCACGCGGCTGCTGTCGAACCGGCTGCGATTCGTGCTCGGGGCAAGCGGCCATATCGCCGGCGCGATCAATCCACCGTCCAAGAACCGGCGCAGCTACTGGACCGGACAGACACTGCCCCCGTCCGCCGATGCGTGGCTCGCCTCGGCCACCGAGTACCCGGGCAGCTGGTGGACCGACTGGGCGAACTGGCTGGAGGCATTCAAGGGGCCGTCGCGTCCGGCGCCAATCGCCTATGGCGACGTCCGCCATCCGGTACTCGAGCCTGCGCCCGGTCGGTATGTCAAGCTGAAAGCCCGTGCCGAGTCCGGTGCGGCTGACGACCATTCCCACCACTCCTGACCCATCGCCCCGACGCGGGGCCGAGGAGCACTGATCGATGAGCAAGCTGGCGTACGTGACCGGCGGCATGGGTGGCATCGGTACCGCCATCTGCCGCAAGTTCCACCAGATGGGTTACACCGTGATCGCGGGCTGCGGCCCGACCCGCAACTTCGACAAGTGGCTCGGCGAGCAGAAGGCCGAGGGCTACACGTTCCACGCGTCGGTCGGAAACGTCTCGGACTGGGATTCGACCAAGGCCGCATTCGACCGGGTCAAGGCGGACTTCGGGTGTCCGGACATCCTGGTGAACAACGCAGGGATCACGCGCGACGGCGTGTTCCGCAAGATGTCGTTCGAAGACTGGAATGCGGTCATCGACACCAACCTCAACAGCCTGTTCTGCGTGACCAAGCAGGTGATCGACGGCATGCTCGACAAGGGCTGGGGCCGGATCATCAACATCTCCTCGGTCAACGGCGAGAAGGGCCAGTTCGGCCAGACCAACTACTCGGCGGCCAAGGCCGGGATGCACGGATTCACGATGGCGCTCGCCCAGGAGGTCGCGGCCAAGGGTGTGACCGTCAACACGGTCTCGCCCGGCTACATCGCAACCGACATGGTGATGGCGGTGCGGGAGGACGTTCGCGAGAAGATCATCCAGTCGATCCCGGTGCGCCGACTCGGCCGCGCCGAGGAGATCGGCTCGATCTGCGGCTGGCTGACCACGGACGACGCCGGCTTCACCACCGGGGCGGACTTCTCGTGCAACGGTGGGCTGCACATGGGATGATCGGCCCGCGTTCCGCCGCCGGAGAACAGCCATGGCCGCCCCCGCCAGCCGTCTGATCAAGAAGTACCCGAACCGCCGCCTGTACGACACTCAAACGAGCGCGTACATCACGCTGGCGGACGTCAAGCAGCTGGTGCTCGACAACGAGACCTTCCGGGTGGTCGACGCGAAGACCGACGAGGACCTGACCCGCAGCATCCTGCTGCAGATCATCCTGGAGGAGGAGGCCAGCGGCACGCCGCTGTTCTCCTCGCAGATGCTCGCCCAGATCATCCGGTTCTACGGTCACGCGATGCAGGGGATGATGGGCGCCTATCTGGAGAAGACCACGTTGGCCTTCATCGAGATCCAGGGCAAGCTCCAGGAGCAGTCCAAGGCGTTCTACGATGGCAAGAGCCTGTCGATGACCCCCGAACTGTGGACCCAGTTCATGCAGGTCCAGGCACCGATGATGCAGGGCATGATGAGCCACTACATCGACCAGTCGAAGAACCTGTTCGTGCAGATGCAGGAGCAGATGCAGCAGCAGACCCGGTCGATGTTCCAGAACTTCCCGTTCGCCGGCGCGCCCGGAACCGCGCCGCCGGCGGGTCCGCCCGGGGACAAGAAGCCGGGCTGATCGGCGCCGCGGCCGGCTGCGGACGCGCGGCGCCGCTCGTCCCGCTGCGCTGCGGTGACCCGCTAGAATCCGGCCCGTCCCCGCCCGCAGTCCGTGCCCATGCCCACCGCCGACCCCAAGCCGCGGCCAGTTGCGCGCCGCAGTCGATCCGCTCCACCCGTCGATGCGCCGAGGGTCGGCTTCGTGTCGCTCGGTTGCCCGAAGGCGCTGGTCGACTCCGAACGAATCGTGACTCAGCTGCGCGCCGAGGGCTACGCGATCGTTTCGAGCTACCAGGACTCGGACGTCGTGATCGTCAACACCTGCGGCTTCATCGACGCCGCGGTCCGCGAGTCGCTCGATGCGATCGGCGAGGCGCTCGCGGAGAACGGCAAGGTCATCGTGACGGGCTGCCTGGGTGCGAAGTCGGGCGAGGGCGGCGGCTCACTGGTCGCGCAGGTTCATCCGTCGGTGCTGGCGGTCACCGGCCCACACGCGCTCGACGAGGTGATGGCGCAGGTCCATGCGCACCTGCCTCGGCCGCACGACCCGTTCACCGACCTGCTGCCCGCGGGCGGCGTCAAGCTGACGCCGAGGCACTACGCGTATCTGAAGATCTCCGAGGGCTGCAACCACCGGTGCACGTTCTGCATCATCCCGGCGATGCGGGGTGACCTGGTCAGCCGGCCGATCGGCGAGGTGGTCGCCGAAGCGCGAGCGTTGCTCGGCGCGGGCGTCCGCGAGCTGCTGGTGATCTCTCAGGACACCAGCGCGTACGGGGTCGACCTGCGTTACCGGACGGGCTTCGTCGACGGTCGTCCCGTGCGCACGCGGATGACCGAGTTGTGCCGGGAGCTCGGCCGGGTGGCTCGGGATCACGGCGCGTGGGTGCGTCTGCACTACGTCTATCCGTATCCGCAGGTCGACGAGGTGCTCGAGCTGATGGCCGACGGCTCGATCCTGCCTTACCTCGACGTGCCGTTCCAGCATGCCAGCCCCGCGGTGCTGCGGCGCATGCGCCGACCCGCCAGCGGTGAACGTAACCTCGAACGGGTGCAGGCGTGGCGGCGCGCGGTGCCCGACCTCACGATCCGCAGCACGTTCATCGCCGGCTTCCCCGGAGAGACCGAAGCCCAGTTCGAGGAGCTGCTGGCGTTCCTGGAGGCCGCCGAGCTCGACCGCGTCGGCTGCTTCGCGTACTCGCCAGTCGATGGCGCGTCCGCCAACCACCTCGACGGCGCACTGCCCGACGCGGTCCGCGAGGCGCGTCGCGGGCGGCTGATGCGCGTGCAGCAGCGGATCAGCCGGGCTCGGCTCAAGCGAAAGGTCGGCAGCCTGCAGCGCGTGCTGATCGACACGGTGGACCCCGACGGTGCGATCGGCCGATCGAGCGCCGACGCACCGGAGATCGACGGCGTGGTTCGCATCGCCCCGCATCGGTCGCTGCAGGTCGGTGCGTTCGTGCAGGTGAGGATCGACGCGTCCGACGCCCACGACCTGCGCGGTCACGTCGAGCCGCCGGCCTGAATCGCGGCCGCGCGCCGGGCGTGGCACCCGGGCTGGCGCCGGGTCGGCTCGGCCCCGCCGGGTCGCGGGGCTCACGGGGACAGCGCCTTGAGGATCTCGCGGATCCGCTGCACCCGTTGCGCGGCGTCGGCGGTCTTCAGCGTGAAGCGGAGTCGGTCCTGGCCGGAGAGCTTCGCGTCCCGGCGCGACTGGATGAACCGGATGATCCGCTCGGGCGGGATCGGCGGGGCGGGTACGAACTGCAGCACGATCGCGTCGGCCGATGCGTCGATCCGTGCCACGCCGATCGGCGCGGACAGGATTCGCAGCCGGTGGGTGTCGATCAGCGCACGCGCGCTGTCGGGCAATCGCCCGAAGCGGTCGACCAACTCCTCCTGCATGCGCTCGAGCGCATCCGCGTTCCGGCAGTTCGCCAGTCGCTTGTACAGCGTCAGCCGCTCGTGGACGTCGCCGCAGTAGTCGGACGGCAGCAGCGCGGGCACGTGCAGGTTGATTTCGGTCACCGCCTCGAGGGGTGCGGACAGATCCGGCTCTCGGCCCGACTTGAGCGCGCGCACCGCGCCGCTGAGCATCTCCGAGTAGAGCGCGAAGCCGACCTCCTGCATGTCGCCCGACTGGGATTCGCCGAGCACCTCGCCCGCACCTCGGATCTCGAGATCGTGCATCGCCAGGAAGAAGCCGCTGCCCAGTTCCTCCATCGCCTGGATCGCCTCGAGCCGTTTGGTCGCGTCCTTCGTGACCGCGCCTTCGTCCGGAATCAGCAGATAGGCGTAGGCCTGGTGGTGCGACCGGCCGACGCGTCCGCGAAGCTGGTGCAGTTGGGCCAGTCCGAACCGGTCGGCGCGGTGCATCACGATCGTGTTCGCGGTCGGCACGTCGATCCCAGTCTCGATGATCGTCGTGCACAGCAGCACGTTGGCGCGCTGCGCATGGAATTCGCGCATCACGCGTTCGAGCTCGCGCTCGGGCATCTGGCCGTGAGCGACCACGATCCGGGCCTCCGGTACCAGGGCCTGGAGCATCGCGAGCCGATTCCCGATGGTCTCGACCTCGTTGTGCAGGAAGTACGCCTGACCGCCGCGGCGCAGCTCGCGCAGCAGCGCCTCGCGGATCACCCCGTCGCTCTCGCGGCGTACGAAGGTCTTGATCGCAAGCCGCTTCTGCGGCGCGGTCGCGATCACCGAGAAGTCGCGGATGCCCTCGAGGCTCATCGCGAGGGTCCGCGGGATCGGCGTCGCGGTGAGCGTCAGCACGTCGACCTCGGCGCGCAGCGCCTTCAGCGCTTCCTTCTGTCGAACCCCGAAGCGATGCTCCTCGTCGATGATCACCAGCCCGAGGCGCTTGAAGCGGACGTCGCGACCGAGCAGCTTGTGCGTGCCGATCACGATGTCGATCGATCCGTCGGCGAGTCCCTCGAGCGCCGCGCGGACCTCCTTGGGCGTGCGGAACCGCGACAGCTCCGCGATCCGGAACGGCCAGCTGGCGAACCGGTCCTTGAAGGTCTCGTGGTGCTGCTCGGCGAGCAGCGTCGTCGGGCACAGGATCGCGACTTGCTTGCCGTCGGCGGCGGCCACGAAGGCCGCCCGCATCGCGACCTCGGTCTTGCCGAAGCCGACGTCGCCGCAGATCAGGCGATCCATCGGCCGTCCGGACACCAGGTCCTGCACGACCGCGTGGATCGCGGCAAGCTGATCCGGGGTCTCGTCGAAGCCGAAGCCCTCGGCGAACACTTCGTAGTCTCCGGCGTCGAACCGGAACGCGTGCCCCTGTCGAGCGGCACGCCGCGCATACAGGTTCAGCAGTTCGACCGCCGTGTCGCGAGCGCGCCGCGCTGCACGCTGCCGTGCCTTCTCCCACTGACCCGAGCCGAGCGCGTGCAGCGGCGCCTCCTCGGGCGAGGCCCCCGAGTACCGGCCGATCAGGTGCAGCTGTGAGACCGGCACGTACAGGGTGGCATCGTTCGCGTAGTGCAGGTGCAGGAACTCGGTCGGCCCGTCACCCAGGTCGAGCTCGACCAGCCCGCGGTAGCGACCGATGCCGTGCTGTGCGTGAACGACCGGATCGCCGACGTTGAGCTCGGAGAGGTCGCGCACGATTGCGTCGACGTCTGTCGCCTGTTCGCGGCTCCTGCGGCCCCGGCGCCGAACGGCCCCGGCGAACAGCTCGCTCTCCGTGATCACCGCCGCCCCCGGCGCGCCCGGCAGCACGAACCCCTCGGACAGCGGTCCGATCCCCAGCGCTCGTGTCGGCCCGCCGTGCGAGAACGCGGCCCAGTCGTCGACCGTCGGAAGCGACAGGCCGTGATCGCCGAACATCTGCGACAGGGTCTCGCGCCGCCCAGCGGATTCGGCGACGATCAGCACGCGCGCGTCGGTCGTCTCCAGCCAGCCCTGCAGCCGTGCAAGGGGGGTCTCGGCGCGCCGCTCGACCGACAGCGGGGGCAGCGCGGCCGAATGTATTCGGCGCGCGGCGGCCACGCCCGCCGCCTCGGAGGCGCCGTCGGTCGCAGTCGCGGTGCCCGGCTCCCGCAGCGCATACCGGCCGAACGCCTTCGCGCGGACGAAGAACGCCTCGGTGTCGATGAACAGCTCGTCCGGCCGCAGCAGCGGCCGCTGCGCGTCGTGGGCGAGGAAGCGGTGCCGCTGGGCGGTCTCCTCGGCGAAGCGGCGCCCGGCGGCCTCCACGTCGCCATGCGTGACGATCAGCGCGTCCGCGGACAGGTGGTCGAACAGCGTCGCCGTCTGATCGAAGAACAGCGGCAGCCAGTACTCGATCCCTGCGCTCGCGATGCCGCTGCCGATGTCGCGATAGGGGCCGGCCTTGCTCGGGTCGCCCTCGAAGCGCTCGCGCCAGCGGCCCCGGAACGCGGTGCGCGCCGCCTCGTCCATCGGGAACTCCCGCCCCGGCAGCAGTTGCACCGAGTCCACCGGGTAGAGGCTGCGCTGCGTGTCCGAATCGAACGCGCGCAGCGACTCGAGCTCGTCGCCGAACAGATCGAGCCGGTAGGGCAGCGCCGACCCCATCGGAAACAGGTCGATCAGACCGCCGCGCACGCAGAATTCCCCCGGCCGAACCACCTGCGACACCGGCTCGTAGCCGGCCAGCGCGAGCTGCGCGCGCAGCGCTGACGCATCCAGCCGCTGGCCCTTGCGGAACGAGAAGGTGCGTGCCGCGACGAACGATGGCGGCGCCAACCGGTGCAGCGCGGTGGTGGCCGCGACCACGAGCAGGTCGACCCGGCGCTGTTGCAGGTCGTACAGCGCGGCCAGACGGTCGGACACCAGATCCTGGTGCGGTGAGAACGCGTCGTAGGGCAGCGTCTCCCAGTCCGGCAGTGCTCGGATGCGCAGCGTCGGCGCGAACCACCGGGCTTCGTCGGCGAGCCGCCCGGCATCGAGTGCCGACGCGGTGGCCACGACCAGCATCCGGCCCTGCGACGCGTCGCGCTGCGCCAGCGCCGCGAGCAGCATCGCGTCGCCCGAGCCGTAAGTCGCGGGCAGCGCCTGAACGACGCCGGGTACGGGCGCCCGCGGGAGGTCGGGCGCCGGGATGGCGTCGTTCACACAAGGTGCGGCGGTCGCGGGCTCGCGCCGGGTCACGTCGATCGGGGACGGGGTCAAGCGAAGTGCGGGCGGGAGGCCCGGTGCGGGCGGGAGGCTATGATTCTAGCTTTCGCGTCGCACGGATCCCCGCCGATGTCGTCGTCAGCGCCGCTCGCCGAGCCCTTGCCGCGGCACTTCGCGGTGGTGCCGGCCGCCGGCACCGGCAGCCGGGTCGGTGCCGACCGTCCGAAGCAGTACCTCGACCTTGCCGGCCGCACGGTGCTCGAATGCTCGGTCGCCGCGCTGCTCGCATGTCCCTGGATCCGACGGGTGCGGGTCGTGGTCGCACCGGGCGACGCGATCGCATCGACGCTGCCCGGGCTGGCCGATCCCCGGGTGGTGGTCGATCCATCCGGCGGCGCCACGCGGCGCACGTCCGTGCTCGGCGGGCTGCATGCGCTCGAACGCGCAGACGGCGCACGCCCCGACGACTGGGTCTGGGTCCACGACGCCGCGCGGCCGGGGGTGGGGCGCGATGCGCTCGAGCGGCTGCGCGCCGCGCTCGAGGGCGAGGCGATCGGCGCGCTGCTCGCGCTGCCGGTGGCCGATACCACGAAGCGGGCGCACGCCGGCCGCTGTGTCGCCACCGTGCCGCGCGACGGCCTGTGGCTCGCGCAGACGCCGCAGGCGTTTCGGCACGGTCCGCTGCTGAGCGCGCTCGAGCGGCATCCGGAGGTGACCGACGAGGCGTCGGCGATCGAGGCCTCAGGGTTCGCCGCGCTTCTGGTCCCAGGCGAGCGCAGCAACCTCAAGGTGACCACGATGGACGACCTGCGTGCAATGCGCGAACACTTCGGCGAGGGGCCTGCCTGGCGGG
>JBIKMO010000020.1:0-28295 GCA_044359175.1 Burkholderiaceae bacterium | reverse complement strand
CGCTCATCGACCATCAGGGCATCGACCTCGCGGGTGGTCTGCACGGCCTTGCGCCGCGCCTGCGCGTAGGCCTCGTCGGTCCGCGCGGCGCCGCCCTCGAGCCGCTTCCTCAGGCCCGGGCCGTACAGGCCCGCGAGCCGCGGGTCGGCGAGCCGGCTGCGATGCTCGCGCCAGGCCTCGTACTCCAGGATGACCGTGCTGTCCGCGTGAACGTCGTCGGCGCAGCGCATGTCGAACTCGACCACCTGCAGGCCGAGCGTGCGCAGCCGCTCGAGCGCGGCCGCGAACGCGCGCAGCACCTCGGGCTCGTTGCCGCCCAGCTCGATCAGGTTGCTCGGCACCCCGGCCCGCAGACCGGCGAGCGGCCGGCCGATCCGCGCGGCGAAGTCGATGCCGTCGGGGGCGCGACGGCTGTTCGGGTCGCGGGGGTCGAAGCCGGCGATCGCCTCGAGCATCAGCGCGTTGTCCCGGACCGTGCGGGTCATCGGCCCGACGTGGTCGAGGCTCAGGCTGACCGGCACCACGCCGTCCTGCGACACCAGTCCGTAGGTGGGCTTGAGCCCCACCAGCCCGCACACCGAGCTGGGGTGGCGGATGGAACCGCCAGTGTCGGTGCCGATCGCGCCGAACGCGAGGCCGGCGGCCACCGCGGCGCCCGAGCCGCTGGACGAGCCGCCGGGCGAGTGCCCGAGCGACCAGGGGTTGCGCGGCGGCGGGATGCGGTCGGCGGGGCCGGGAACGCCGTAGGCGTACTCCCAGAGCCCGGTCTTGCCGACGATCACCGCGCCCGCCTCCCGCAGCCGCGCCACCACCATGGCGTCGCGCGACGCCACGTGCCCCTCGGTCACGTCGGAGTGGCAGGACGTGCGCACGCCGGCGACGTCGACGTTGTCCTTCACCGCCACCGGCACGCCGTGCAGCGGACCGCGCACCTGCCCGCGCGCGCGCTCCAGGTCGGCCTGTCTCGCCTGCCCGAGCGCGGCGTCGGCGGTCACCGTCACGAAGGCGTGCACCTGCGGGTCGAATCGCCCGATGCGATCGAGCAGCCCGCGCGTGAGCGACTCGGACGAGATCGCCCCCGATCGCAGCGCGGACGTCGCGTCGGCGAGGGTCGTGAAGGCGTCCTGCATCGCTGCTGTCTCCCCTGCGCGGCCGTGTCCGCGCGTCCCGTTGTGCTCCGTTGCGGCGTGAGCATAGTTCAGAACCCCTGGAGGAACCGAAGATGAACCGTCGTCATTTCATTCGATCCGGCGTCGCGGGCGCCGCGGCTGCCGCGGGCGTCGTCCCGGCCCCGGGCCTCGCGCAGAGCGAGCCGCCCTCGGCCTGGCCGTCCCGGCCGATCCGGCTGGTGGTCGCCTTCGGCCCGGGCGGATCGACCGACGTGACCGCGCGTGCGATCGCGCCCGAGCTGCAGGCCCGCCTCGGGCAGCGGATCGTCATCGAGAACCGGCCGGGCGCCGGCTCGAACATCGGCAGCGAGTACGCGGCACGACAGCCCGCCGACGGCTACACGCTGTTCCTCGGCACGGTGTCCAACGCGATCAACATGCGGCTGTACAAGAAGCTCAACTACGACCTGCTGCGCGACTTCATCCCGATCACGCTGGTGTCGACCGCGCCCGCGGTGCTGGTCGTGCATCCGAGCGTCCCGGTCAACTCGGTGAGGGAGCTGATCGCGCTGGCGAAGGCGCAGCCCGGGCAGCTCAACTACGCGTCGTCCGGCATCGGCACCACGCCGCACCTCGCCGGCGAGATGCTGAAGATGCGCTACGGGCTCGACATCACGCACGTGGCCTACAAGGGTGCCGCCGAGGCCCTGACCGACACCATCGCCGGCACCACGAAGATGGGCTTCAAGACCGCGCTGTCCGCGATCCCGAGCATTCAGTCGGGCAAGCTGCGCTGCATCGCGGTCGCGGCCTCCCGCCGGCTCGAGCTGCTGCCGGACGTGCCGACGATGGCCGAAGCCGGCGCGCCGGACTTCGAGCTCACGTCCTGGAACGGGCTGTTCACGCCCACCGGAACGCCGCCGGAGATCGTCCGCAGGGTCAACGCGAGCTTCGCCCAGGTGGCGCAGATCGGGGCGATCCGCAAGGTGTTCACCGAGCAGGCCTCGGAGGTCGTCGCGAGCACGCCCGAGGCCTTCCGCAGCTTCGTCGAGGCCGAGATCAAGCGCTGGGGCGACGCGATCGCGGCGGCGAACATCTCGATCTGACGGGCGACCGCGCCGCGTCGGCGCCCGCTGGGCGCGCCGCGCGGCCGGCTTGCCTCCGCAGCGCCGTCAGGAGGCCCGCGGCGCGACGCCGACATGCGCGGCCGTGCGATCGAGCGCACGACCGACCTTGTCGAACAGCTCGTCGATCTGCGCGTCGGTGATGATCAGCGGCGGGGAGAATGCGAGCGCGCCGCGAATCGGCCGGGCGATCACGCCCTCGGCGAACAGCACGTTGGTCAGGTAGGCGAGCGCCGCCGCATCCGGGGTCGTGCGCGCCGCCTTGTCGACCACCAGCTCGAGCGCGCCGATCAGCCCCAGTCCTCGATGGTGGGCCACCATCGGATGGGTGCGCAGCGCCTCGAGCCGGGCCTGGAAACGGGGTGCCACGCGGCGAACGTGTCCGACGATGTCGCGCTCCTCGTAGATCTTCAGGGCCTCGAGCGCGACCGCCGCCGCTACCGGATGGCCCGCATAGGTGACCCCGTGAGCGAACGCGCCGTTGCGACGACTGCCTTCGAGCACGCCGTCGTAGACCTCGCGACTCACGAGCGTCGCCGAGATCGGCAGGTAGGCGCTGGAGAGCGCCTTGGCCACCGTCATCAGGTCCGGATGGATGCCGAAGGCATCGCATCCGAACATGCTTCCGGTGCGGCCGAAGCCGGTGATCACCTCGTCGGCCACCAGCAGGATCCGGTGCTCGCGCAGCAGCGCCTGCAGCTTCGGGAAGTACGACTCGGGCGGCACGATCACGCCGCCGGCGCCCTGCACCGGCTCGGCGAAGAACGCCGCAATCGTGTCGGGCCCCTCGCGCTCGATCAGCGCGCGCAGGTCGCCGATCAGCCGGTCGACCATCTGGTCGTCGGTCTCGCCGGGCCGGGTCGCATGGTACGGGCTCGGGCAGCCGGTGCGCAGCACGCGGCCGATCGGCAGGTCGAAGTCCTTGTGGACGTCGGGGATACCGGTCAGGCTGGCCGCCATCACGGTGACGCCGTGGTACCCGCGCTCCCGGGCGATCAGCTTCTTCTTCTCGGGCCGTCCGATCGCGTTGAAGTAGTACCAGATCAGTTTGACCGCCTGGTCGTTCGCTTCGGAGCCCGAGTTCGCGAACAGCGCACGGTCCATCCCGAGGTGGCGGGTCATGCCCAGCAGGCGCTCGGACAGCTCGATCGACGGTTCGTTCGAGCGCCCCGAGAACAGCTGGTAGTAGGGCAGCTCGCGCATCTGGCGGATCGCCGCATCGACCAGCCGCTGCTCGGAGAATCCGAGCGCCGTGCACCACAGGCCGGCCACGCCCTCCAGGTATCGGCGCCCGCGGTCGTCCTCGACGTAGACCCCGTCGCCACGACGGATCACCAGCGGTCCGTCCGGTGGTACCGCGTGCAGCGGGGTGTACGGGTGGATCAGGTTACGAACGTCCTCGCGGACGTTGTCGTCGTGAGTGCGGGTCATCGCGATTCCTCCTCGGGTCGTTGCGTGCTGCGACGCTACAATGCAGGTCGTATCACGTATGGCGAAGCATCCATCCGGCAAGCGGGCCGTGCTCGGGCCCTTCTACGCGCCTCCCGCGCCCGCGCCCGCGCCCGCCTCGGTGCCGGCGGCCACCGAGTCGATCATGCGCACGATGCCGCGCCAGCAGCGCGCGCGCGCCGCGGTGCACCGGATCCTGCGCGCCACCGGCGAGTTGCTCGACGAGGCCGGCTACGACGCGCTGACCACCACCGCGGTCGCCGAGCGGGCGGCGGTCAACATCGCGACGTTGTATCGCTACTTTCCCGACAAGTTCGCGCTGGTGCACGCGCTCGCGGTGACGCTGGACGCCGAGCGCAACGAGCGCCTCTGGCAGTCGATGCAGGCGTTCGCCGACGCGGACGACTGGCGCCCGGAGCTGCGACGGCTGCTCGAAGTCCACTTGGATGCGCGGCTGCGGATCTCGGGGGCACGCGGCCTGCGCCGTGCGCTGCATTCGGCGCCGCCGCTGTGGGTGCTCGAGCGCGAGGGCGCTGCCCGCTGGGTCGATCGGTTCCAGGGCGCGCTGCGGCATCGGATACCGAAGCTGGCGGCGCGTCGCGCCACCGTGCTGGCCCGCACCGTGCTCGCGGTGCTGCGAGGCCTGCTGGATTCCGCGATGACCGACCCGGGGCTGCAGCGCGAGCTCGCCCGCGAAGGCGCCCGGGTGCTCGAGGCCTACCTCGCCGCCACCCTGGAGGCGCGAACCGGCGCCCCGCGGGCGGCGCGGGGTCCGGCGACCCGCGGGGGCGGCCCGCATCCGGTCAGTCCATCTGGGTGACGAACTTGGTCACCAGATAGCCGTCGAAGGTCTCGGTGCCGCCTTCGCTGCCGATGCCGCTGTCCTTCACGCCACCGAACGGCGTCTCGGGCAGGCCCTGGCCGAAGTGGTTGATGTTCACGTGACCCGATTCGAGGCCGTTCTGCAGCTTCAGCGCGTTGCGGGTCGACCCGGTGAACGCGTACGACGACAGTCCGTAGGGCAGCGAATTCGCACGGCGGATCACGTCGTCCAGGTCGGTGAACGGCACGCACGGCACGATCGGGCCGAACGGCTCGACGGTCATCAGCTTGCTGTCGTCGGGCACGTTGGTGAGCACCGTGGGCGCCCAGAAGAAGCCGCGCTCGCCGATGCGCGCACCGCCGAGCTCGACCTTCGCGCCGCGCGCGGTCGCGTCCTCGACGAACTCGGCCATCGCGGGCACGCGGCGTTCGTGGGCGAGGGGACCCATCCGGGTATCGGCCTCGAGCCCCGAGCCGACCTTGATCTTGCGCGTCGCTTCGATGAAGCGCGCCATGAAGCGGTCGAACGCCTTCGCGTGCACGTACATCCGGTTGGGCGACACGCAGACCTGCCCCGCGTTCGTGAACTTGAGCGTCGACAGCATGTCGGCCGCCCGCTCGACGTCGGCGTCCTCGCAGACGATCGCCGGCGAGTGCCCGCCGAGCTCCATCGTCACCCGCTTCATGTGCGCGCCGGCCATCGCCGCCAGCATCTTGCCCACCGGCACCGAGCCGGTGAACGACACCTTGCGCACGATCGGCGACTCGATCAGGTGCCTCGACACCTCCGAGGGCACGCCCCAGACGACGTTGAGCACGCCGGGCGGCAGCCCGGCTTCGTGGAACATCCGCGCGATCGCCACCACGGCGCTCGGCGTGTCCTCAGGGCCCTTGAGCACGATCGTGCAGCCCGCGCCCACGGCGGCTGCGATCTTGCGGATCGCCTGGTTGTACGGAAAGTTCCACGGCGTGAACGCCGCGCATACGCCCACGGGCTCGCGCAGCACCATCTGCCTGACGTTCGGCAGACGCGGCGGAATCACCCGCCCATAGATGCGCCGGCATTCCTCGGCATGCCAGTCGCAGTGGTCCGCGCAGCGCATGACCTCGCCGACCGCCTCGGCGAGCGGCTTGCCCTGGTCGAGCGTGATGTTGCGCCCGATCTCCTTCGCCCGCTCGCGCGTCAGCTCGGCGACGCGGCGAAGGATCCGGCTGCGCTCAATCGGCGAGGACTGGCGCCAGCCGGCGAACGCCCGCTGCGCGGCCTCGAGCGCCCGGTCGAGGTCCTGCGACGTCGCGTGGGGAAGTCGCCCGACCACGCCACCGCTGGCCGGGTCGAGCACGTCCTGCTCGCGACGGCCACCCCCCGCGATGAACTCGCCGTCGATGTAGAGGCACAGATCTTCGTACATGGGTCTCTCTCCTGAGGTCGGGTCGGCCGATCGGTGGGCGAGCCGTGATTGTCGACGACTCCGTCCGGTCGGACCGTCGCGCGTGCGCGCTGTGCGTCAGACCACCTGCCGTTCGCGCAGCGCGGCGATCTGCGGCGCGTCGTAGCCGATCTCGGCCAGCACCGCGTCGACATCGGCACCGGGGGTGGCGATCGGCCGGTCGATCCCGCCGTTGCCGTGGGCGAGCCGGAATGCCGGGCCGGCCAGGGTCACCGGTCCGAACGGCGTCTCCACCCGCTGCAGCTGGCCGCGATGGGCGACCTGCGGATGCTCGACGATCTCCGGGATCGAGGTGACCACCGCACACGGCACGTCCGCCTCCGACAGGCGACGTTCCCAGGTCCGCGGATCGCCGCCCTCGAGCGCCGACTCGATGATCGCGCGCAGCGCCTGCGCGTGCTCGATCCGCGTGAACCAGTCGACGAAGCGGGGGTCGGCGAGCGCATCCTCGCGCCCGATCGTGCGCAGCAGCCGCTCGAACTGCGCGTCGGTCAGCACCGCGAGCACCAGCCAGCCCTCACCGCAGCGGAACCGGTCGGCGGTCGGCTTCATGCTGACCGAGCGGTTGCCGTACTGCGCGTGCCGGTAGCCCGCGACCAGCCACTCGGCGAGCTGCCCGGACAGCATCCCGAGCATTGCATCGAGCATCGCGACGTCGACATGCTGGCCGGTGCCGGTGTGCGTGCGCTGGTAGAGGGCGGTGGCGATCGCGAACGCGCCGGTGATGCCGGTGGCGATGTCGGCGGCGGCGAACCCGGCGCGCATCGGTCCGTTGACCGGCTCGCCGGTCAGGGTCATCAGGCCCGACATCGCCTGGATCTTGCCGTCGAAGCTCGCGGTGCGCCGCTCGGGGCCGGTCGTGCCGAACCCCGACAAGCTCGCGTAGATCAGCCTCGGGTTGATCGCGCGCAGCGCCTCCCATCCGATGCCCAGCCGGTCCATCACGCCGGGGCGGAAGTTCTCGACCACCACGTCGGCGGTCCGCACGATGCGTCGGACGATCTCGATCGCTTCGGGCTTGCCCAGGTCCAGCGTGAGGCTGCGCTTGTTGACGTTGACCGCCATCCAGGCCGGGCCCAGCCGGCGCTCGCCCCACTCGCGCGAGGTGGGGGTCACCCGCATCGGCTCGCCGCCGCGCGGCTCGACCTTGATCACGTCGGCCCCCTGCATCGCCAGCTGCGCGGTCGCGTACGGGCCGGCGAGCACGTGCGTGAAGTCGAGCACGCGGACCCCCGCGAAGGCCTTCGCGCCCGGCTCGGCGCCGCTCGTGGTCATCGATTCACTCCGCCTTGATGCCGGTCTGCGCGATCAGGTCGCGGTAGGTCGTGTCGTCGGACCGGATGCGCGCGGCGAACGCGGCGGGACCGACGAAGTCCGGGTACTGGCCGAACTTCAGCACGGCCTCGCGAGCCCCCGGCGCGCCGAGGGCTCGCTCGAGCTCGGCGGCGATCCGCTGCACGATCTCGACGGGCGTGCCCTTCGGCGCGAACAGGCCGAACCAGCTGCCGCCGGGCACGTCCAGCCCCTGCTCCTTCAGGGTCGGCACGGCGGGTAGCTCCGGGTGACGCACCTCCGAGGTGGCCGCCAGCGCCTTGACCGCGCCGGCCTTGACCTGCGCCAGCGCGACCGGGTCGTAGATCAGGTCGATACGGCCGGCGACCAAGTCAGTCAGCGCTTCGATCGAGCCTTTGTACGGGACGTGCAGGACCTGGACGCCGGCCTTGTGGTGGACGATCTCGCCGGTGAGGTGCGTGGCCGTGGCGACCCCGGCCGAGCCGAAGCTGAGCTTGCCCGGCTCGCGTCTGGCGAGCGCGACGAACTCCGGCATCGTGTTGGCCGGCAGGTCCCGGCGTGCGGCCACCAGACCGTAGCTGCTGGTCATCGCCGCGATCGGCGCGAAGTCGGCGGCAGCGTCGTAGGGCACCTTGCGCAGGTGATGGGTGATCGCCATCACCGCGGTGGGCGCGAGCAGCAGCGTGTAGCCGTCGGGGGCGCTGCGCGCCGCGGCCTGCGCGCCGATGGTTGCACCCGCACCGGCGCGGTTCTCCACCACCACCTGCTGGCCGAGCGAGGCGCTCAGCCGGTCGGCCGCCCAGCGGCCGATCGCGTCCGAGTTGCCGCCGGCCGGGTAGGGCACGATCAACCGCAGCGGCCGATCCGGCCAGCGGGACTGCGCGCTCAGGGACGGCGCGGCGGCCGCCACGGCCGCCGCGGCGAGGATCCGGCGTCGGGTCGTGTTCGGGTTCATGCGGTCGCTCCGTTCGGTCATCGGCCCACCCACTTTGGTGCGCGCTTCTCGCGAAACGCGCTCGCGCCTTCTCGGCCGTCCTCGCTGTCGCGCACCGCCGCCAGGTCGTTCATCGCGCGACCCATCCGCTCCGACGGCCCCTGCGGCATCACCTCGTCGACCACGAAGCGCTTGAGCGTGCGCATCACCAGCGGCGCGAAGCTCGCCATCTCGCGAGCCATCGCGAGCGCCGCCTGCACCTGCGTGCCGGTGGCGACCACCTCGTTCGCGAAGCCCACCTCGTACGCGCGGCGTGCGTCGATCGTGCGGCACAGCAGCAGCAGCTCCATCGCGATCTTGTGCGGAATGCGGGTGGGCAGCGCGGAGATCATGCCGCCGGTGAAGCCCAGCTTCGCCTCCGGGTAAGAGAACCGCGCGTTCTCGGCCGCCACCAGCAGGTCGCACATCATCGCCACGACCAGCGCTCCGCCCACGCACCATCCGCCGACCGCCGCGATCACCGGCTTCTCGGTCCGGATGCCCACCGTGGGCACGCAGCGCCACAGCTCCGGCAGATTCGTCACGTCGGCGCCGGCAGAGAACGCGTCGTTCCCGGCGCCGGTCAGCACGGCGACGCGCTGCGTCTGCGAGCGGTCGAACTCGGCGAAGGCGCGCTGCAGCTCGAGCGCGGTGACCGCGCAGATCGCGTTCTTGCGGGCCGGCCGATCGATCGTGATCAGTGTCGTGCCGTCGTCGTGGTCGGTGACCTTCACCCTGTCCATGATCACGTCTCCTCGGGGGTCTGGCGTCAGCGGGCGGGCGCCGACTCGTTCGCACGCGCCCGTTCGCGGTACGAGACGAGCCGCGACTTCAGGCCGGGGCGCGCGGCCGAGCGTACCAGCGCAGCCAGGTCGGCGTCGGCCAGTGCGTCGGCGCCGGGGCCGCCGGCGAAGCGGCTGGCGGCGCGGATCGCGCCGAGGGTGGCGCGGTCGATCGCCGGCGCGTCGCCGAGCAGGCCCAGCCGCCAGGGCCAGGCATCGCCGGGGTCGGTGATCGTGGCGGCCGAGGGCGCGACCACGCGGCTGGCGAGACCGGCCGCCGCGGCGGCCTCGGCGTCGAGCTCGACGCCGCCGGTGACCCATTCCCGCGCGCGCTCGGTGCCCACGCGCTCGGCGAGGCGGCGCGTGCCGAGCACGAGGCCGAAGGCCGCGCCCGGGAATCGGAAGCTCGCGCCCTCGACCGCGATCCGCAGGTCGCAGGCGGCGAACAGGTCGGCGCCGGCGCCCCAGCAGCGGCCGGTTGCGATCGAGGCGGTGCGCACCGGCGCGCGCCAGACCGAGTCGAGCAGCGTCTCGATGCGCACGAACCGCGCGAGCAGGTCGCCGTCGCTGCAGGCGTCGAGGCCGGACAGGTCGAAGCCGGTGCAGAAGTGACGCCCGGCGGCGGCGAAGAGCACCGTGTGGACCGAAGGATCGGAGGTCGCGCCGCCGAGCGCGGCCAGCAGCCCCTCGACGAGCGTTGCGGACAGCGCGTTGCCGCGCGCCGGCCGGTTGAGCTCGATCACCGCGACCCCGCCGGCCACGCGCCAGCGCACTTCGGGCTCGACGACGACCGCGGGCTCGGTGCGCCCGCCGCGCGGTGCGGCGGGCAGGTCGGTTGCGGCGCTCACCGCGCCGCCGCCTCCGCGCGCACCGACGCCGCGCGGTCCCACAGGTTGGGCACTTCGGACGACGAGTAGCCGGACACGAAGTCCCGGATCTCGCCGCTCGCCGCGTCGACCGCGTGCCGGCGTACCGCGCCGATGTTCGCGCCATAGACGTGGATGCTCACCGACGTGCCCTCGTCCCATGCGTTCGACACCACGTGCCAGTCGCCGACCGTCGGCGACACCGCTTCGATCGCACCCGGCGACATCTGGTGCTCGCGACCACGGTCGACGACCCTCGCCGGGCCGTCGGGCGCGTACTCACGGCAGCGCTCCCGGCCGCGCAGCACGCCGACCAGCCCCCAGACCGTGTGGTCGTGTACCGGCGTTCGCGCGCCCGGCCCCCAGCAGAAGCTCACGACCGAGAAGCGCTCGAGCGGGTCGCAGTGCAGCAGGTACTGCCGATACTCGCCGGCGGGCGCCTGCGCACAGGCATCGGGCAGCCAGCGGTCGTCGGCGATCAGCGCGCCGAGCAGCGTACGGCCCTCGCGCAGCAGCGTCGGTTCGTCGTCGGTGCGTTCGACCAGCCGCGTCATGCCGACGACGAACTCACGCAGCCGGCGCAGCGGATCGAGGGGGTCGGGAAGGGCGGTCTCGGCCATCGGGACGCTCCGGGTTCAACCTGCGGCGTGCCGCCGCGGCACCACGTCGCCGGCATGCTCGCCCAGCGCGGGCGGGCGGGTGTCCACCGGCACCACCTGACCGTCGATGCGGACCGGGCAGCCGACGGTACGGGTGGTCACGCCGTTGGGCAGGGTCATCGGGCACACCAGGCCGAGGTGCGCGGCCTGCGGATCGGCAAGCGCCTCGGCGTAGCCGTTGATCGGGGCCGCCGGCACGCCCGCCGGCGCGAACCGGCCGAGCCAGGCGGCGACCCGGTCGCGGACGAACCGCGCCTCGAGCAGATCGCGCAGCGCCTCCTGGTTCGCGGCACGCAGCGTCGGGGACGCGAAGCGCGCGTCGGCGAGCAGTTCGGGCGTGCCGGCGATCTCGCAGACCTGGCGCCACAGCTTGTCGTTGCCGGCCGCGATCGCGAACCATCCGTCGGCTGCGCGGTAGGCCTGGTACGGCGCGTTTCGCGGATGCGCCGAGCCGAGCTTGCGGGGGTTGCGCCCGGTGCCGAAGTACTCGCTGGTCTGCAGCGCGGACATCGCGATCGTGGTCGCGAACATCGCCACGTCGACCTGGCCGCCAGGGCCGCCGGCGCGCACGCGCGCGAGCATGGCCGCGATGGTGAACGCCGCGTACAGGCCCGCGCCGAAGTCCACCAGCGGCACGCCGGCCTTGACCGGCGCGCCGTCCGGTTCGCCGGTCACGCTCATCACGCCCGAGGCGGCCTGGATGGTCAGATCGAAGCCGCCCTCGGCGCCGCGCGGTCCGTCCTGACCGAACGCCGAGATCGAACAGTAGACGAGCGACGGTCGGCGCGGGCCGAACCAGTCCCAACCCAGGCCGAGTCGCGCCATCACCCCCGGGCGGCTGTTCTCGACCAGCACGTCGGACGCGAGTACCAGCTCGCGCGCGGCGTCGCGCGAGGCCGCGTCCTTCAGGTCGAGCACCACGGAACGTTTGCCGCGGTTGATCGACGCGAAGTTCTCCGAGAAGCCCTGCGTGATCGGCGGCCACTGTCGCATCGCGTCGCCATCCGGCGGCTCGACCTTCGTCACCTCGGCACCGTAGTCGGCGAGCAGCATCCCGCAGAACGGACCCGCGGCGATCTGGCAGAACTCGATGACGCGCACGCCTTCGAGCGGGCGCTGGGCGGCCAGGCTCACGAGCCTTCCTTCATGCCGATCGACTGCAGCAGGTCGCGGTAGAACGAGTTCGCCTCCTCCAGGCCGGCGCGGTATGCGGCCGGCGTCCGCCAGGCCGACACGACGCTCGCGCGCAGCAGCTTCTCGGCGGTCTCGGGCTCGGCGAGCAGCCGTTCCAGCGCGGCGCTGGTGCGCGCCACGATCGGGGCCGGCGTGCCGCGGGGAAACGCGATCGCCCAGCCGCCCATCGGCGCCTTCACGTTCAGGCCGGTCTCGGGCAGCGACGGTACGTTCGGCAGTTCCGGGTGACGCTGGTCGTAGAAGGTGGCGAGCGCGACCGCGCGCCCGTTGCGCGCAAGACCCAGCCCGACGCCGTCGATGATCATGTCGATCTGATCGCCCTGCAGCGCGGTGGCGGAGTCGGCCGAGCCCTTGAACGGCACGTGCAGCAGATCGATGCCGGCCTGCTTCTTCAGGATCTCGCCGTAGATGTGCCCGACCGACGCGTTGCCGGCCGAGCCCCAGGTGAGCTTGCCGGGCTGGCGCTTCGCGAGCGCGACGAACTCCGCCAGCGTCTTGACCCCCAGACCGTTGCGGACGGTGACGATCGCGATGTACTCGGCGACGCCTCCGGCGATCTCGAAGCTGTCGACGCTGAACGGGAGTTTTCGCAGGTGCGGCAGCACGGTGACCGCGGTCGCGGTCAGCAGCAGCATCGTGTGACCGTCGGGTTCGGCGCGGGCGACCGCGTCGGTGCCCACCTGGGTCGAGCCGCCGGGTCGGTTGTCGATCAGCACGGTGCCGGGCAGCAGTTCGCGCAGGCGGTCGGCGACGATCCGGGCGAGGTTGTCGCTGTTGCCACCGGGCGGGAAGGGCACGATCAGCCGGATCGGACGCTCGGGCCAACGGCCTTGCGCACGCGCGGCCGATCCGAGCGCGCCGGCGGCGGCGAGCGCCGCGGCACCCGCGACCCAAGCGCGCCGGCCCCGGGGCGGCGCATCGGGTACGGAACGCCTGGTTCGGATCATGGCCTCCTCCTCGTCGTATCGGGCGCGGCCGCGCGCCGCGTCAGGCCGCCCGCCGGGCGCCGGCGGCGGCCGCCGTTCGCGCGGGCCCGCGCTCGTCGCCGGCGAGCGCGGCAGTCACCCCGTCGGCCGCGCGGATGACGTCCGCCGACAGCGCCTTGTACCCGGACGGGCGCAGCCGATCGATCGGGCCGGAGACGCCCAGTGCCGCGACCACCTGCCCGCTCGGGTCGCGCACCGGCGCGGCCAGCCCGCCGACCGTCTCGCGCCATTCGCCGCGGTTCACCGCGTAGCCCTGCTGGCGCACGCGCTCCATCTCGCGCAGGAACTCGCCCGCGTCGGTGAGCGTGCGCGGCGACCATGCGCGCAGCCGCTGCGACAGCGCGGCCAGGTGCGGCGCCGGCTGCCACGCGAGCAGCGCCTTGCCGGTGGCCACGCAGTGGGCGGGCGCGCGACCGCCGATCTGGCTGTAGGCGCGCACCGGTTCGGGGCTGTCCAGCTTGTGCACGTACACCACTTCGTCGCCGTCGAGCACCGACAGGTGCACGGTCTCGCGGGTGCGCTCGAGCAGCCACTCCATCCACGCCCGCGCGGCCCGGCGCAGGTCCAGGTTGGCGAGCACCGCCGAGCCCAGCTCCCAGAGCCGGATCGAGGCGGCGTACGAACCGCCCGCCGGATCCCGCCGCACGTAGCCGAGTTCGACCAGCGCCTGCAGCAGCCGGTGCACGTTGCTCTTGCCGATGCCGATGCGGGTGGCGAGCTCGGTGACCCCGAGCGGGCGCTCCGAGCGCGCGAGCACCTCGAGCAGTCCCAGTCCCTTGATCAGCGTGTTGTTCATGGCATCGGCCAAGGGCCAAGGATGATCGATGGTTCCGCAATCTGGAACAATCAGTCCGTTCTAGGGAATGATGCTAGACTCTCGCGCCGAATGCAATCGGCCGCAGGCGCGGTCGCAGGAGGCTGCACGTGGCGCGCGCGACACCGCTCGGGCTCGAGCTCACGTCGTCCCACTGGGGGGCGTACGAAGTCGTTCGCCGCGACCAGCGGCCGGTCGGGCTCGCGGCCTTTCGTGACGATCCCTCGCCCTCGCCGATCGGGCCGGCGATGTGGGACGCCTACCGCTCGCCGCTGCGGGTGCTGAGGCCGGCGGTGCGCCGCGGCTTCCTCGATCGTGCGGCGGGCGATCCGCGCCGCGGCGAGGGTCGCGGGCTGGAGCCGTTCGTGCAGCTGCCTTGGGACGAGGCGCTCGAGCTGGTCGCGCAGACGCTGCGCACGACGATCGCCGAGCACGGCAACGAGGCGGTCTTCGGCGGTTCGTACGGCTGGTCGAGTGCAGGCCGATTCCACCACGCGCAGAGCCAGATCCACCGGTTCCTCAACGCGCTGGGGGGCTACGTGCGGCACAACGACAGCTACAGCCTGGGTGCGGGACGGGTACTGTTGCCGCACGTGGCCGCGCCGATGGAGCACTTCCTGCGCAACCAGCACGACTGGGCGACGCTCGCAGCGCATACGCGCCTGTTCGTCTCGTTCGGCGGGGTGCCGCTGAAGAATGCGCAGGTCGGTCAGGGCGGCGCGTCGTTCCACCGGGTCGCCGACGGTCTGGCCGCGCTCGCGCGCGCGGGCTGCCGGTTCGTCAACTTCAGCCCGGTGCGATCCGACCTGGCGGTGCCGGGAGCGGCGCTCGAGTGGATCGCGATCCGCCCGGGCACCGACACCGCGGTGATGCTGGCGCTCGCCTGCGAGACCGTACGCGCGCAGCGGCACGACGAGGCCTTCCTCGCGCGCTGGTGCACCGGCTTTCCGCGCTGGCGCGATTACCTTCTCGGCCGGGTCGACGGCGTGGTGCGCGACGCCGAGTGGGCGGCGCCGATCGCCGACGTGCCGGCGGCGCGGCTGCGCGAACTCGCCGCGGAGATGGCCGAGGTGCGCAGCCTCGTCAATGTCGCCTGGTCGCTGCAGCGCGCCGACCATGGCGAGCAGCCGTTCTGGGCGGCGATCGGCCTGGGGTGCGTGCTCGGTCAGGTCGGGCTGCCGGGCGGCGGATTCGCGCTGTCTTACGGGCCGACCAGCAACCTCGGCAGCCCGCACCGGCTGCTGCCGGGTCCGACGCTGCCGCAGGGCCGCAACCCGGTGCAGGCGTTCATCCCGGTGGCGCGGATCACCGACATGCTCGAGCATCCGGGCCGGACCTTCCGCTACGACGGCGGCACCCACCGTTACCCGGACGTGCGGCTGATCTACTGGGCGGGCGGCAATCCGTTCCACCATCACCAGGACTTGCACCGGCTGGCTCGGGCGTGGCGGCGGCCCCAGGCCGTGATCGTGCACGAGCAGTTCTGGAACGCGCACGCGAAGATGGCCGACGTCGTGCTGCCGGCGACCTGCACGCTCGAGCGCGACGACATCGGGCACGCGACCCGCGACGGTCTGCTGATCGCGATGCGCCAGGTGCTCGCGCCCCCGGGCGAGGCGCGCGACGATTACGCGATCTTCGCCGCGCTCGCCACTCGGCTCGGGGTGGCCCAGGCGTTCACCGAGGGGCGCGACGCGCGCGCTTGGATCGAACGTCTGTACGAGGACGCGGTTCGCCAGATGGGCGGCGCCGGCGTCGAGCTGCCGACGTTCGAGCGGTTCTGGGCCGCGGGTGGCGTACGGCTGCCGGACGACGGGCGGCCGGTGATCGCGTTCGGCGAGTTCCGGGCCGACCCGGACGCACACCCGCTGGCCACGCCGAGCGGCCGGTTCGAGCTCCACAGCGAGGCGATCGCACAGTTCGCGCTGCCCGACTGCCCCGGTCACCCCACCTGGTTCGAACCGGCCGAGTGGCTCGGCTCGCCGCTCGCCGAGCGCTTCCCGCTGCACCTGCTGTCGGACCAGCCCCACACCAAGCTTCACAGTCAGCTGGACCATTCGGCCTTCAGCCTCGCCAACAAGGTCGCCGGCCGCGAGCCGGTGTACCTGCATCCGCAGGACGCGGCCGAGCGGGACATCGCCGACGGCGATCTGGTGCGGGTGTTCAACGACCGCGGTGCCTGCCTGGCCGGCGCGCGTCTCGACGACGGGCTGCGACGCGGCGTGGTGCGGCTTGCCACCGGCGCGTGGTGGGATCCGGAACGTCCGGGCGATCCGACGGGGCTCGACCGGCACGGCAATCCGAACACGCTGACCCGCGATGTCGGGGCGTCCTCGCTGTCGCAGGGTTGCTCGGCGCAGACCTGCCTGGTGCAGATCGAGCGGTTCGACGGCAAGCCGCCGCCGCTGCGTGCCTTCGAGCCGCCGCGCTTCGAGGCCGACGGTGCGCGACCCGCTGCCGGGGCCGCCCCGCAACGCGCCTGAGATCCCTGGGCCGCAGCGCGCCGTGCATCCCGCGGCGCGCGTCGGGTCGCGCGCAGCGACCGGTTTCGCACAACCCGGTACGGGGCGGCATCGACTCGGGCGCCGGGCTGCGCGAAGATCTCGAGCCGTCGGCGACGCGCCGAACACCGACCGTCCCGCCCGCAGGAGACACCCGGATGAACCGTTCGCTGGTCGCTGCGCTCGTCGTGGTCGCCCTGTTGCCGTGGCTGCCCGGCCCCGCCGCCGCTCAGTCCGGCGACGCCTGGCCGGTCAGGCCGGTGCGCGTCGTGGTGCCGTTCGCCCCGGGCGGTGCGCTCGACACGGTCGCTCGCGCGGTGTCGCAGCGACTCGCGGAGCGGCTCGGCCAGCCGGTGGTGGTCGAGAACAAGCCGGGCGCGGCCAACGTGATCGGCATGGAGGCGGTGGCGCGTGCGGCGCCCGACGGCTACACGCTGCTGTTCGCAGCCGCGCCGCTCGCGCTGAACGTCGCGCTGGGCGTGAAGCAGCCGTTCGATCCGCTGAAGGACTTCGCGCCGGTGTCGCTGGTCGCCTCGATCCCGGGCGTCGTGCTGGTCAACCCAGCCACGCCGCACCGGTCGCTGAAGGACCTGGTCGATGCGGCGCGCGCGCGGCCGGGCGGGCTCGACTATGCCACCGCCGGCGCGGGCTCGATGCCGCACCTGATCGGCGAGGCGCTGCGCGCGAAGACCGGTGCGACCCTGAACCACATCGGCTACAAGGGCTCGGTGCCCGCGTTGCAGGACACGATCGCCGGCACGATCGACGTGCTGTTCGACGCCTGGATCCCCAGCGGCCCGCAGATCGCTGCCGGCCGGCTGCGGGCGATCGCGGTCACGTCCGCCCAGCGCTCGCCGCTGATGCCGGAGGTGCCGACGGTGGTCGAGCAGGGCTTCCCGGAATTGGTCGGCGCCGGCTTCTACGGGCTGCTCGCGCCGGCGGGCACACCCGCGCCGATCGTGCAGCGGCTGCATGCATCGGTGCTCTGGGCGGTTCGCGAGACCGACCTGGGCCGACGCCTGGTCGAGCAGGGCTTCGAGGTGCATGCGAGCACGCCGCTCGAATACGCCGCCTACGTGCGGCGCGAGATCGAACGCTGGACGCCGGTGGTCAGGGCCGCCGGAGTGAAACCGGGCAACTGAGGAGGACCGACCCCATGCCCCCACCCTTCGAAGGCCGCATCGGCCGCACCATCGCCGACTCCGAACCCTGGTGGCCCGAGATGCCGATGCCGCGCGAGGGTGCACCGAACGTGGTCGTGATGCTGTTCGACGACGCGGGATTCGCGCACTTCGGCTGCTACGGCTCGACGATCGACACGCCGAACATCGACCGGCTGGCCGCGGGCGGTCTGCGCTACACGAACTTCCACACGACCGCGCTGTGCTCGCCCACCCGGGCCGCGCTGCTGACCGGTCGCAACCACCACTCGGTCGGCATGCGCGGGCTGTCGAACTGGAACACCGGCTTTCCCAACTGCACCGGCACCGTCGCCCGCAGCGCGGCCACGCTCGCCGAGATGCTGCGGCCGGTGGGCTACGCGAACTTCGCGGTCGGCAAATGGCACCTGACGCCGATGGAGGAGACCTCGCCCGCGGGTCCGTTCGACCAGTGGCCGCTCGGCCGCGGTTTCGACCGCTACTACGGCTTCCTTCAGGGGGAGACCGACCAGTTCGTACCGGAGCTGTTCCACGACAACCACGCGATCGACCCGCCGCGCACGCCCGAGCAGGGCTATCACCTGACCGAGGACCTGGTCGATCACGCGATCGGTTTCGTGCGGGACCAGAAGTCGGTGGTGCCCGAGAAGCCGTTCTTCCTGTACCTCGCATTCGGCGCGACGCACTCGCCGCACCAGGCGCCGCCCGAGTACCTCCGGAAGTACCGCGGCCGGTTCGACGCCGGCTGGGACGCGATCCGCGAGCAGTGGTTCGAGCGGCAGAAGGCGATGGGCATCGTGCCGGCGGACACGCGGCTCGCGCCGCGCAACCCGGGCGTCAAGCCCTGGGACGCGCTGTCCGACGGCGAGCGCACGCTCGCGCTGCGGCTTCAGGAGGCGTATGCCGCGTTCCTCGATCACACCGACCACCACATCGGCCGGCTGGTGGCGTTCCTGGAGTCGATCGGCGAGCTGGACAACACGCTGATCCTGGTGATGTCCGACAACGGCGCGAGCCAGGAGGGCGGGGCGATCGGCGTGATCGACGCGATGCGCTACTTCAACAACATGCCCGAGTCGCTCGAGGACAGCCTCGCGCGGCTGGACGACATCGGCGGCCCGAACTCGCACACCAACTATCCGTGGGGCTGGGCGCAGGCCGGCAACTGCCCGGCCAAGCGCTACAAGCAGAACACGCACGGCGGCGGCGTGCGCGATCCGCTGGTCGTGCACTGGCCGGCGGGAATCCCCGACCGCGGCGGCATCCGCACGCAGTTCCACCATGTCACCGACATCGCGCCGACGCTCCTCGAGGTGATCGGCGCGCCGGTGCCCGAGGTGGTCAACGGCGTGCCGCAGCAGCCGATCGCGGGCACCAGCCTCGCCTACAGTTTCGCGGCCGAGGCTGCTGACGAGCGCAGCCGCAAGCGCGTCCAGTACTTCGAGATGTTCGGCAGCCGCGGGATCTGGGCCGATGGCTGGAAGGCGGTCGCCTTCCACCGGCGGGGTGCACCGTACGAGGAGGATGTCTGGGAGCTGTACCACCTGGAGCGCGACTTCTCCGAGACCCAGGACCTTGCCGCGACCCACCCGCAGAAGCTGCGCGAGATGATCGACCTGTGGTGGGCCGAGGCCGGCCGCCACGGCGTGCTGCCGCTGGACGATCGGGCCGCGGAGCTCTGGCGCCCCACACCGCGCACCTGGAACCCGCGCAACCGGCGGCGTTTCGTCTACCACCCGCCGATCTCGTACCTGAACTCGGACATCGCGCCGCCGCTGGGCAACCGCAGCTTCACGGTCTTGGCCACGCTCGAGCGGGCGTCGCCGCGCAGCGAGGGCTGCATCTTCGCGTACGGCAAGCGCACCAGCGGGGTCGCGATGTACGTGCTCGGCGACCGCCTGGTGTTCGACTACAACTGCTTCGGCCGGCGCGGCCGGGTCGAGTCCTCGATCGCGGTGCCGGCCGGCCGCTGCGAGGCGCGGGTGGACTTCGAGCGGTTGCCCCAGTCCGGAGCCCGCATCACGCTGCGGATCGACGACGCCGCCTGCGGGTCGATCGAGGTGCCGCAGGTGATGCGGATGATCTCCTCCAACGGCATGAACGTGGGCCGAGACCCGAGCGTGTCGGTCAGCCCGGACTACACGGCACCGTTCGAGTTCCAGGGCCGGATCGTCCAGCTGGTCTTCCAGTTGCCGGAGAAGTCCTCGCGCGCCGAGCGTCAGGCGCAACGCGCCGAGGGCAGCGCGTTCCTCGCGAGGCAATGAGCGGTCCGGACGACGACGACACGGTCCTCGTGCCGGCCGGCCCGTTCCGCATGGGCAGCGACCGGCGCGAGGGCTACCCGGCCGACGGCGAAGGGCCGTCCCGCCCGGTCGTGCTGTCGGCGTTCCGGATCGACCGCTGCGCGGTCGACAACGCGCGCTTCGCGCGCTTCGTCGCCGCCACCGGCCACGTGACCGACGCCGAACGCGCGGGCTGGTCGCTGGTGTTCGCCGGGCTGCTTCCCGACGACCACGAGCCGACCCGTGGCGTGGCCGCCGCCCCCTGGTGGCGCCAGGTCCATGGCGCCGACTGGCGACATCCCGAGGGACCGGGGTCGGACCTCGCCGCGCGCGAGCGTCTGCCCGTGGTGCACGTGTCGTGGCGCGACGCGCAGGCGTTCGCGCGCTGGGCGGGCCGGTCGCTGCCCACCGAGGCCCAGTGGGAGAAGGCGGTGCGCGGTGAGCTGACGGACGCGCGCTATCCGTGGGGCGACGAGGAGACCCCCGGCGGCGAGCACCGCTGCAACGTCTGGCAGGGTCGGTTCCCCGATCGCAACGAGGTCGCCGACGGGTTCTACGGTCTCGCGCCGGTGGACGCACTGCCGCTCGCCGGCCACGGCCTGCACCACGCGGTGGGCAACTGCTGGACCTGGTGCGAGGATGCGTTCGACCCGTTCGTGCTGCGGCGGGCGTCGGCCGAGGCGCCGCGAACCGACCCCTGCGTGCGGCCGGTGCGGTCCGAGTTCGACACCGTGCGCGCGCTGCGCGGCGGCAGCTACCTGTGCCATCGGTCGTACTGCTGGCGCTACCGGGTCGCGGCGCGCAGTTCGGCCTCGCCCGATACCAGCACCGGTCACATCGGGTTCCGCTGCGTGACACCAGGCGCGTGAGCGCGCCGGCGCGCTGCCCGCTACTCCAGCCCGAGCACCCGGCGCGCGGCGCGCAGATGGGGCCGGTCGACCATCCGCCCGTCCAGGCGAAGCGCGCCGCTGTCGGGGTTCGCGGTGAACGCGTCGATCACCCGCTGCGCGAACACCCGCTCTGCCTCGCTCGGCGTGAACGCCTCGTTGATCGGAGCGACGTGCGACGGATGGATCGCGACCTTGCCGGTGAAGCCGTCGCGGCGCGCCTCGCGGGCCTCGCGACCGGCCGCCTGGGGGTCGCGCAGATCGACGCAGACCGCGTCCAATGCGCGCACCCCGGCGGCCGCGGCCGCGAACAGGCACAGCGCCCGGACGATGCGGAACGGCTCGGTGTAGCGGCCGTCCTCATGATTCGCGAGCGCGCCGACGTCGGCCGCCAGGTCCTCGGCGCCCCAGGTCAGCCCCCACAGCCGCGGGCTGCAGCCCGCGTACGAGCCCAGTCCGAAGACCGAGCCGGCGGTCTCGGTGGCCACCGGCAACACGCGCAGGCCGCCGCACGGCCGGCCTGCGGCCGCCTCCCGGCGCGTGAGCAGGGCGTCGAGCGCGCGCACGTCCTCGCCGCCGCGGCACTTCGGCAGCACGATGCCGAAGGGGGCGAGCGGCACCACCGCGTCCAGGTCCTGGTCGATCAGGCCGCTGTCGAGCGCGTTGACGCGGACCCACAGCGCCTGCGCGTCGCGCGGCGCGGCGAGCATGTCGCGCACCGCAGTCCGCGCAGCCGGCTTGGCCGCCTCGGCCACACCGTCCTCCAGGTCCAGGATCAGCGCGTCGGCGCCGCAGCCCCGCGCCTTGTCGAACTTGCGCGGGCTGTCGGCCGGGACGAACAGGATCGATCGGGTCATCGGGTCAGTTCCACTGCCAGGTCCATCCCCCGGCGCGCAGGCAATCGTCGATCACGCCCGAACGCGCGCCGGCGTTCGCATCCTCGGTCGTCCACGTCGGGGGCTCCCATCGGCCGGGGCTGGTGACGCAGCGGGTCTGGGCGTTCGTGGTGGTGCACTGGGTCGTGCCCGGGATCCATCGGCCTGGCGACGTCTGCCGCTGCACGATCACAACCGGGTACATCGCGACCGCGCGCTGCTCGCACGCGGTGCGCTCGGCGTGGAAATCGGCGGTCGACTTGGTCGGGTGGGTCCAGGTGCCGCAGCCGCCCAGCGCAGCGAGCGCGAGGGCCACGACCCGGCGCGTGACCCTGCACGGCATCACGGCGAGGAGCGCGGGGCGGTACGGAGTCGTCATCGCGCCGACCTTACCATTGCGTCGCCCGGACCGCACCGCCGCGCCCCACGCCTGCGCGGCGGGCGGCTTCGTGGGTCACGCGTGCGGCGGGAGCGCGCTCGCGCCCGCGAGCCGAAGCTGTTCGAACCACGCCTGCGGCGACTGCGGTCGGGCGAACAGGAAGCCCTGGAACTCGTCGACGCCGATCTTGAGCAAGGCCTCGAACTGGTCGGCGGTCTCGACGCCTTCGGCCACCGTGGTCAGGCGCAGGCTCCGGCACAGTCGCACGATCCCCTCCAGCACGGTCAGGCTGCGCGGATCGGTCCGCAGGTCGCGCACGAAGCTGCGGTCGATCTTCACCTTGTGCAGCGGCAGCTGCCGCAGGTGGCTGAGCGACGAGTAGCCGGTGCCGAAGTCGTCGAGCGCGAGCGTGAAGCCGTGATCGCGCAGGCGCACCAGCTGCCGAGTCACCGCGGCGATGTCCGACACCAGCGCCGATTCGGTGAGCTCCAGCTCGAGCCAGGCGGGATCCGCGCCCTCGGCCCGGCAGGCATCGAGCGCCGTCTCGACCAGGTCCGGCCGCAGCAGTTGGCGCGGCGAGAGGTTCACGGCGATCTTGGCCGAGCGGCGCAGCGCACGCAGGTCTCGGGCGATGCGCGCGGCCGAGCGCAGCGCGTGGCGCCCGAGGCGGTCGATGACGCCGATCTGCTCGGCGATCGGGATGAATTCCGCGGGCGACACCGGTCCGATCGGGGTCGGCGACCAACGCATCAGCAGCTCGGCCCCGAGGTGCCGCCCGAGCCCGTCCACCTGAGGCTGGACCACGAAGTGGAACCCGTCGCCGTCGGCGTCGGCGCGCAGCAGGCCGTGCAGCAGGGTGCGGCGCTGCGCGCCCGCATCCAGGGCCGCGTGGAAGTGCACGAGCTGGTTGCGGCCGTTGTCCTTGGCGGCGTACATCGCGGCGTCGGCGTGTCGCAGCAGGGTCTGCGGATCGGTGCCGTGCGTCGGACTGCACACCCCGCCGATGCTCGGCGTGACCCTCAGCTCGTGTCCGGCGATTGCGTACGGCCGGCCGATCTCCGCCAGCATGCGGCGCGCCATCGCGTCCAGCGCGGTCGCGTCGCTGCCGCGCGGTCCGATCGCGACGAACTCGTCCCCGCCCCAGCGGGCGAGGAAGGCCTCGGGCAGCGCCTGCGAGAGCCGCTCGCCGACCATCCGCAGCAGTTCGTCGCCCGCGCGATGACCCAGCCCGTCGTTGACCGACTTGAAGCCGTCGAGATCGACGAACAGCAGCGCGAACCCATGGCCCTCCGCGATGCGCCTGACGAGTGCCTGATCCAGCGCGGCGCGATTCGGCAGCCCGGTGAGCGGATCGTGCATCGCCATGCGCTCCAGCTCGCGAGCGGCGCGGCGCCGCTCGCTGATGTCGCGCATCACGACGATGAAGCACCGACCTTCGCCCGCCCGTTCGGCCACGGCGGTGAGGGACACCTCGGTCGGCAGCGCCCGTCCGTGTCGCTGCGACAGCGTGCATTCGCCCTGCCAGTGCTCGCTGGAGCCCGCCTCGGCGGGCAGGCGCAGGTATCGCGCCAGCGGCTCGCCCTGACGGATGCGAGGTACCGCCGCGAGTTGCCGGAAGCTCTCGTTGGCCTGCACGATGCCCCAGTTCGCGTCGACGACCGCCAGCGCGTCGCGGGTGCTCGAGAAGGCCTGCGCCAGCAGCAGCAGCGCGTGCTCGGCCTCGCGCTGCGCGGTCACGTCCTTGACCGTACCGGCGACGGAGCGGGGTCGACCGGTCGGATCGCGCAGCAGGGCTCGGCCCCGCACCCGCAGCCAGCGCCACCGCGTGGCGTCGCGCACGCGGAAGACCGCATCGATGTCGTCACCCGCGTTCTCGACGAGGAGCCGCCAGGCGTGCCGCAGCGACTCGACGTCGTCCGGGTGCACCCGGGCGAGCACGCCCGGCAGATCGGCGGGGGGCTCGGCGAGCGGCTGGGCGTCGAGCACCAGCCCGTCGACGCGAAGCAGACCGTCCTCGGCATGCCAATCCCAGATGCCTTCGCCGCTCGCCCACAGCGCGAGCTGCAGCCGGCGCTCGGCCTCGCGGGAGGACTGCAGGGCGTCGAACAGCTCCCGGCTCTTGAGGGTGAGCAGGTGCTCCGCCTCCTTGCGCGCCGCCCGCTCGCGCTCGAACCGGCGCCGGGGTACCTGCGGCGTCGGGTGCGCGCCCGCAGGCGGCAGGGGCCCGTCGGCGACGTCGGCCGTCGGTTCCGCAGGGATCGCGACGTCAGGCACGCTCGATCGTGAAGAGCGTGCCCTGACGCCCGTCGCCGGTCCAGCGGCTCGAGGCCACGCGCACCGTCTCACCGTAGTGATCGGCGGCGCCTTCGATCAATCCGAGCGCCAGGTCCTCCATCGAACGCGTCGATTCGTACAGCAACTGCATCCGGTCGTCGTCTCGCGCGATCACGGTGAATCGGGGCAGCGAGGCCTGGTCGTACAGCTTGCGGACGTGGGCGTGGATCTCGCCGTCCACCGCGGCGAGGAAGCCGAACAGTCCGGTGTGGCGAGTGAACAGTTCCGAGTGTCCGACGGCGAACCTGCCGAGCAGATGACGCCCGAAGGTACGCACCAGCGTCGGGACGGGAACGCCGCTGCGCTCCGACAACGCCTGCACCATCGCGACGATCTCCTGGTGCGGGTAGTAGCCCACGGCGGTGTAGGCGCCGCCGTTCGGTGCGCCGACGGCCTCCACGACCTCGTCGGCGACCTCGGGCGAGAAGCGGTCCTCGACCATCTCGACGAACTCGGTGAACACGAGACCCAGCATCGGCCACCTCTTTCCGTGTCGGCGTCGCCGGGCCGCGTACGATCGGCCCCGGCCCGCCTTCGGTTGCGGAGTGTGCTCGGGGGCATCGTGTCGGCCGCGCACCGGACGGACCGATGGGCCGTCGACACCGATGCGCGGGCGACCGTCCGCGCGCGACACGCGCCGCTGCGCCGGGTCGGGGCCGAGGCGCGGGCGTGCGCGTCCCCGCACGCCGAAGGCCGGGACGCCAACCGTTCTCTGGACCCCACGCCCGATCGGCCCGGCCTGCGGCACGCCGGGCCGGTCGGCATCACCGCAGGCTCAGTGCACGCTGCCGCGCTGCGCGACCTCGGCCGCGAAGCGCTGGCACCCCGCCTCGACCGCTTTCATGTGGACGTCGGCCAGCGCGCACCGCGCAGCCCGGGCGCGCTCCGCAGCCTCCATCGTCCCGCGGTGCTGACCCTGGACGTGAGGACCATCGATTCGGCGCAGTGCACGAGGCCGACGAGTCGCCACTTGCTGCGATCGACCGTCGTCTTGTCGTGGGCGGCCAGCTGCTGCATCACGCCCCAGTGCAGCGCGAGCGCGTCGAAGCCGGCGGCGGTGGTCGCACCGATCGACAGCAACCCGCAGCCGTAGCGGCCGGCGAGCTTCGGCCCGGTCGGCGAGGCGACCGCGGCGACCGCGAGGTCGAACAGCCGAGTCGAGTAGGGGCGCGGGTGAAGCCGCGCGTCGCGCAGCGTCCACCGGTCGTTCTCGAAGTCCACCGGCTGCTCGCTGGTCGGAAGCGGGTGGATGATGCCGAGGCCGTCCTCGAGCAGCCCGCGGGTCTGGGTTTGCGACACGCCGATCATCGCGCCGTCGGTCGGCAGTGAGCCCGGGCCGAGGCCGAGCATGACCCGGCCGCGCGTGAGGTGCTCGAGGCGCAGGGTCGCCCCGAGCTTTCGTTTCGTGACGCCCAGTTCGACCGTCAGACGTTGAAGCGGAAGTGCAGCACGTCGCCGTCGCGCACCACGTAGTCCTTGCCTTCCAGCCGCATCCGCCCCTTCTCCTTGGCGCCCTGCTCGCCCTTGCAGGCGACGTAGTCGTCGTAGGCGATGGTCTCGGCGCGGATGAACCCCTTCTCGAAGTCGGTGTGGATCACGCCAGCGGCCTGCGGTGCGGTCGCGCCGACCTTCACGGTCCACGCGCGCACCTCCTTCGGGCCGGCGGTGAAGTAGGTCTGCAGACCGAGCAGCGTGAACGCGGCGCGGATCACGCGGTTCAGGCCCGGCTCCTCCATCCCCATGTCGGCCAGGAACACCGCCTTGTCGGCGTCCTCCATGTCGGCGATCTCGGCCTCGATCGCCGCGCACACCGGCACGACGACCGAGCGCTGCTCGCGGGCGAGCCGCTCGACCGCCTGCAGGTGCGGGTTGTCGCGGAAACCGTCGTCGCGCACGTTGGCCACGTACATGGTCGGCTTGGCGGTGATCAGGCACAAGGGTCGCAGGATCGCCTTCTCCTCGTCGTACAGGTCGAGGGATCGCACCGGCTTGGCTTCGTTCAGCACCGCGAGGCACTTGTCGAGCACGGCCACCAGCCGCGCCGCGTCCTTGTCGCCGCCAGCCCGCGCCTGCTTCGCGTACTTCGCGTGAGTCTTCTCGACGGTGGCCATGTCGGCGAGCGCGAGTTCGGTGTCGATGACCTCGATGTCCGACAGCGGGTCGACCCGGCCGGAGACGTGCACCACGTTCTCGTCCTCGAAGCAGCGCACGACGTGGACGATCGCATCGGTCTCGCGGATGTTGGCGAGGAACTGGTTGCCCAGGCCCTCGCCCTTGGAGGCGCCGGCCACCAGTCCGGCAATGTCGACGAACTCCACCGTCGCCGGCAGCACCCGCTGCGGCTTGGCGATCTGCGCCAGGCGGGCGAGCCGGGGGTCGGGCACCTCGACGATCCCCACGTTCGGCTCGATCGTGCAGAACGGATAGTTCTCCGCGGCGATGCCCGCCTTCGTCAGCGCATTGAACAGTGTCGATTTGCCAACGTTCGGCAGGCCGACGATGCCGCATTTGAGGGACATGGCGCGTCCGATCTGGGGGGAGGGCGATTGTATCTCCGGCCGCTGCGGCGGCCGGCGGCCGACGAACGGTCGGTCCCGTGCCCGCGCGACGCCGAGACCGATCGGCGGTCGGCGAGGGCCGTCGAGTGTCGACCCCGCCTCCGGCGTGCCTGTCTACACTGCGGCGCAGCGGCGTGGCGTGTCGGCGCGCTCTCCGGGCTTCGCTCCGGGGGCCTCGACCGGGCGCGACGCGTAACTCCGTCCCCTCCAACTCGAGAGAACTCGACGCACGCCATGAAACTCCTCCGACCCGTCCTCCTGTCGGTCTCCGCGGCCCTCGTCCTTGCGGGTTGCGGCAGTTCCGGCACCGACAGCATCGTCCCGACGCCGCTGTCCGTCTCGTCCTCCGCGCAGCCTCAGCTGGGCTCGTTCTCGGCCGGCGCGACCGTGACCTACCTGATGCCCGACGGCAGCACGATCGCCTCGGCGCTGACCGGCTCGAACGGCCAGGCGGTCGTCGACCTGGGCTCGTACACCGGGCCGTTCACCGTACGCGTGAGCGGCGCTCCGGGCGTCACCTACTTCGACGAGTCCGACGGCTCGAACAAGCCGTTCGGCACGGGCGCGGTGATGCTCGCGATCGTCAAGGGCTCGGCAGGCGGCCTGAACACGGTGGGCGTCACGCCGCTCACGCACGCCGCTGCACGGCTGGCCGGCGTGACCGCCGCCAGCCCGTCGCTGGGCAGCCGCACGACCGCGGACATCGACACGGCCAACGGTCAGGTGGCTGCGATGTTCGGCCTGCCGGTGGGGTTCGACATCACCCGGCCGCCGTCGCCGGTGACGGCTGGTGCCACCAGCCTGACCGGCTCGGATGATGCACCCACCTATGCGGCGGTGCTCGCGGCGCTGGCGATCGAAGCCCGCGCGTCCGGCGCGAGTGCACTGGCGAGGTCCGACGCGATGGGCGCCGCATTCGCGGCCACCGGCGCCGGCGAGTCCAGCTCGGTCCTGGCAGGCATCCTCGGCAGCGTGCGCGCGCTGATGGCCGGCGAGGCCGTGGGTGGGGTGACGCTGGCCAGCCGGCTGACGATCGCCGCCGAGTTGGCGAGCAAGCTCAACCAGCTCGCCCCGACCGTGCTGACGAACGGGCGGGTGCCGCTGGCCTCGGAGGTTTCGAACCGCGTGACCTTGCCGCCGTGCCCGCCGGCCCCGACCGGCGCCACCGGCGCGACCGGTGCCACCGGCGGCACGGGCGCCTCGGGCGGCTCGGGTCTGGGCAACGTGGTCGCCACTTCGCAGAACTGCGTGGCGCGCTGATCCCCGCCGGGCACGCCCGCAGCGTTGCGGGCGTGCCGAATCCCGGGGGGGCGCATCGCTCCCCCGGACGCCGGCGGCCCCGGCGGCACGAGACAATCGACGGCGCGCACGACGCGCCGTTTTCACGCCAGCCCCGCCATGCCCGCCGTCCGAGTCCTCGCCGCCGCGCTGTTCGCGCTGTCCTCGGCCGCATCCGCCCAGGTCTCCGGGGCTGCCCCGCCATCCGCCCCTGCGCCGTCGCCCGCGCCGGGCGCGTCCGTGACCGCACCCGCGTCGTCCGCGGCCGACGTGATGACGCCGATGGGATTCAGCGGCGGGGTGCTCACGCCGGGTGCACGGACGATGCCCTGGGGAACCTTCGGGCTGCGCTACGACCCCCAGATGCCCGGCGCGCGCGACGTGCGCGGCCATAACTACGTGATCGGCGTGGGCGTGCTGCCGTACGTCGAGGCTGCGGGCCGCATCGCTGCGAACGACCTGCACTGCAACCTGTACCTGCTGACCACCTGCGACTCCCAGCCGCAGCTGCGCGACCTG
>JBIKMO010000019.1:0-28302 GCA_044359175.1 Burkholderiaceae bacterium | reverse complement strand
TCGAAGGCCGCGAGCATGCCTTCGGGAATGTAGTCGGGCCAGTTGTAGACGTTGAGGACCTTGGGCTCGGGGGGCGGTGCCGCGGGAGCGGCTACCGGAGCGGGGGCGGCCGCCGGCGCCGCCGCGGGTGCCGCCGGCTCCTGCTTCTTGCCGCAGCCGCCCAGCAGGGCCAGCGAGACCGCACAGGCAAGGACGAGCTTGTTCACGATGTCGGGACTCCGTCTCGGGGGTTGTGGAGGGGGCGCAGACCGTGGCGGTCGCCGAGCGGATAGGAGCATAGGAATTCCGAAGGCCGACAGCAAGGCCTGCAGCGTCGTGGGGTCGAACCGCAGCGAAGCGCGGTGGGCGGTCAACGCTTCGCGCGGGCATCGCGGCCCTGCTCACGCTCGGAGGCGGGCGTCGCGCAATACAGAAGCGCCGGCGAGGCGCTTGCTTACTGGATCGTTGGCGGAGACGGAGGGATTCGAACCCTCGATGGGCTTTTGGCCCATACTCCCTTAGCAGGGGAGCACCTTCGGCCTCTCGGTCACGTCTCCGGCGAGCCGATGGTAGCACGCTGGCCGGCCTCGGTCGGAGCGTGCTCCAGGTCGAAGGCCTTGTGCAGGGCCCTCACCGCGAGCTCCAGGTACTTGTCCTCGATCACCACGGAGATCTTGATCTCGCTGGTGGAGATCATCTGGATGTTGATGCCCTCCTCGCTCAGCGTTCGGAACATTCGGCTGGCGATGCCGACGTGCGAGCGCATCCCGATCCCCACCACCGACACCTTCGCGATCTTCGGGTCGCCCAACACGCCACCGGCCTGCACGGCGCCCTTCACCCGGGTGTTCAGCACGTCGAGCGCCTTCTGGTACTCGCCGCGCGCGACCGTGAACGAGAAGTCGGTCGTCCCGTTCACGCTCTGGTTCTGGATGATCATGTCGACGTCGACGTTCGCGTCGGCGATCGGACCGAGGATCTGATACGCCACGCCGGGTCGATCGGGCACGTTCATCACGGTGATCTTGGCCTCGTCGCGAGCGAACGCGATGCCTGAAATGACGGCCTGCTCCATGCTGTGGTCTTCCTCGAACGTGATCAGGGTGCCGGACCGCATCTCCTGGTCGAGCGGCATGTCGGGGGGCGTCAGACTGGACAGCACGCGGGTCTTGACCCGGTACTTGCCCGCAAACTCGACCGAACGGATCTGCAGCACCTTCGAGCCGAGGCTCGCCATCTCGAGCATCTCCTCGAAGGTGATCCGCTCCAGCCGCCGCGCCTCCGGAACGATCCGCGGATCAGTCGTGTACACGCCGTCCACGTCGGTGTAGATCAGGCATTCGTCCGCACCCATCGCCGCAGCCACTGCCACCGCCGACGTGTCCGAACCGCCACGCCCGAGCGTGGTCACGTTCCCCTGCGGATCCACCCCCTGGAATCCGGTGACCACCACCACGCGCCCGCATGCAAGATCGGCGCGGATCCGGGCGTCGTCGATCGCGGTGATGCGCGCCTTCGTGAACGCGTCATCGGTGCGGATGGGCACCTGCCAGCCGGCGTAGCTCACCGCATCCACGCCCTGAGCCTTGAGCGCGATCGCCAGCAGGCCGACCGAGACCTGCTCGCCGGTCGAGGCCAGCATGTCGAGCTCACGGGGGTCGGGGTCGGTCTGCAGCTCGCGGGCGAGGCCGATCAGACGATTGGTCTCGCCGGACATCGCGGACGGCACCACCACGAGCTGGTGCCCCGCGCGGTGCCACTTGGCGACGCGCTTGGCGACGTTGCGGATGCGCTCGACCGAGCCCATCGACGTGCCGCCGTACTTGTGGACGATCAGAGCCATGACGCAGGGGAACGGAACGGAACCGGCGATTATAACGGGCGGCACCTCGCGCCCGGCCCGAACAGCGACCGCGGATCCTCCGCTGCGGGGATCCACCGCAGCGCCACGCCGCGCTCGCGCGTCGGCCAGCTCGGATCGCGATCCCTCCCGAACGGCGCCGCCCACAGCAGCCGGTCGCCCACGTAGATCGCCGGCCACGTGGCCCGCAGCCTCGGCGGCAAGCCGGCCTCCTGGCGCAGGTTCTTCAACGTGCGCGAAGGGCCGCCGGCCACCGGCCGCAGGCGCGCGGAGGACGGTGCGCAAGCGAGGCGCAGCGGTTGCAATCGCAACCAGCTCTCGCACAGCCCATCAGGCTCGTCCACGGCCCGGACGCGACTGCCGTCCGGCAGGGGTAGCGCGTCGTCCGTCCACGCGAGTGCGCAGTCGGCCACGGGAAGCGGCTGCGCCGCGCGCGGCCAGGCGACGATCCGCCCGCCTTGGCGGACCAAACACCAGCCGGCGTGCTCGATCTCCGCGCGCGACGACGCGCCGTGGACCAGCTGCGCGCTGATCTGCGCGAGCCGTCGCGCGGGCGGCGCGGGCGCACCGAGCGCGGCGAGCCAGGACCGCAGTGCGAAGCCGACCCGCACCTCGGGCAGCGCGGCGAGGCGCGCGCGATCGAGCACCCGTGGCACAGGAGTCGCCCCGCACTCGGCGGCGACCGCCCCACGCAGATCGGCTCGCGCGAGCGCGCCCACCACGCGGCGGGCGTCCTCGAGCTGCGCGAGGGTCTCGGGCAGGCGCGTCCGCAATCCGGGCAGCGTCGCGTCGATTGCGGGCAGCACCCGCGCGCGCACCGCGTTTCGGGGAATCGTCAGGTCGGCGTTGCTCGGGTCCTCGATCCAGTGCAGGCCGCGTTCGAGCGCCTCGGCATGCAGCGCCTCCCGATCCAGCGGCAGGAAGGGCCGCAGCAGGCGCACGCCCTCGCGCCGGTCGTCGGCGGCGATCCCGCCGATCCCGTCGAGCCCGCAGCCCCGAGCGAGCCGCAACAGCACGGTCTCGATCTGATCGTCGCGGTGATGCGCCGTGAGCAGCGCCGCGGCTGCGGCGTCGCGGGCGGCCGCCAGCAGCAATGCGTAGCGCTGTGCCCGAGCCCACGCCTCCACGCTCGCTCCGCGCGGTGGCCGACCGTCGACTCGGAGCACGCGCAGCCGCACGCCGAGCGCCTCGCAGCGTACCCGCGCATGCCCGACCCATGCGTCAGCCGCCGTCTGTAGGCCGTGGTGGACATGCAGCGCGAGCACGCGGCTGGCGCCGGCGACACGAACCGCCGCATGCAGCAGCACGGTCGAGTCCAGACCGCCGCTGTAGGCAACCGCCCAGGGCCGCGCCGGATCCGCGGCCGCGGTCGGATCGTCGGGGTCGGGTTCGGCGATTGCTCGCCGCAGGGCCGAATCAGCCGGTGTCCTTGAACCGGCCATAGGCCATCAGCCGCTGCTGCCGCTGGCGCACCAGTTCGGCCGCCTCGACGTTCTGGAACTGGCGCAGCGCCTCGCCGAGCGCTCGCTTGAGCAACTGCGCCATCTGCTCGGGGTCGCGGTGCGCGCCACCCGGCGGCTCGTTGACGATCCGGTCGATCAGCCCCAGCGCCTTGAGACGGTGGGCGGTGATGCCCAGCGTGGTCGCCGCCTCAGGCGCTTTCTCCGCGCTCTTCCACAGGATCGCCGCGCACCCCTCGGGCGAGATCACCGAGTAGATCGCGTACTGGAGCATCAGGACGCAGTCGGCGACCGCGATCGCAAGCGCCCCGCCCGAGCCGCCCTCCCCGATCACGGTGGTCACGATCGGAACGCGCAACGCGGCCATCTCGAAGAGGTTTCGACCGATGGCCTCGGACTGACCGCGCTCCTCGGCGCCGATCCCCGGGAACGCCCCGGGCGTATCGACGAAGGTCACGACCGGCAGGCCGAACTTCTCGGCAGTGCGCATCAGTCTTAGCGACTTCCGATACCCCTCGGGACGGGGCATGCCGAAGTTCCGATACGCGCGATCCTTGGTGTCCCGGCCCTTCTGATGCCCGATCACCATGACCGGCTGGCCGTTGAAGCGTGCGAGCCCGCCCACGATCGAGGCATCGTCCGCATAGGTCCGGTCGCCGTGCAGCTCGTGGAAGTCGGTGAACATCGCGCGCACGTAGTCGATCGTGTACGGGCGCTGCGGGTGCCGGGCGACCAGCGCGGTCTGCCAGGGCGTCAGCTTCGAGTAGGTGTCCCGGATCAGCGTCTGGCTCTTCTTCTCCAGACGCTGGATCTCGTCGGCGATGTCGACCGCGGAATCGTCCTGAACGAAGCGCAGCTCATCGATCTTGGCCTCGAGTTCGGCGATCGGCTGTTCGAACTCGAGAAACGTGGTCTTCATCGTCATCGTCAGTACTCGACCGGCAGCGGGTCCAGGCTACGCCACAGGTACCAGGTGGCTGCCGTGCGCCAAGGCCGCCAGCGCTCGCCGATCTCACGCGCGTCGCCGCGCCCGACCGTCCGCCCACCTGCACAGTGCAGCGAAATCGCCTTCAGCAGGCCCAGGTCGTCGACCGGAAACACGTCGGGCCGCAGCAGATTGAAGATCAGGAACATCTCCGCTGTCCAGCGCCCGATGCCGCGGACGCGGATCAGCTCGGCGATCACCGCCTCGTCGTCGAGCCCCGGCCAACCCGCCGGATCGACGGTTCCGCTCACGAAATGCGCCGCCAGGTCGCGGACGTACTCGGCCTTGCGGGCGGACAGACCGGCCCGGGCGAGCGTCGCCAGTCGCATCCGCGCAACGCGATGAGGCACGACGACGCCGGCCGCCCGTTCGAATCGGAGCCACACGGCCTGCGCTGCCTTCACCGAGATCTGCTGTCCGACGATCGACCGGGCGAGCGTCGTGAACGGGTCGCCCCGCGAACTCAGGTGGCCGTGCGCATGCACCGAACGGATCACGGCGGCCAGTGCCGGGTCGGCGAGCAGCAGCGACTGGCGAGCCGGCTCCCACCACACCGGCCGCTCCCCCGGCGTCGGCCCCGCAGCGCCGGAGTGCGGGATCGGCGCGGCCGCTGCCCGCGACGGTTCAGGCACGGCGCCAGCGGGTGCCGCCCGGCCCGTCCTCGAGCACGATGCCCTGAGCGGCCAACCCGTCCCGGATGCGGTCGGCCAGGGCAAAGTCGCGGGCCTGCTTGGCCCGGGCCCGCTCGGCGACGCGCGCATCGATCGTCGAGTCGTCCGGGCCGCCCGGCGTCGCCGCGCCGCCCCTCAAGCCACCGCGCAGCACCGCGTCGCGATCCTGCCCGAGCAGGCCGAGCACGCCGGCGAGCGCACGCAGCTGGCGCTCGGCCCCGTCGTCACGGCCGCGGTTGAGCGCGGCGGCGAGTTCGAACAGCACGGCGATCGCCACCGGGGTGTTGAAGTCGTCGTCCATCGCCGCACGGAAGCGCCGACCGTCGTCCCGATCCCAGTCGGGCTCGGTCACGGGGGCTGCGGTGGGCGACAGCGCGGTGTACAGCCGCAGCAGGCTCGCCCGGGCATCCTCGAGATGCGGATCGGCGTAGTTGATCGCGCTGCGGTAGTGCGCCCGCAGCACGAACAGTCGCAGCACCTCGCCGTCGTATCGGCCGAGCAGGTCGCGGATCGTGAAGAAGTTGCCCAGCGACTTGGACATCTTCTCCTCGTCGACCCGAACGAAGCCGTTGTGCATCCAGTAGCGCACGAACGGTTCGCCGTGCGCGCCCTCGCTCTGCGCGATCTCGTTCTCGTGGTGCGGGAACTGCAGATCGGCACCCCCGCCGTGGATGTCGAATCCGTGCCCCAGCAGCGCGCCCGACATCGCCGAGCATTCGATATGCCATCCGGGTCGGCCGCGACCCCACGGCGACGGCCATTTCGCCTCCTCGGGTTCGTCGTCCTTGGCCGACTTCCAGAGTACGAAGTCGAGCGGGTCCTGCTTCGCGTCGGCGACCGCGACCCGTTCGCCCGCGCGCAGTTCGTCGATCGTCTTGCCCGACAGGCGTCCGTAGCCGGGGAAGCGCCGCACCGAGTAATTGACGTCGCCGTCGCTCGCTCGGTACGCGAGGCCCTTGCGCTCGAGCAGACCGATGATGTCCAGCATCTGCGGCACGTACTCGGTGGCTCGCGGCTCGTGGTCGGGCCGCAGCACGCCGAGCGCGTCCAGGTCCTGGTGCATCGCCGCGATGAAGCGGGCGGTGAGGCTGCCGAGCGGTTCGCCGTTCTCCACCGCGCGGCGGATGATCTTGTCGTCGATGTCGGTGATGTTGCGAACGTAGGTGAGCGCATAGCCGCTCGCCCGAAGCCAGCGCGCGACCACGTCGAAGACGAGCATCATCCGCGCGTGTCCGAGGTGGCAGTAGTCGTAGACCGTCACGCCGCAGACGTACATGCCCGCGCGCCCCGCCTCGCGCGGCACGAAGTCTTCCTTGCGACGTGTGAGCGAATTGTGGATACGCAGCATGGGGCGTTGGGACGCGTTGCTAGAATGCGCGGATGCAATGCGCACGCAAGCACGCCGCAGAGCGGATCGCGGAAGGCCGGCCGAGTATAGCAGCGCGACCCGGGACTGCCGGGCGGCTGCCGACCGCGGCCCGCGTGCTGGTGCTCGCACTGAGCGCGACCTGCGCGCCGCCCATCCACCCGCAGGGTCTGCAGGGCGAGCTGATCTCGCCCGCGATCTCCCCGACGCTGCTCGGCCCGACCGTGCCGCTGCCCGCAGAGACGCCGAGCCGTCCGCAGATCAGCGTGCCCTACGACGGCGCGATCGCGGCGTATCGCGCGGGGCGCACGGACGAAGCCCTGAGCCTCGCCGAGCGCGCGCTGCGGGACGACCCGCGCAACCCACAGCTGCGGTTCCTGCGGGGCGTCGTCCTGGCCGACCGCCAGCGCGACGACGAGGCGATGGCGGCGTTCCGATCGCTTGTCCAGGACTTTCCCGAGCTGGCCGAGCCGCACAACAACCTCGCGGTGGTACACGCCCGCCGGGGCGAGTGGGACGCGGCGCGCCAGGCCCTGGAGCAGTCGATCCGCGCGGTGCCGAGCTATGCGCTCGCGCACGAGAACCTCGGCGACGTCCATCTGCAGCTTGCAGCCCTCGCCTACGAGCGGGCGGGACGGCTCGATCCGCGCAGCCCGTCGGCACGCGGCAAACTCGCGCTGTCGCGCGAACTCATCGGCCGGCTGCAGCCGGCGACCGAATCCAGCAACCCGCGCCCCGGCGCGAACACCCAGGCGAAACCTCAATGACCCACAGACTCCCGTTGATCGGTGCCCTGCTCGTCGCCCTCGCGCTGCCCGACGGCGCCGCAGCGCAGGGCGCACCCCAGGTGGTGATCCGGACCACTCAGGGCGAGATCGTCCTCGAGCTGTATCCGGACAAGGCCCCAGCCACGGTCGAGAACTTCCTGAAATACGTGGACGACAAGCACTACGACGGCACGGTGTTCCACCGGGTGATCGGCAACTTCATGATCCAGGGCGGCGGCTTCACCGCCGACATGAAGCAGAAGACCACCCGCGCGCCGATCAAGCTCGAGTCGCGCAACGGCCTTCGTAACGACGCCGGCTGGATCGCGATGGCACGCACGTCGGTACCGGACTCGGCCACGTCGCAGTTCTTCATCAACGTGGTCGACAACGCGATGCTGAACCATCCGCAGCCCGACGGGCATGGGTACGCGGTGTTCGGCAAGGTGATCCGCGGCATGGAAACCGTGAACGCGATCAAGGGGGTCAAGACCGGCTCCAGCGGCATGCATCGCGACGTGCCGCTCGAGCCGGTGGTGATCCAGTCGATCTCCCGGGTCGGGAAGTAGCGCGCGGGTCCGGTCGTGCTGTGCATCGGGCGCGCCGAGCCGGTCGCCTTCGCTTCCGACCTGCATCTGTCGGAGGAGGACCCGGCGACCGCGCAGCGCGTATTGAACGCGCTGGATGCCCACGCCGGAGCGTTCGCACACCTGTTCCTGCTCGGGGACCTGTTCGAACTGTGGGTCGGCGACGACCGCCCCGACCCGCTCGCCGACGCCCTGGGCGAGCGCGTCCTGCGGCTCGCCCGCGCGGGTACCCGCGTGTGGGCGATGCACGGCAATCGCGACTTCCTGCTCGACGTCCCGGTGCCGGGCCGCGAGGGCCTCGGCTGGGCCCAGTCGCACGGCGCGACCCTGCTCGCCGACCCGTGTCCGATCGTCCTGCACGAGGAACCGGCGCTGCTGTCCCACGGCGACGCGCTGTGCATCGACGACCTCGAGTACCAGGCATGGCGGCGCACCTGTCGCGATCCGCAGTGGCAGCATGCGTTCCTGGCACGACCGCTCGCCCAGCGCCTGGCGATGGGCCGCGCGCTTCGAAAGGAGAGCGACGCGGGCAAGCGCGACAAGCCCGAGGCGCTCACCGACGTGAACCCGGGCGAGGTCGACCGGGTGATGACCGCGAGCGGGGTGGCCCTGCTGGTGCACGGGCACACGCATCGCCCGGGCGAGCACCGGTGGTCGGCGGGTTCGCAGAGCCGCCGCCGGGTCGTGCTGACCGACTGGGATGCCGCCGCCGGTCGCGGTGCGCTGCTGCTGTGGGCGAACGGGCGCCCGCGGACGCTCGACTGACGAGCGCCTCAGCGTCCGATCGCGATCGGCGCGGGCAGAGGCAGGCCAGCCTCCCGCATCGCGTCGCGTGCGAGGTCGGGGCGATCGGTGATCAGGCCATCCACCCCCCAGCCGATGAGCCGGCGCATCGCAGCCGGATCGTTCACGGTCCAGGGGATGACCGGCAGCCCCAGCCGGTGTGACTGCTCGATGCGCGCCGGATCGAGGTCGGCCCAGTGCGGCGACCAGGCGGCCCCGCCGGCGTCGGCGACCGCGGCAGGTACCGAGCCGTGGCTCGCGACCCGACGGCCGGCGGTCCACGGCGACGGCTCGGGGTCGGCCGCCCGGATGGTGTCGAAGCCCGATTGCTCCGCGCTCAGGTACACCGTGCGCAACGCGGGGCGCAGGCGTTGCGCCTCGCGCAGGGTCCGCCAGTCGAACGACTGCACGGTGCACCGCTCGGTGAGTCCGTGCCGGGCGAGCAGCCCGACCAGGGTCTCGGCGAATTCACGCGGCTCGGGCGCCTCCGACGGAGCCAGCGGGGAGAGCTTGGTCTCGAGGTTGAAGCCGATCCGATCCGCGCCGAGCGCCGCGACCCGTGCGAACACCTGCTCGAGCGACGGGATCGGCTGCCCGTCGACCGGTCGCTGCTGCGGGAAGGCCTCGGCGTACCGCGAGCCCGGCCGCAGCCGGCCGACGTCGTAGGCCTGCAGCTCGTCGAACCGCAGCGTGAGCAGCGCGGGGCCGCGCGCCTCGAGCCAGCGTCCGTCCTGTCGGCGAGTGACATCCGGATTCAACGTCCGATCGTGGTGAACGACCAGCACTCGGTCCCGGCTCATGCCGAGGTCGAGCTCGAGCGTGCTCACGCCGATCGCGAGCGCGGTCTCGCACCCGACGATCGTGTTCTCCGGCGCGAGCCCGCGCGCGCCGCGGTGGCCCTGCACATCGAAGGTCGACCGGTTCGACGGTCGGCCTGCGGATGCGTCGCCGGAGCCCGGCACCGCGCCGAGCGCGACCGATGCGAGCGCCCCCGCGAGCAGGTCGCGGCGCTCCCGGCGGCGGACCGCCATCAGTCGACCAGGCGGCTGAGCCGGCCCGCGTCCAGCGGCGCGGCGTCCTCCCCGACCGCCACGCCCGCGCGCTGCAGGGCCGCGCTCAGCCGCTCGATGCGTCGGTCCTGCTCGGCGACATGATCGATCAGCTGATGCAGGGCCACCGACAGCGGGTCGTCCGCGCCCTGCGTGATCGCATACGCCGAGAAGCCCATCCGGTGGGCATGGGCCTCGCGCTCCGCGTCGACGTCGCTGCCGATGATCCGCGCCGGGATGCCGACCGCGGTGGCCCCGGGCGGTACGGTCTTCACCACCACCGAGTTCGAGCCGATACGGGCGCCGGCCCCCACGGTGAAGCCGCCCAGCACCTGTGCTCCGGCGCCTACGACGACGCCGGCCTCGAGCGTGGGATGGCGCTTGGCGCCGCGATGCAAAGACGTGCCGCCGAGCGTCACCCCCTGGTAGATGGTGCAGTCATCGCCGATCTCGGCGGTCTCGCCGATCACGACCCCCATCCCGTGATCGATGAACACCCGGCGACCGATGCGGGCGCCGGGGTGGATCTCGATCCCGGTGAGGAACCGGCCCAGGTGCGACACCAGGCGTGCGAGGACCGGCAGGCCGAATCGCCACAGCCGATGCGCGAGCCGGTGGATCAGCAGGGCGTGCACGCCCGGGTAGCACAGCATCACCTCGATCCGCGAGCGCGCAGCGGGGTCGCGTTCGCGGACGGCGGCGATGTCTTCGTTCAGGCGCGTCAGCATGGGATCCGGCCGGTCGGACCGCGATTGTAGCCCCGATGCGACTCGGCCCCGGGATCGCCGCGGTGCCCGCGCCGGTCGATCATCGGAGAGTGGATGCCCACCGAGCCGAGCGGACGCTCGGCCTCACCGTGGGTACGGTCCGATTCGGCCGGCCGGAAGCGTGGCGCGGGTCAACGCGGACCGCGTCGTTCGATCTGGGTGCACACCCCTCGCAGCAGGTCCACCTCCTCGGCGCGCAGACGCGCGCGCATCATCAGCCGCCGAAGCCTCGGCACCAGCTTGCGCGGATGCTCCGGGTCCAGAAAGCCGACGAGCACGAGCACGCGTTCCAGGTGACCGATCAGACCCTGGATCGCCGCCTGATCGGCGAGCGGTTCGTCGTGGCCGTCCGGCGCCTGTGCCAGCGACGCCGCGGCGCCGGCACGCGCCAACGCCTCCCGGCGCACGCAGTAGGCGACCACCTGCACCGCCTGAGCCAGGTTCAGCGAAGCGTACCCCGGGCTCGCCGGGATACCGATCAGGCGTCCGCAGGCCTGCACCTGCGCGATCGACAGGCCCGTGCGTTCGGCACCGAAGACGAACGCCACCCGATGCGCCGGCGAGGCCTGAAGCACGTCCAGCGCGTCGGCCGCGGCGATCTCGGGCGGCCACGGAGGCGGGCCGAATTCGCGCGGCTCGGCGCTCACCGCGATCGCGAGCGCGCTGTCGCCAATCGCCTCGCCGAGCGTCGCGAAGAGGGTTGCCCGAGCGAGCACTCCGGTCGCGCCGCTCGCGAACGCGTGCGTCTCGGGATGCCGCAGCACGTCGGAGTGGCGCGGCCCGACCAGCCTCAGGTCGGACAACCCCATCGTGCACATCGCGCGCGCCGCCGCCCCGACGTTGCCCGGGTGACTGGGATGGACCAGCACGAAGGCGACGCGAGCGAGCGACGGCGGATCGGCCGCGTGCAGCGACCGCGGAACGGTTCGATCGACCACGGCGTCGATGATGACACGGGCATGCACGGACACGCAGGCCAGCGCCCGCAGTGGCATAGAATCGTGGGCTGTCCGTTCGCCGAGCGCTCCATGCATCCCATGCTCAACGTCGCGGTGCGCGCCGCGCGGGCCGCCGGTCGCATCATCACCCGTGCGAGCGTCGACCTGCCCGCCGTCAGGGTGGCCCGCAAGCAGCGCAACGACTTCGTCACCGAGGTCGACCGCGCGGCCGAGGACGCGATCATCTCGACGCTGCGCCAGGCGTATCCCGACCACGCGTTCCTCGCCGAGGAGTCGGGCCACACGCCTGGCCGGACGCCCGCGCCGCCCGCGGCGGCCGAGCACGTGTGGGTGATCGACCCGTTGGACGGCACGACCAACTTCATCCACGGACTGCCCCAGTACTGCGTGTCGATCGCGCTGCTGCAGAAGGGCCAGGTCACCCAGGCGGTGGTCTACGACCCGAACCGCGACGAGCTGTACACCGCGAGCAAGGGCCGGGGCGCGTTCCTCAACGACCGGCGCATCCGGGTCTCGGCGCACACGAAGGTGGACGAGGCGCTGGTCGGCACCGGATTCCCGTTCCGGCGGCTGGACGACCTGGACCGGTACCTCGAGCTGTTCCGCCGCGTGTCGACCAAGGCCGCGGGGGTCCGACGTCCGGGCGCTGCGGCGCTGGACCTCGCCTACGTCGCCGCCGGGCGCTATGACGCGTTCTTCGAGATCGGGCTCATGCCCTGGGACGTGGCCGCGGGCAGCCTGCTGATCACCGAGGCCGGCGGGCTGGTGGGTAACCTGCGCGGCGACGCCGACTACCTGTTCTCGGAGCAGGTGCTCGCCGGTACCCCGAAGGTGTTCAGCCAGCTGGTCGCGCTGTTCGCGACGCCCGCGGCGTCCGACTGACGCCGCCTCGGGCGCAGCCGGCCTGAGACCCGTGGGACAATTCGCGTCGTGACCCGCCGCTGGAGCCACCGCATGAACCCGAATCGCCGCCGGATCGTCCACTTCAGCGCCGCCTCGGCCGGTCTGACGCTGATCGCCTCGGCGGTCCGTGCCGGGGAGGTCGACAAGTCGCCGATCAACGCCGGCCCGTACGTGCCGTCGCCCGACGGGGTGGTGGCCGAGATGCTCGAGATGGCCCAGGTCGGGCCGACCGACTTCGTGATCGACATGGGCTCGGGCGACGGGCGGATCGTGCTGACCGCCGCGAAGTTGCGCGGTGCGCGCGGCCTGGGCATCGAGATCCAGCCCGATCTGGTCGCCCTGTCGCAGGAAGCGGCCCGACGCCAGGGCATCGCCGACAAGGTGAGCTTCGTGCGCCAGGACCTGTTCCGCACCGACGTGTCCAAGGCCACGGTGGTCACGCTGTACCTGCTGCCGGACACCGTCAACCTGCTGGCACCGAAGCTGCAGGGGGAGCTGCGGCCCGGAACCCGGGTGCTGTCGCACGACTACCCGCTCGCCGGCTGGCTGCCCGAGTCGCACCGCGAGTTCGAGCAGCCAGAGAAGAAGAGCGCCACCGGCATCCCGAAGGCCGTGGTCTACCTGTACCGCGTGCCGGCGCAGGTCGGGGGCCGCTGGCGCGTGGTCGCGCCGGCGGAACTCGCGCGCCAGCCGACCAGCCTGGCGCTGCGCCAGCAGTGGCAGAAGCTCGACGGCATGGCGACCCTGGGCGGCCGGGAGATCGCCCTGCAGGACGTGGTGCTGAGCGGCGAGGCCGTGTCGCTGTCGTTCCCGGTGGCGCGCGGTCGCATCGCCAGGGTCGATGCGCGCGCAATCACCGGCACCCTGGAAGGCACGGTGACTCTGGACGGGCAGGCCCGTCCCTGGCGCGCCACCCGCGAGGGCTGACCTGCGCGAGCGGGCACGGCGCGGGCGGGCCGCGCGCTCGCCTGCCCTCAGTCCGCGTACAGGTTCGCGGCCTGCACCACCTTCGCCCAGCGATCGACCTCGTTGCGAAAGAAGCGCGTCGCCTCTTCCGGCCCGTTGCCGACGCCGTCGGTCCCCTGCTGACGAAGCGATTCCTGGATACCCGGCAGCCGCGAGATGCGACCGACCTCACCGGCGAGCCGCTCGATGACCGGGCGCGGCGTCCCGGCCGGCGCGAACAGCCCGTACCACGCGGTGATCTCGTAGCCCGGCACGCCCGCCTCGGCCACCGTGGGCAGATCGGGCATCGCCGGCGAACGCCGCGCGCCGGTCGTGGCGAGCGGACGCAGGCGCCCCGCCCGCACGAACTCGCGCAGCGACGCGATCGTGCCGATCTGGATCTGCACCTGACCCGCGAGCAGGTCGCTCATCGCGGCCCCGCCGCCCTTGTACGGGACGTGAACGATGTCGGTGTTGGTCTGCAGCTTCAGCAGCTCGCCGCCCAGATGGTTGGCGGTCCCGATCCCGCCCGACGAGTAGTTCAGCACGCCGGGCCGCGCGCGGGCCAGTGCGATCAGCTCCTGCACGGTGTTGGCGGGCACCGACGGATGGACCACCACCACCAGCGGGCTCAGCGCGAAGATCGAGATCGGTTGGAAGTCCTTCAGCGTGTCGAACGGCAGCTTGCGGAACATCGTGTGGTTCACGCCGGTGGCGGTTCCGGCGAGCAGCAGCGTGTGTCCGTCCGGCGCGGCGCGCGCCACCTCGGCGGTGCCGATGTTGCCGGCTGCGCCCGGCTTGTTCTCGACCACCACGGGCCGGCCGAGCGATTCGGACATGGGCTGCGCGATCATCCTCGCGTAGATGTCGGTGCCACCGCCGGTGGCGAACGGCACGATGATCCGCACGGTCCGTTCCGGGTAGGCGGCCTGTCCGAAGACCGACCCGGCGGCGCACGCCAGTCCGAGGCCGAGGGTCGCTCGTCGTCCGTTCGAAACCATGGATCTCCTCCGGTCGTGATCGATTGCGCAGGCCGTTACGACAGCCTGATCTGCCCCTTGGACATTACCTGCATCCTCGCTCGCCATCCACAGGAGCCTGGTCACGACCGGGCCGCCCCGGGGCAGCCTGCCCGGTTCCGGAACGCGCGGCCCGACCGACATGCTGCGAGCCGAGCCCCGGTCGGGGCTGAGGTAGTCTTGCGCGGGGCCGCCCAGGTACAGCCCGTTGCCCCGGCCCGACGACGATGACCACCGCACCGCCACCGCCCGACCCGTCCGTCCACACGCCGATGATGCAGCAGTACCTGCGCATCAAGGCGGAGCACCCGGCGGTGCTGCTCTTCTACCGGATGGGCGACTTCTACGAGCTCTTCCACGACGATGCCGAGCGCGCATCGCGGCTGCTCGGGATCACCCTCACCCGGCGCGGCGTATCCGGCGGTGCGCCGATCCCGATGGCCGGCGTGCCTGTGCACGCGGTCGAGCAGTACCTCGCCCGCCTGCTGCGGATCGGCGAGTCGGTCGCGATCTGCGAGCAGCTCGGCGATCCGGCGACCTCGAAGGGACCGGTGGAGCGCAAGGTGGTCCGGGTGGTCACCCCCGGCACGCTCACCGACGCGACGCTGCTGCCGGACCGCGAGGATCGTCCGCTGCTGGCGGCCCAACCGGTGCCGGGCGCCCGGCGGGTCGCGCTCGCCTGGATGGTGGTCGCCAGCGGGGAGTGCTGGCTCGCGGAAGTCCCGGCCGATCAGTTCGCCGCCGAGATCGACCGGCTGCGTCCGGCCGAGCTGCTGCTGCCCGAGCCTGCGGCAACCGGCACGCCCGCAGCGCTGCGCAGCGCCCCAGACCCGGGGCTGTCCGCCCTCCGGGAGGCCGCAGCCCAGGTGCCGACCGCCGCCTGTCCGACCTGGCAGTTCGATCCGCGGCGGGCGCGGCGCCAGCTCGCGGAGTCCCTGGGGGTGGCGAGCCTGGCGGGTGCCGACGCCGACGCGCTGCCGACCGCGCTCGGGGCCGCCGCCGCCCTGCTTGCCTACGTCGCGCGAACGCAGGGCCGTGCGCCCACCCACGTACAGCGCCTGCGCGTGCACCACGGCGACGACTGGATCGTGCTCGACCCGGTCGCACGCCGCAATCTCGAGCTGGTCGAGACACTGCGCGGCGAGGCGCAACCCACGCTGCTGTCGCGCCTGGACCGATGCGCGACCCCGGCGGGCAGCCGGCTGCTGCGCCGGTGGCTGCTGCAGCCAGTGCGTTCGGCCACCGAATCGGCGCGGCGGCATGAGGCGGTCGAATGCCTGATCGACGCGCATCCGGCGCTTCGAGCCGACCTCGCACGCTGCGTCGACTTCGAGCGGCTCGCCACCCGCATCGCGCTTGCATCGGTGAGGCCGCGCGAGCTGGTCGCCCTGAAGGAGGCGCTCGCCGCAGTCGCGCCGCTCGAGCGTCTGCTCGAGCGCATCGACGCGGCCCGAGGCACGGCGCTCTTCGACGCGACCCGGGCCGCGCTCGCGATCGACCCGGCACTGGCCGCGCAGATCGCCGACACGCTGCTCGACGAACCGGCCGCGCTGATCCGCGACGGCGGCGTGATCCGCGACGGTCACGACGCGACGCTGGACGAGCTCAGGTCGATCGACGCCGACGGCGACGCGTTCCTGGCGGCGCTGGAACGCGATGAGCGGAGCCGCACGGGCATCGCGAACCTGCGGGTCGGGCGCAACAGCGTGCACGGCTTCTTCATCGAGGTGACCCACGGGCAATCCGACAAGGTGCCGACCGACTACCGGCGCCGCCAGACGCTGAAGAACGCGGAGCGCTATGTCACGCCCGCGCTCAAGGCCTTCGAGGACAAGGCCCTGTCTGCGCACGAGCGCGCACTGGCCCGCGAGCGGCTGCTGTACGACGCGCTGCTGGCGGCGCTCGCACCACACGTGCCAGCGCTGCAGCGGCTCGGGCAGGCGATCGCCGAACTCGACGTGCTGGGCGCCTTCGCCGCACAGGCTGCCGAGGCCGGTTGGGTGCGGCCGCGGCTGAGCCCGGTGCCCGGAATCGAGTTGCGCGCCGGGCGGCACCCGGTGGTCGAGGCGATGGTCGAGCGCTACACGCCCAACGACTGCGTGCTCTCGCCGCAGCAGCGGATGCTCATCGTGACCGGCCCGAACATGGGGGGCAAGTCGACCTACATGCGCAGCGTGGCGCTGATCGCGCTGATGGCCGCGTGCGGCAGCTTCGTGCCCGCCGCCGAGTGCACGATCGGACCGATCGACCGCGTCTTCACCCGCATCGGGGCATCCGACGACCTGGCCGGCGGACGCTCGACCTTCATGGTCGAGATGACCGAGGCGGCCACGATCCTCGCGGCGGCGGGCCCGTGCTCGCTGGTGCTGATGGACGAAATCGGCCGCGGCACGTCCACCTTCGACGGCCTGGCGCTCGCGAACGCGATCGCCGAACGGCTGCTGCTGCACAACCGTGCGCTCGCACTGTTCGCCACGCACTACTTCGAGCTCACTGCACTGGCGGCGCGCCACCCCGGCGCGTTCAACGTGCACCTCGAGGCGGTCGAGCATCACGGCGGGATCGCGTTCCTGCACGAAGTCCGGCCCGGGCCGGCCAACCGCAGCTACGGCCTGCAGGTGGCCCGCCTCGCCGGACTGCCGCCCCCGGTGATCCGGCGCGCGGGGCAGATGCTCGAGCGGCTGGAGGCGCGATCGCGGGAACAGGACGACCAGCTCGACCTGTTCGCCGCGGTCGGTGGCACCGACGCGCCGCTGCTGGGCGGGACCGGCGATGCGACGACGATGCCACCGGTCGCACCCGCCGGCACCGCGGCGGAACCCGCTGCCGGCGCGACCGAGATCGGTGGGGACACCCCGGCGCACGCCGCGGCGGACGAAGGGGCTGCCGCGGTGGCCCGCATGCTGCGCGACCTCGATCCGGACGCGCTGAATGCGCGCCAGGCGCTCGAGACGCTGTACCGGCTGCGGGCCGCGCTCGACGGTACCGCGGAGCGATGAGTACGGCGGCACGCCGCCGCGTTCTGCGCGCGTCGGTCGCGACCGCGGCCGCGCTCGGTGCGGGCGGCGCGGTGCGCGGCGCGCGGGCATCGTCGGACGGCGGGTCCGGTGCGACCGGGCGGTCGGCGGCGGCCTCGGCGTTCGCATTTGCGCTGCTGGGCGACGTGCCCTACGGCGAGGCAGGCGCGGCGCGGTTCGAGCGGGTGTTGCGACGTCTCGACGCGGAGCCGCTCGCCTGCGTGATCCACGTCGGCGACTTGAAGGGTGGCGAGGAACCGTGTGACGACGCGCTGCTCGGGCGCCGAGTGCGGCTGCTGGCGACGTCGGCCCATCCCCTGGTGCTGCTGCCCGGGGACAACGACTGGGCGGACTGCGCCCGGCTCTCGGCGGGCGCGCACGATCCGCTGGAGCGGCTGGACGCCCTGCGCCGCCTCGCGTTCGCCGCACCGGAAGCGCTGGGCCGGGATCCCGCGACGCGCCGGTCGCTCGGGCTGCAGCGGCAGCCCGGCTGGCCCGAGAACGTTTACTGGCGGATTGCTGACGTGCACTTCGTCGGGCTGCACGTGGTGGGCGGCGGCGACGGCCGAGACGACGCGCCGAGTCTGCAGACGGCCGCTCTGGAGCGTCGGCAGGCGGTGCTCGCCTGGCTGTCGACGTGTCGCGCCGCCGCACTGCGCGATCAGGGTGGCGCACTGGTCGTCGCATTCCACGCGAACCCGGGGTTCCGGCGTACGTCGCCGGCCTACGACGACTTCGTGGAGGCGCTCCGGGCCACCGCCGAGGCCTTCGGCGGACCGATCCTGCTGCTGCACGGCGACACCCACATGTTCCGCGCGGATCACCCGCTGCTCGATGCACGCGGCCGGCCGTTCGCCCACGTGACGCGCGTCGAGTGCTTCGGGCACCCGCTCGACCGTGCCTGGGTCCGCATCACGCACGACCCGGGGCTGCCCGGACGGTTCTCGGTCGCCACGCGGGAGCTCCCGCTGGATCCTTCGCCGTGACCCCGCCCGGACCGTGGTGGTGGCCCGCGTGCCCGCGACCCACCGGGCGCAGCTTCAGGCGGACGAGCGCTCGCGCTCCTCGGCCACCTCCTCGAAGGTGGCGGCCCGCACGTCGTCGACCTCCAAGTCGAAGCGCAGCGCCATGCCCGCCAGCGGGTGGTTGCCATCCAGCACCACCGCGTCGTCGGTCAGGTCGGTCACCGTGTACAGCTCGCCGTCCGGCGCCTCGCCCGGCACGCTCTCGAAGGTCATCCCCGGCTCGAGCAGGCCCGGAAACCGGGCGCGCGGCACGACCCTCAGCCGCTGCGCGTCGTAGTCTCCGAAGGTATCCTCGGGCTCCAGGTAGAGCGACGCGGTGTAGCCGACCTCACGGCCGGCGAGCGCTGCCTCGACCTTCGGGAACACCGCGCCGTACCCGCCGTGCAGGTACGTCCACTCCCGTTCGCCCTCCTCCAGCGCCTCGCCCTGGGAATCGTACAGGCGGTAGCGCACGGTGACCCAGACGTTCGGTTCGATTCGCATGTCGACGACCCCGATGGACACCCTCGCCGCGATCGGCGAGGTCAGTGTAGACGACTTCATGGCGCGTCACTGGCAGCGCGTGCCGCTGCTCGCACGCGATGCGCTGCGGGGTTTCGTCGCCCCGATCGGTCCGCCGCAACTGTTCAGGTGGGCTGCACGAGACGACGTCGAGTCACGGCTGGTCGCGCGCGATGCCGCCGGGCGCTGGCGGCTGTCTCACGGACCGTTCGAACGCCTGCCATCGGTCCGCAGGCCGGGGTGGACCCTGCTCGTGCAGGGCACCGACCTGCACGACGACGCGATGCACGCGCTGCTCGCCCGCTTCCGGTTCGTCCCGGACGCACGAGTCGACGACCTGATGGCGAGCTTCGCTACCGACGGCGGCGGCGTCGGTCCGCACGTGGACGCCTACGACGTCTTTCTGCTGCAAGCCCATGGGCGTCGTCGCTGGCGGATCGCGCCGCCGGGCGACGCGCCGATGGCATCCGACGGGCCGCTGAAGCGGCTCGCGCGGTTCGAGCCGGTGCACGAATGGGTGCTCGAACCGGGCGACCTGCTCTACCTGCCGCCAGGCTGGCAGCACGACGGCATCGCGGTCGGCCCGTGCATGACCTTCTCGATCGGCTTTCGTGCGCCGTCGCGGCGAGAGTTCCTGTCGGCCTTCCTCGCCGCGGCCGCCGACGCGCCTGGCGGTGCGGATCCCCGGTTCGGCGACCGCGGGCGCGCGGCGAGCCGACGCCCGGCCGAGCTCCCGGCCGACCTGTCCCGCAGGCTGCGCGCATGGGCGCAAGGCTGGCGACCGGCGCGAGCCCACGTCGACCGGTTCATCGGCTGCTGGCTGACCGAGCCCAAGCCGAACGTCTGGTTCGAGCGCCCGGCGCGCGTGCCCTCGCCGGCCCGCTTCGTGGCGGCCGCGGCCCGCAGCGGCCTGCGGCTGGATCGGCGCACACGCATCGGCTGGCGCGGTCGACGGCTGTTCGTGAACGGCGAGATGCCGGCGGTACCCATCGGCGCGGCGCGCTGGCTCCGGCGCCTGGCCGACCGGCGGACCCTGTCGTCCGCCGACGCGACGCGCGCACTGCGCGACGGGCCGCTGTCGGCGATGCTGCGCGACTGGTACGCCGTGGGCTGGCTGCACCTCGAGACGCCCGCAGGCGCTGCTACCAACCGCGCCCGTCACTGATGCAACCCGACGCAACCCTGCTCGTGCGCAGCCGCGGCGAGTTCCACGAAGCGGTGCTCGCCGCATTGCAGGCCACCTGCCGCGATCTGCTGCTGGCCGACCGCAGCTTCGAGGACTGGCCGCTCGAGAGCGCGGCAGGCAGCGAGGCTCTCGAGCGGGTGCTGCTCGGCGACGCGCGCGCACGGCTGCGCGTGCTGGTCGCCGACCCCGAGTGGCTGGAGCGGCACGGCGCTCGCTTCGCGTTGCTGCGTCATCGGCATCGAGAGCGCATCTCGTGCCGCCGCATCCCGATGCGCCTCTTCGACGGGACGGGGGTGCTGATCGGCGATCGCCGGCACCTGCTGCGCCGTGCTCACGCAGACCGGTTCCGCGGCCGGCTGACGCTGTCCGCACCGACCGAGGTCGAACCGGTCGCGGTTCGCCACGACGCGCTCTGGGACGAGAGCACGCCCTGCCTGTCCGCGACCACGCTCGGCCTGTAAACGGCGACCCGCCCCTCGGCCGACCCGCCCGGATGGCGATGCCTGCCCGGTCTCCCGCCGGCACGCCGGTAGCCCCGCACCTGCCTTGCTACACTGCGGCCCCGATCCGTCGATGCCCCTTCAGGACCGCCCGTCATGAAACCGACCTCGCTCCTCACCGCCGCCCTCGTCGCCGCGTCGCTGGCCGCCTGCGGCCCGAAGGCGCCCGCCCCTGCCCCCGCACCGGCCGCGGCGCCGGCCCCCTCGCCGGTGGACGCGGCCAAGGATGCCGCTGGCAAGGCAGTCGAAGCCGCCAAGGACGCCGCCACAGCGGCGGGAGCGAGCGCCACTGCGGCGGGGCAGGCAGCGGGCACCGCCGCCAGCGCAGCGACCGAAGCGGTCAAGGACGCCGCGGGCGGGGCGGCCGCCGCCGCGCAAGGGGCCGCACAGTCGGCTGCCGACGCCGCCGCCAAGGCGGTCGAGGCCGCGAAGGACGCCGCCAAGGAGGCGGCGAAAAAACCCTGACCGCCCGCGGGTACCCGCGTCGTCGGGCTCAGGCGTCGGCCCAGTCCAGCCCGGCGTCCTGACCGGCGACGCGCACCGAATGGTCGGGCCAACCGAGCACGCCCGACAGGGCGGCGCGTGCCAGCGCCTCGCGATTGTTCTTCCGACTGAGGTGAGCCGCCACGACGACGCGCAGTCGTGCGCGATCCAGGGTCGACAGCAGCCTCGCCGCATCCGCGTTCTCGAGGTGTCCGTAGGGGCCGCCGATCCGGCGCTTGAGGGCAGGCGGATAGTTGCCCTCGGACAGCATGCGCGCGTCGTGGTTGGTTTCCAGCACCAGCGCGGTGAGCCCCGTGAGCACGTCCGCGAGGTGGGCGGTCGGATGACCGATGTCGGTGAGCACTCCGAGGCGGGCGTCGCCGTCGTCGAACAGGTATTGGACCGGCTCCTGAGCGTCATGGGGCACCGGGAACGGCGTGATCCGAAGACCGCCGAGCTCGAAGGGCGTGTGCGCATCGATCACGTTCAACCACCGCTCCGCACCCGCCGCGTGGGGACAGGCCCGCAGCGTGCCGTGAGTCAGGTGCACCCCGATCCCGTGGGCCCGGGCAAGCCGAAAGACCCCCGAAGCGTGGTCGCCGTGCTCGTGCGTGACCAGGATCGCATCCAAGTCGGCCGCCGAACACCCCAGCCGAGACAGGCGGCGTTCGGCCTCGCGCAATCCGAACCCGCAGTCGACCAGCACGCGAAACCGGCGCCCTCGGCCCGCTCGCCCGCCGGTCTCGACCAGCAGCCCGTTGCCCTCGCTGCCGCTGCCCAGGCTCGCGAATCGCACAGCGAGGGTCGGGATCAGCGCAGCTGGTCGCGCAGCAGCCCGACGATGCGGGTCGCGATCCGACGGTCGGCCTCGGTCGACGGCGGTTCGCCGTCGTCCCCCAGCACCCCGACGCGGGTGCCACCGGTCTGATCCGCGACGACGATCCGGTACCGCTTGCCGGTCAGGTCCTTGCGCGAGCCGGTGCCGAAGACGCGGTCGAGCAATCCGGCCTGGCGGGCTTCCTGATCCGGATCGACGTACCGGACGAAGTACGTGCCGTTGGACCGGTCCCGATCCTCGACCGTGAATCCGCTTCGATCCAGGGCGAGGCCCACCTGCCGCCACGACCGGTCGAATCCGTCCTGAAGCTGCACGAACGGCCGCCCGTCCTGCTCGACCAGCACCGCGCGGGCCGGCGCAACCGGGGGGGCGCCCGGGGCGGCCGGCGCCGCGTTGAGGCTCGCCTGTTGTTGCGCCGGGGCGAACCGCAGCATGATCCGGCGCAGGAACTCGGCCTCGAGTTCCGGATCGGACGGCCGCGGTATCCAGACGGTGCTGTCCTTCTGCGGGCCGGTGAACTCCTCGGTGAGCCCGCGATGCGACACGTAGACCTCGGTGAACTTGCCGTTGTTCTCAAGGCGGGTACGGAACTTGTCGCGCTCGGCGGTCGAGTAGATGCTGCCGAGTACCCGAGTGAGCTGATTACGCAGCCAGGAATCCGGCACTCGCGGACGGTTCTCCGCCCAGTCGGTCTCCATGATCCCGGTCTCGGGCGACTCGATCCGCAGCACGAAGCCGGACTCGTTCCAGAACTCCCGAACCACCGGCCAGACCCGCTCCGGGGTGCTCTCGACCACCAGCCAGCGCTGATTCCCGTTGCGCTCGATGCGCACCCCATTCGGCTGCACCAGCACCCCGGTCGGGGCACCGGCCGCCGGCCGCTGCGCCTGACCGCGGCTGAACTCGGAGAACGTGGTTCCTGCCCCGCCGCGATCGGGGATGGCGAAGCGGTCGTCTCCGCGCGGCGTCACCAGGTCCGGCGGGATGTCCAACGGGGGTTTGCGGGCCGCCGACCGGTAGTCGATCCGAGTCGCATCGTTCAGCGTCTCGGTGACCGAGCAGCCGCCCAGGACCAGGGACGCAGCGACCAGCACCGCGAACAGAGGCCGCCCGAGGCGGCCGGCGGGCCTCACGTCAGCACCCCGGCACGGCGCATGGCCGCCTCGACGACCTCGCGGTGGCGCGGCTCCATCGGCGTCATCGGCAACCGGATACCGGCGTGGATTCGCCCCATCCTCGCGAGCGCCCACTTGACCGGAATCGGATTGGCCTCGACGAACAGCTTCAGGTGCAGCCCCAGCAGCTGACGGTTCAGGCGACGGGCAGTCGGCAGGTCGCCCGAGAGCGCCGCGGCACACAGCATCGCCATCTCGCGCGGCGCGACGTTTGCGGTGACGGAGATCACGCCGTGCCCGCCGAGCAGCATCAGCGCGAGCGCGGAGTCGTCGTTGCCGCTGTAGAGCGCGAACCCGTCGGGCATGCGATCGAGCAGATCGGCCGCGCGCGGCAGATCCCCGGTCGCATCCTTGAGGCCAACGACGCCTGGCACCTGGGCCAGCCGCACGACCGTGTCGTTCGACAGATCAGCCGCGGTGCGTCCGGGGACGTTGTACAGGATCACCGGCAGGTCGACCGCCTCGGCGACCGCCCGGAAATGACGGTACAGACCCTCCTGACCGGGGCGGTTGTAGTAGGGCACCACCTGCAGCGACGCGCTCGCACCCACGGTGGCTGCATACCGGGTCAGTTCGATGGCCTCGCGCGTGCTGTTGGCCCCGGCGCCCGCGATCACCGGCACACGGCCCGCCGACTGCTCCACGGCGACCCGGATCAGCGTGCCATGCTCCTCGACGTCGACGGTCGGCGATTCGCCGGTGGTACCCACGGCGACGATCGCCGACGTGCCGCTCGCCACGTGCCAGTCGATCAGCGAACGGTAGCCCGGCAGGTCGAGGCTGCCGTCCTCGTGCATCGGAGACACGATCGCGACGATGCTACCCTGGATCATGATGGGCCCGCCCAACGGAAGATGACGGATTCTATCGCAGCCGCCGCGGGCCCCTTCAGACGAGCGCCAGTGCCGCGAGCGCGCACGGCGCGCGCACGGCGACCATCCGCTGCACGCGCGACGGCGGATCTGCGCCGGTCACGCCGTCCTCGTAGGCGAGCAGATGGAGCCGCGCCCGCGAGGCTGCGCGCGCGAGCTCGCCCGGACGCAGGAGGAATGCCGGATTCGTCGGACGCCCCCAGGTCTGCTGGCCCCAGGCGAAGGTCTCGTAGAGCCACACGCCACCGGGGGCGAGCAGCGCGGCCATCAGGTCCAGGCGCGGCCTGAAGAGGTATCGGGTGCAGACGATCGCGTCGAACCGCTCGGCAGTGAACGACCACCGTCCGCCCTCCAGATCTTCCTGGCGGAATTCGATGCCCGTACCGTGCAAAGCGACTGCGGCCGTCGGGTCGCGATCGACCGCCAGAACCGGGTGGCCGGCCGCGTGCGCGAGCCTGGCATGCCGGCCGGTGCCGCAGGCGAAGTCGAGCACGCGGCCGCCGGGCCTCACCGTCGCCAGCCAGCGGACGATCCACGGGGACGGCGCGCCGGGCTCGGGCGGCCGGGCCGGATGGACAGCGGCTGCCCGCGCGGGCGCCGGGCACTCGGATGCGTCGGATGGGTGGTTCATGGCGTCCAGGCGTCAGCGGGGCGGGAGGTCGGGCGAGCGAATGCGGACGGACCCAGGGTGAAACCGGAGTTCTTCAGGACATTCTACGAACGGCTCCGGAGTCAGCGGCGAGGATGGGGCGTCGTCGCCGTGACGCTGGCGCTCGCCGGGGCGCTCGCGCTCGGTGCGAATGCGCTGCCGGACGCGTTCGGCGGAGCCGCGGCGCTGGCGCTGCCGATCGCGCTGGTGTCGCTGGGTGTCTTCGCGTTCCTGCTGCTGAGCACGGCCGAGCAGCTCTCCGCGGAACGCCGGATCGTGGGACGGCTGTCCAACCTCCAGGCCCAGTACGGCGTGGCCGAGAGCCTCGCGGTGCTCGGTTCCTGGGTGTACGACACCGGGGAGGGTCGCTTCCACTGGAGTGAAGGCGCGTTCCGAGTCTTCGGCATCGGCCCGTCGCAGCCCGTCCCATCGCCGAAGGCTTTCCTGATCTGCGTGCATCCCGAGGACCAGGCACGCTGGCAATCGGCCCACCGTCGGGCAATCAAGCACGGGCGCGAGGTGCGGCTCGAGTACCGATACACGAAGCGCGGCAGCGAACAGATCTGGGTCCGCAGCGTCGCTCGCCCCGAGACCGACCGCCATGGACGGGTGGTGCGGCTCGCAGGCATCGTGCAGGACATCACGGCGATGCGGGCGATGTCGCAGCAGCTGGCCGCGAGCGAGGCGAAGTTCCGCCACCTGACCGAGCTGTCCGCCGACTGGGTCTGGGAGACCGACACCGACCACCGCGTCAGCTTCCTGTCCGACAGCGCAACCTCGACGCTCGGCGAGTGGGTCCGGGCGACGGTCGGCAAGCGCCGGTGGGATCTCCCGACGATCGACCTGCCCCGCGTCGACTGGGACCGGCATCGGGCGGACCTCGCAGCGACGCGCCCGTTCGACGGCTTCGAGTTCGCGATGCTCGACCCGGAGGGCAACGTCAACCAGGTGCAGATCAGCGGGCGCCCGATCTTCGACGAGGCCGGCCGCTTCCGAGGCTACCGCGGCGTCGGCCGCACGGTCACCCGCGAGCGCCACCAGCAGCTGCTGCTGCAGGTCGAAGGAGAGATGGCTTCGATCATGCGCGAGCAGACCGAGCCCGAGCGTGTGATCACCGCCCTGATCATCGCGCTGTGCGGGCTGATGGGGTGGTCGGGCGGAGCGCACCTGGTCCAGATCCCGGGCACCCGCGCGATCAGCGTCCGCGAACGGTGGGGCTGGCCCGAGATCACCCGCATGTTCACCCAGCTGCCGGCGCAGCTGCCCATGAGCCACGACAGCGTCGAAGGCCGCGCCTGGTCCACGGGCGAGGCGATCTGGCTGACCGACCTGTCGGCCGAGCCGGACTTCGCCCAGCGGTACGACGCCGCGTCCCTCGGTCAGAACGCTGCGTTCATCGCCCCGATCATGGACGAGCACCACGACGTGCTGTCGGCGCTGCTCTTCTTCAGCCCGACCGGCTTTCGCGCCGACTCGCTGCTGCAGCAGCTGGCCGCGATCCTGTCGCGGACGATGTCGCTGTACCTGCAGCGCAAGAACGCCGAGAAGCGGCTGGTGCACGCGTCGCTGCACGACGCGCTGACCGGCCTGCCCAACCGGGTCTACCTCACCCATCAGCTCGAGGACGTGCTGCGCGCCGAACGCGACGCGGCGGTGCTCTACGTCGACCTCGACCGATACAAGCTGATCAACGACACCCTCGGACATTCGGTGGGCGACCAGGTGCTGATCGAGGTCGCCCGGCGCTTCCGCGAGGCGATCCGCCCGACCGACGTCGCCGGCCGGATCGGTGGCGACGAGTTCATCCTGCTGCTGCTCGATCTGAAGGACCGGGTCGAGATCGAGCGGCTCGGACGCAAGGTGCTGGCCGCGATCGAGAAGCCGTTCGTGCTGATGAACCGCGCCTACTTCCTGTCCGCGTCGATCGGCGTCGCGGTCGCACCCGAAGACGGACGGGATGCGCAGCTGCTGGTCAAGTGCGCCGACAGCGCGATGTACCGCGTGAAGTCCGAGGGACGCAACGACGTGCGGTTCTTCGCCGGCGACCTGTCCGACGAGCGCAGCGACCAGCTGCAGCTCGGCGCCGAGCTGCCCCTGGCGATGCAGCGCGGCGAGGTCGACCTGTACTACCAGCCGGTGCTCGCGCTGGGCGAGCGGCGGATCGTCGGCATCGAGGGGCTGATGCGCTGGCGCCATCCGACGCGGGGCCTGCTGCTGCCCGAGAAGTTCCTGCCCGCTGCCGAGCAGAGCAACCTGGTCCGCGAGATCGGCCTGTGGGCGATCCGCCGCGCACTCGACGACCGCGTCGAGATCGGGCTCGACCGGCACCAGGACGTCTCGATCTCGGTCAACATCTCGCCGCGCCAGCTCGCCGAGGACGGGTTCCTCGCTCAGCTCAACGCGATGCTCGCCGAGCGGCAGGTGCCGCCCAGCCTGCTGCGGCTCGAACTCACCGAGAACGCTCTGATCGACAACAGTGACAAGACCGTCGCGCTGCTCGCCGAGCTCAGGCGGCTGGGCGTGAAGGTGATCATCGACAACTTCGGTACCGGATACGCGTCGCTGTCGTACCTGAAGAACCTTCCGGTCGATGGCCTGAAGATCGACCGGACCTTCATCCGCGGTCTGCCCGAGGACCGTGGCAACGCGGCGATCATCCAGGCGATCACCACGCTCGCCGGCAAGCTCGGGCTGCAGGCGATGGCCGAGGGCGTCGAGACGGCGGCCGAGATGCGTGCGCTGCGCACCTTCGAGTGCGACCAGATGCAGGGCGCGTTCATCAGCGAGCCCCTGCCGCTGCCGCGACTGATGGATTTCCTGGACTCGCTGCCCCAGCTGCGCCAGATGCACGTGGTCAAGGGACTCGGCGAGCCGACCGGCTGACCGGCCGCGGCATCGCCCGCGTCGACGTCAACGGTAGCCCAGACCCATCGCGGCCTTGACGTCGCGCATCGTCTCGCGCGCGACCGCGCGCGCGCGCTCGCAACCCTCGTCCATGATGTCGCGCACCCGCTTCGGATTCTCGACGTAGGGCTGCGCCCGCTCGATGAACACCTGCTGCTCGGCGATCACCGCGTCGATCACCGGCTGCTTGCATTCGAGGCAACCGATCCCGGCGCTGCGGCAACCGGCCACCACCCAGTCGCGCGTCGCCTGCGGCGAGTACACCTGGTGCAGCTGCCACACCGGGCACCGCTCCGGTTCGCCGGGGTCGCTGCGACGCACGCGGGCCGGGTCGGTCGGCATCGTGCGCAACTTGCGGGTGACCGATGCCGGGTCCTCGCGCATCGCCACCGCGTTGCCGTAGCTCTTGGACATCTTCTGCCCGTCCAGCCCCGGGACCTTCGAGGCCTCGGTCAGACGCGCCTGGGGCTCGACGAGGATCTGACGCCGACCGCCGTCGAGCCAACCGAGAAGCCGCTCGCGATCGAGCGGCGAGAGGCTGCCGCTCGCCTCCACCAGCGCACGCGCCTCGGCGAGCGCGAGCGCGTCGCCCTCCTGCTGGTACCGCACGCGCTGTGCCTCGTACGCCTGGGCGCGCTTGCCGCCGAGCTTCTTCGCCGCCTCGGCGACCTTCTGCTCGAGGCCGTGCTCCCGGCCGAACAGGTGGTTGAATCGCCGGGCGACCTCACGGGTCAGCTCGACGTGCGGCACCTGATCCTCGCCCACCGGAACCCACGCGGCTCGGTACATCAGGATGTCGGCCGACTGCAGCAGCGGATAGCCGAGGAAGCCGTAGGTCGTGAGGTCCTTGTCGGACAACTTCTCCTGCTGATCCTTGTAGGTCGGCACACGCTCGAGCCAGCCCAGCGGGGTGCACATCGACAGCGCGAGATGCAGCTCGGCGTGCTCCGGCAGACGCGACTGGATGAACAGCGTCGCCCGGCTCGGGTCGATGCCGGCCGCGAGCCAGTCGATCACCATCTCCCAAACGTTGCCGCCGACGACGTCCGGC
>JBIKMO010000453.1:0-2554 GCA_044359175.1 Burkholderiaceae bacterium | reverse complement strand
GCTCAGTTGGCGCTGCCGACGGTGACGATCGCGGAGATCGCGTTCGGCATCGAGAAGATCCGGCCCGATCGGCGTGCCGCTCGCCTCGAACGCGGTCTTGCCGACTGGCGACGGCGCTTCGCAGACCGGATCTTCGGCGTGAACGAGAATGCGGCGCTCGCCTACGGCGAGCTGATGGGCAAAGCATCCAGAACCGGTCGCGGCATGTCTGCGCCCGACGGGATGATCGCCGCGATCGCGCGCGTCAACGGCGGCCGGCTCGCCACACGCAATCTCGACGACTTCCGGACGACGGGGCTCGAACTGGTGTCGCCCTGGGAGTTCTGACAGACGATTCGGCGCGAGCCCGTAGACGCACAGCGTCACGTTCGACAACGGGCACGCGGTGAGCGGCACCCGCTCGCGCTCACCTCCAGCACCTCGCAGGCCCGGTCGTGACGGCTTGTCCGCATTGGAACCGCTGCCAGGAACTCCAGTCTTCAGGGGCAAGGGCGTGAGCGCCCTGTCCGGGTAGCGGCGGACGGTGCGGGCCGACAGTGCGGGCTGACGTGCCCGCTCGACCCGCGGAACGAGCCCCTCCGGCCGGACCGTCAGTCGTCCTGCGCCCCGTCCCCGCGCCCGAGGTTCTCCGACACCCGGTCGAGCACGCGCAGGAAGGCATCGACGTCCTCCGGGTCCGCGCCCTCGACCATCCGCGCGAGGAAGCGCTCGCGCTCGGCCATCGTGCGGTCCACCAGCCGGCGGCCGGCCGCGGTGAGCGACACGCGCACGTAGCGGGCGTCGGCCTCGTCGGCGCGCCGGCGCACCAGCCCGTCGAGCTCGAGCGCCTTCAGCGTGCGTGTGATCGACCCCGGGTCCACCCGGATCAGGCCGATCAGCTCGCGCTGCGTGGGGTCGCCCTCGCGGGCGATCAGGTACAGCAGCCGCCAGCGCGCCGCAGGCAGCCCCGAGGCCTGCTCGAAGGCCGCGGTGGCGTCGTGATAGGCGCGCGCGAGCTTGAGCAGCACCGATTGGCCGGCGAGCCGGTCTCGGACGTAGCGTTTCACGGTGCCGAGCCCAGGGTGCTCACTCGAAGCCGAACGCGTGCCGGAAGGAGTCCGGGATCACGGCCGCGCGCAGCCGCTTCGGGTCATCGGGATGGGGCTCGCCGAGGAAGCGCACCTCGAAGCCCTCGAGGCGCGTCTCGCCGGCGCACAGTACACGGTGCTCGACGCGGAAGCTTCGGCGCTCGAAGCCCGCCACCGTGCTGTGCACCTCGACGTCCTCGCCGAAGCGCACCGGCCGGTGGTACGACGCGCCGGTCTGCATCAGCGGCAGCCCGATCCAGCCCTGCGCGCGCAGCGCATGCAGCCCCACGCCCGCGCGCTCGGCGAGCCGGTGGGTGGCGGCGTCGAACCACTCGTAGAAGTTGGGGTACCAGACGATGCCGGCCGGATCGCAGTGGCCGAACTCCACGTGCACCGGCAGCACGCCCGAACGCGGCGATCGGGTCATCAGCCGGCCCGCTGCGACAGCGACGACAGCGCCGGCAGCGACCGGTCGACCGTGCGCGCGGCTTCGTCCAGTTCGGCCATCGTGCCCGGGTCGATCGGCGTGCCCTGCGCGCGCTCGGCTCGGGCGCGGCGCTCCGGGTCGCCCGGCACCATGATCCGGTCGGTCGCGCCCGACAGCGGCGCGGCCTGCACCCAGTCGGTGAACGCGCGGGCCTGCGCGGCGAAGGATTCGGCCGGCCCGATGCGTTCAGGATCGAACACGATCGCGAGCATGCTGTTCCAGATCGCGTGCTGCATCGTGCGGTGCTGCGGCGCCGCGGTCGCGCCGCCGGTGAGCGCCGCGCCCAGCAGCTCGCAGACCATCGCCAGCGCGTAGCCCTTGTGCTGGGCGAAGGTCTGCAGCGCCCCGAACGGCCCTTCGGGCGGCTCGAACAGCACGGCCGGATCGCGGGTGGGGCGGCCCTGCGCGTCGATCAGGCTGCCCTCGGGCACCCGTACTGACGGATCCGACTTCTGCTTGTTGTAGGCCACCCGCGCCTTGCCGTGGGCGATCGCGCTGGTGGCGAAATCGAGCACGATCGGTTCGTCGCCGGGCCGCGGGATGCCGACCGTGAACGGGTTGGTGAGGAAGCGCGCGTCGGCGCCGCCGTGCGGGGCGACCATCGGGACCGTCGACACCGCGTTGGTGAAGTGGACCGAGGCCAGGCCCGCGGCGATCGCCTGCTCGGCCCAGTGCCCGACCCGACCCAGGTGGTGCGCGTCCCGCAGGCCCATCACGCACACGCCGTGCGTGCGCGCGCGCCCGATCGCGATCTCCATCGCCTGGTGCGCGACCGACTGGCCCATGCCGCGGCGCCCGTCCACGGTCACCAGCGGGCCGTTGTCGAGCACCACCTCCACGCGGCGGTTGAGCTGCAGCTCGCCCGCCTTCCAGGACTTCACGTAGCGCGGCGCCATGCCGACGCCGTGCGAGTCGTGGCCGGTCAGGTTCGCGGCGACGAGGTGGTCCGCGGTGAGCCGCGCCTCGCGTTCGTCGGAGCCGGCGCGCCGCCAGAGGTCGA
>JBIKMO010000170.1:0-9233 GCA_044359175.1 Burkholderiaceae bacterium | reverse complement strand
CCGCGGCGGCCTCGTTCGAGGCGCCCGGTTCGGCCAGGTCGCCGCGAACGGTCGCGCCCGCGGGGGACTCCGACCAACCGGAGAAGTCCAATCCCTCGGCCGCACGGCGCCCGCCCAAGGCCTGTGCCACCGGCGCAGCCGGGGGCGCGGGCGACCGCCCCAGGAGGGCCGTCGGCTGAAGCGGAGGAATGGGCGCGTTCATGGTTAGGGGCTCGATGGCCGAATCGTACCGCGTCGGTGCCGCCGTCGCGACCCCGGGACGACCCGAGGTTCGCGCTTCGCCGACGAGCGGAGCTCAGCGCACGAACAGCCGTTCGACGAACGCGAGCAACCCGAGGTGCCGGGTGGTGAACTCCCGGACCATCAGGTCGACCGTGGTGCCCAGCAGGATCGCGACCAGCAGCACCGCGATCAATGCCTTCAGCGGCAGCGCGATCGCCAGCAGGTTCAGATTCGGCGCGTACCGGTTCATCAGCCCGAGCGCCGCCTCGACCACGAACAGGATCACGATCACCGGGGCGGCGATCATGGTCGCCAGCAGCATCATCCGCCCGAACTCGGCCTCGAACACGCCCAGGCTGCCCGGACGCAGCGCCGGCAGCGCAGCGGTGACCGGCCAGAGCGCGAAGCTCTCCAGCAGCGCGCCGACCATGAACATGAAGCCGCCCGAGGCCATGAACACGTAGGTGGCCAGCCGGGCCAGGAACTGGCCGGTCTGCGAGGTCTGCTGGCCGTTGATCGGATCGACGATCTGCGCGAGCTGCGTGCCCGCCTTGGTGTCGATCAGCATGCCGGCGGCCTCCACCGCCCACAGCACGGTGCTTGCGAACACGCCGATCACCAGGCCGATGAGCGCCTCCTTGGCGAACAGCACCAGCCAGCCGACCGTGTCCAGCGCGAGCGGGCCGGTCTGCGGCTGAACCGCGATGGTCAGCATCGCCAGCGCGACGAACAGGCTGTTGCGCACCACCGGCGGCAGCGCTTCCTGGGTGAACATCGGCAGCATCAGGAACGCGATCGCCAGCCGGGTCACCGACAGCCCGAGGAGCAGCGCGACGTCGGACAGCGACTGGAACGCGTGCATCGCCGCTCGCGCTCAGCGCCGCACGATCGAGGCGAAGTCGCTGAACACCTTGTCGGCGTAGGCGTGCAGCGAACCGCCGAGGAAGGTCGCGGTCGCGAACAGCGCGATCACCAGCACGACGAGCTTGATCACGAACTGCAGGGTCTGCTCCTGCAGCTGGGTGGCCGCCTGCACCAGCGCCACCAGCAGGCCGGCCACGGACACCAGAACGATCGGCGGCCCGGACAGCTGCAGCACCAGCCACAGGGCCTCGTAGGTGAACCGGATCGCTTCGGTCTGGAGCATCGCGCCGCCTGCGGTCAGTGGTAGGAGAGCACGAGCCCGTGCACCAGCTTCACCCAGCCGTCGATCAGCACGAACAGCAGCAGCTTGAAGGGCAGCGAGACCGTGACCGGCGACATCATCATCATGCCCATCGCCAGCAACACGTTGCCCACCACCAGGTCGATCACCAGGAACGGCAGGAAGATCAGGAATCCGATCTGGAACGCGGTCACCAGCTCGCTCACCGTGAAGGCCGGGATCACGACGATGAAGTCGGTGTCCGAGATCGACGCGGCGCGTCTCTCGCCGACCATGCGTTGCGCGGTCTTGAGGAAGAAGGCCCGCTCGCGCGGCGAAGCGTGCTTGACCAGGAACTCGCGCAGCGGTTCCTTGACCGCGTCGATCGCCGCGACCATCCGCTGCGTGTCTCGGGTCGCGCTCGCGAGGTTCTGCCCCGAGGCCTTCCAGCGCTCGGCGATGTCCATGCCCACCGGCACCATCACGTAGATCGTGAGGATCAGCGCCAGTCCGTTGATCACCACGTTCGGCGGGGTCTGCGGCAGACCGAGTGCGTTGCGCAGCAGGCTGAGCACCACGACGATCTTGGTGAACGAGGTGACCATCACCGCGAGGAACGGGGCGATCGCCAGTGCGATCACCGTGATCAGCGCGCTGGTCGGCGTGAAGGTCGTGAGGTCCATGTCGGTTTCGGTGGGGCGCCGAGCGCGGCTGCCGATCAGGGGCCGCCGTCGGTCCGCTCGAGCAGGCGCACGCCGAAGGCGTCGCCGACCACGACCAGCTCGCCTCGGCCGATCGGGCGGCCGCCCGCGATCACCTCGACCCGCAGCGGTGCGTCGGCGTCGGCGATCCGCAGCACGGCCCCCGGCTGCAGCCCGGCGATCACGCCGAGCGGCACGGTGACCCCGGGCAGCTCGAAACGCACGTCGGTCGGCACGTGCGGCCAGGACGGCGGGTCCGCCGCGGTCATCGCCGGGCCGTGCTCGGGGGAGTCGGGTTCCATCGCGACGGGGTCCTCGGAGTCGAACCGCAGCGAGCGGCTGGCGGGCAGCAGCGTGGCCTTCACGCTCGAGCCGTCCGGCGTACGTACGCGGACGGTCCATGCGGGCCCGTGCCGGCGGGTCTCGAGCAGCAGGTCGCCAGGGGCGGCCGCGGCCAGGAGGTCGGCCGCGAGCGTGCAGCCGCCGATCGCCACTCGGCAGCGCACGCCCACGCCGACCATGTGCGGCGGTGGTCGTCCCCAGCGCGGCCTGGGCAGCCGGCGCAGTGCAGTGGCGGGGGCGCCGAGCAACGCGCACAACCCGTCGTGGGATTCGATGCACACCTCGATGCGTTCGGCGCTGGCGGGCGATGCGCTGCGTACCGCTCGAGTCCACAGCGGCGAGCCCAGCGCACGCTCGATCGACGCGATCAGCGGCTCGCATGCGGCGAGCGCTTCGCCCGCGGCGACCAGATCCGGCGACCCGGACTCGGTACCGATCGCGACCGACCGTCCGTTGGCGCGGATCGGACCGAATTCGAGCGGTCCGAGGTCCGACTCGAGCGCGATCCGCCAACGCGAGGTCTCGGTCGAGTCGGAGTCGGCCGACCGTGCGGGCAGCCCGGCGGCCGCGAGCACGGTCAGCAGTCGCGAGCAGGCGGACGCGTCGGTGTCGGGGAGCCGCGGCAGACGTCGCGCGAGCGCGTGCGCTGCGGTCATGCGCGGCTGTCCTCGCGGATCAGCACGCGCCGCATCAGCTCGGTGATCGAGCGCGCGCCCATCTTCTGCATCATGTTCGAGCGGTGCAGCTCGACCGTCTTGATGCTGATGCCCAGGATGTCGGCGATCGTCTTGTTGAGCTTGCCCTGCACGACCAGGTCGAGCACCTGGCGCTCGCGCCCGGTGAGTCGCGCGAGCGCCGCGTCGGTGGCCGCGGACGCGGCGGCGGCGGACGCGCCGGCGTCGCCGCCAGGCGGCCGGGCCGCCGCACCGGCCGCCCCGGACTCGCGCGGCCGTGCCTCGGCGCGGTCGAAGGCCTGCCACAGCGTCATCTCGAGCTGGTTCTCGCGAAACGGTTTCTCGAGAAAGCTGAAGGCGCCCTTGCGCATCGCCGCGACCGCCAGCGGCACGTCGCCGTGGCCGGTCATGTAGATCACCGGCCAGTCGACCTCGCGGGCGAGCAGTGCGTCGTGCAGCTGCAGTCCGTCGATGCCGGGCATCCGCACGTCCAGCAGCACGCAGGCCAAGTCCGGTCGCGGCGCGGGCGGCGCGATCGCCTCCAGCAGCGCGGCGGCCGAGTCGTACTCGAGCACGTCGAGGCCGAGGCCATCGAGCAGCCAGGCAGTCGACTGCCGGAAGGCGGCGTTGTCGTCGACCAGAACGACGGTTCGGTTCATCGGGAGGTCTCCGAGGTCGGGTCGTGTGCCAGCGCGGGCAGCGCCACGCACACCGTGCAGCCGTCGGCCGCGCCGCTGTCGAACCACAGCCGGCCCTGGTGCAGTTCGACGATCGAGCGGCACACGTGCAGCCCGAGACCGGTGCCGTCGGGTTTGGTGGTGAAGAACGGGGTGAACAGGCGGTCCTGTGTCCGGGGATCGATGCCGTGGCCACGGTCGGCCAGGCGCAGCACCACCATGTCCTCGTCACGTACGGTGGTCACTTCGAGCCGGCGTCGTGAGGTCGGTACGCCGCGCATCGCCTCGATCGCATTGCGAGCCAGGTTGACCACGACCTGCTGCAGCATCACCGGGTCGCCCGCCACCACGCACGGCGGCGGACCGGTGAGATCGACCAGGCTGACCGCGATGCCGTCGCGGCGGACCTCCCAGTCCAGCAGCGCGATCGCGGCGCCGACCAGCGCCGGCAGCGCGATCTCCTCGCGCCGCGGCTGGCGCGGTTCGACGTACTCGCGTACTCGGGCGAGGATGCCGGCCGCGTACATCACCTGCTCGATGCCGCGCGCGATCGCCGGACGCAGGACGTCGGGGTCGGTGGCGCCGCGCTCGATCCGCAGCGAGATGCCGCGCAACACGTTGGCGATCGAGCCGATCGGCTGGTTGAGTTCGTGCGCGAGGATCGACGCCATCTCGCCGACCGACATCGTCCGCGACACGAACAGCAGCCGCTCGCGGTCGCTCAGGTGGCGGGACGCGGACTCACCGTCAGCCCACAGGTCCGACAGCCGCAAGTGCAGCCGGCCCGCCGCGTCCGCCGCGGCCTGCAGCCGCAGCGGGCGACCGTCGGGTGCGGTCACCACCGACTCGCGAGCCGGGAGTTCCCGCGGGTCGTGCAGCGCGGCCACGCCCGGAAACGCGGAGGCGATCCGCTCGAGCGTCTCGCCGCATCGCCATTGCGGATAGGCGGCGGTCAGCGCATCCGAGCACCATTCGAGCCGGGAGCGCGACGCATCGAGCGTTGCGTGCCATTGACCCAGCGCCTGCAGCGCAGCGAACGCTCGTGCCGCACTGGGTTCGACGACGGGCGCCTCGGCGATCGCGGCGCGGGGGGCGCGCCGCGCGGCGGGTTGGGGCGGTGAGGCCGTGGCGGTTCGGGTCGGCGGCATGGACGGAACGCTTCGGGACGGGGCGGTCACCGCCACGTGGGTCGGCAACCGCACTCATCCTGCGCGAACCGGCGAGCCGCCGCCGTGAAGCAAGTCTCGCCCGGCGCAACCGCGGCCCGAGGGCGCCGCTACAACCGCAGGTTGATTCCGACCAGGGGCTGGAGCTCGCCCTCGGTCGGGCCGCTCAGCATGTACCGAGCCCCGAGACCGACGGTCAGGTCCTTCTGCTTGTCGGGTTGGATCATCAGGTCCCCTCGGATGGACTCGCCACCGATTCCGGCGTGGCCGCCGAGGTGAACGGTCACCGGCAGGCTGTCGGTCGGGCGCAGGTGCACGCCGAGGTCGACGCCCGTGCGACCGCCCGCGGGCGTCGCCTTGGCGGCATAGGTCGTCGGATCGTAGGTCGCCTGGACGTAGGCACTCGACAGCACGCCGTGGCTACGGGTGTGGACCACGCCGAGCTCCGCCGAGTCCCGGCCGGCCACGCCGGGGGTCAGGATCGGCGGCGGGCCATCGTCCTGCAACGTGACCGTGAAGCGGCTGTACAGGGTCGTGTTCTGACCCTGTTGCCCAGGCGTGAAGCGTCCGGTGGGCATGTTCACCGGATCGACGAAATTCTTCCGCACGGTGGTTGGCGGGCCACCAACGTCGTTGGGACCCAGGCGTTGGATCGCGGAGCCAGACAGCAGCAGCCGGTTGACGTCGTCCACTCCCGGGGCGACGGTCTTCGCGGCGGTCAACGTCGTGTTGATCACGGTCCTCGGGCCGGTCGCCCCGAGCATGATCGCGGCGGCGTCGGTGTAGCGGCCGGGCGCGCCCGGCGCGGGCGTCGAGGTACGCGTGTACGAGAGCTCCGCAGCGGGCACGAACGGCGCGTTCGCGGCGGGGAAGTTGCCGGCAAGCGGCTGCTGGTTCAGGGCGAGCGACGCCTGCCAGCTCGGGACGGTCTCGGGCAGCCCCGAGGTGCCGACGGTGCCGCGAAGGCGCAGTGCGTTCTTCGGATCGAGGGGGACGAACTTCTCGGCACGCGCGGCCAAGGCCGGAGACGTATTCGTTCCGGCGGGCTCCGACTCGACGCGCAGGTCGAGTCGAGCATCCGGCCTGCCGTTCTTCAGCGATGCGTACGTGGCCTGGGCTCCGTGCCGCTCCTGACCGGTTCTCGGGTCGGGCGCCGCGTCGCGCCAGCCCATCATCGTGAGGTTCCTTCCGTTCGGACCGCCGTCACCGAACGAGGCACCGGCGACGTAGCGGGGCTTGACCACCTGGAGCCGATCCTGAGCGTCGAACGTCAGATCCTGCACGCTCCAGCCGGCGAACACCTCGGTATACGGCTTACCCGAGACGCCCAACCAAGGGGTCGGCGACTCGCCTGCGCCCGAGCGCCAGCGTGCACCGAACATCGCGAACGGGGTCAGCGTGGTGTTCGGGCCGCTGCCTGACGGCGGCGCCCAGGCGTTGGCGGCGACCTCGAGTCCCGCCGGCCGCGGCGTCGCGGCGGTGCCCGGGGCAGGCGGGGCGGTTGCGGCGGGCGCGGCGGGTGCGGTGCCCGGGGCAGGCGGGGCGGTTGCGGCGGGCGCGGCGGGCCCGGCGGGCGCGGTGCCCGGGGCAGGCGGGGCGGTTGCGGCGGGTGCGGCGGGTGCGGTGCCCGGGGCAGGCGGGGCGGTTGCGGCGGGCGCGGCGGGCCCGGTGCCCGGGGCAGGCGGGGCGGTTGCGGCGGGTGCGGCGGTTGGGGCGACGGGCGGCGGCGGCGCCGGAGGCTGCGGTGGAGCCGCCTGCGGGAGCTGCACCCGCTGGCCCGGCATCAGTCGCTCCGGGTCGATTCCCGGGTTCGCCCGCAGCAGCTCCCGATACCGGTGCCCGTCGCCGAGTTCGCGCTCGGCGATCCCCCACAGCGTGTCGCCTCGCCTCACCTCGTGATGCGGCGCAACGGTCGCTGCGTGCGGTTCAGTCGGCTGGGGCGTCGACCCGGTCGGCGGAGCACCCCTCTCGGGCGGCGCCTGCGCGATCAACGCGTCGTCAAGCCTCCGGAGGGTTCCTGGTGCGCCGATCCTGATGGATTCCATGGTCAACCTGCTTTCCGCCCGTCGTCGCCGAGCTGTTGCCGTTGCGGGCGAGGGGCCCGCGCCCGATCCTCATCCTCGCGGTCCGCGCTCTCGTCACGGTCCGCGTCATCCTGCTGCCCGCCTCGGTCGTGACCGTCGGGCGGCTGTTCCAGCCACTGCCGCAGCGCGAGCGCGTCGCGGGTCATGGGGTCGAAGGTCGTCGAGTCGGTGATCGCCGCGACCACCTGGCCGCTGTAGGGCGCGGTGCCGTCGCCTGTCGCGTTCGGCCGGGCGGTGGACTTTCCGAGCTTGACGCCGGTGATTCGTGGGACGGACGCCGGGTCGCGGAGTCGCGTCGGCGCGAGCGCGTGTGTCCAGACCTGGGGCGGCGCTGCCGGGAGGGTCGGCGCGCCTTCCGGAGCCAGCCCGGGTACCGCCGTTCGCGCAGGTCGGCCGCCTTCGGCGCGCGCCGCATCGGCGAGCCGCTGCATCGCGCGCAACGAGTCCTGCGGATCGAGCGCTCGCTGCAGCAGGGCCCACGCCCCAGGCGGGTAGGCCGGCGGCAGGGGCGACGTCGCTTCGAGTAGCCCGTTCGCGCCGGACGGCACGGCCGGGGCCGGGGTCTCGGCTCGGGGTGACCTGAGTCCGTCCGGCCCACCGGTCGCGGGTGGGGCGATGTCGCGCCTGACCGCGCTCGGACGGGTGCCAGCAGGTGGCGGCGTCGCCCGCGCGTCGCCTCGCAGCAGCGGACCGACCAGCGGATCGCCGTCCGCCCGCCAGCCGGCCGCGTGCCCGGCATCGAACGGCGCCGGATCGATCAGTCGCGTCGCGACGATCGTGCCGTCGGGTCCGCGATCGACCCACACCTGCTCGGGTCCGGAGGGGCCAGGATGCAGGCCGCCGGCGCGTAGCCGTTCGATCCGTTGCGAGAGTTGCACGCCGACCGTGCGCGACTGCTGCGGCGTCAGCCGCAGCGCCGCCAGCGGTGTGCCGGGCACCGCGCGGACCGCGACCTGGTACCGGTCATGATCGGTGCGATACCAGGCGAGCAGGTGCAGGCCCCAGTCGGCGGGGTCGATACCGGCGTGCTCGAGCCGGACCGCGGCGTCGACGCGCTCCGCCAGTGCCGCCGACGACAGTTCCACCTGCCGCACCCGGTCGTCCCACTCCGTCGATGGGCGGGGTTCGCTGCCGGCGGCCGGGGGGTCGCGACCGGCTTCGGCGGTCCTGGCCAAAGTTTCGATCTCGCCCCATCGAGCCGGCAACGGGTCGTGCGGACTCAGCGCGGAGAGCACCGGCGGGCGCACGAACCGGAACCCGAAGTCGACCGTGCCCTCGGGCAGCGACAGCACCTCGCGGGCCGCAGCGGGCAATCGTGCCGACAGCCGCAGCACGCCATCGTCGCCGTGCTCGGCCAGCGCGCGCAGCCTGCCGTCGGGTCCGCGCGCGTTGAGCGCGTCGCGGGTCAGCTCGCCAAGCCGCGCGAGCGCCTGATCGGGATCGGCCGATTCCAGCGCTGCACGCAGATGCGGCGGCGGCGCCGTCGGAGCATCGCCGCCCTTGGCGACGTCGTTGCCGCGGCCGGCGTCGACCGGGTCGATCAGAGCCCGGCGGTCGATGCGGACCGTCGTGAATTCCACGCGCTGCCGGGGTGCGTCCAGGCCGTGGTAGTGCTCGGCCCCCGCGGCGCCGGACGTGCGGCCGACCATCGCGTGCTGGCCGAGTCGGCCCAGGCCGAGGTCCAGCGCCGCCTGCGTGGCCGCGCGGTCGAGGTCGCGCGGCGACTGCCCGCGCCCGACGGCGGACGGATGTCGCGGGGCTCGTGGATGCCCCGCATCCGGGCCGGTGAATGCCGCGGTCCCCGGCTCGTCGGCGCGGCCGTTCCAGTTCGGGCGGACCGTCGCGACGAGTCGCTCCGGAATCGGGTCGTCGGCGACCGTCACCCCCCACGTCGGTCCCGGCTGCGACCGGAGCTCGGACGCGCGGATCCTCACGCGGGCGCCCCGATCGCCGGTGAGCGGCATGGGTGGGTCGTCAGTCCGAAGTCGCGACGGACTGCGCCCAGCGGGGGGGGCGGGCGGCACAGGGCTGTCGCGCTCGGCGCCGGGATCGGCCGCGTTCCTGAGGCGCAGTGTCTGCGGAGACACGCTGAGCGCATCGCCGACATCGTGTGAGCCAGCCTGCGCGTTCGGTGACGACGCCGCGACCCGGGGAGCGGGCAGCGCGCGAGCGAGCGTCGGTTCGGGCAGGATGACCGTGGGCTGGGGGGCCGGGGAGCCGTCG
>JBIKMO010000018.1:0-28427 GCA_044359175.1 Burkholderiaceae bacterium | reverse complement strand
CTTCGCGCGCTGCTCTCGTTGCTGAGGTCTGCCGCGGTGCCCGCGCAGCCGCCTCAGGGCCATCGCCCGGCGTCGGAGTCACGAGTCACCGCTGCGCGGGCTCGCACCGAGTCATCGTCTGCTCGGTCGAGTACTCGCGTCGCTTGTACAGGGCGTCCTGGTTGTTCGGGCGGCTCGGACGGTGGGTCAGCCACTCGCGCAGCGCGTGTCGGGTCGTGTACGGGCGGATCGTCGGCTGCTCTGGGCCGCCGGGGTTGCCGGTGATCGTCAGCACGACCTCGCCGCGAGCCCTCGTACCCCGCACCGTCCAGCCGAGAGCGGTCTCGGTCACCTCGAAGTCGCCGGCCTCCACCGGCAACGGCTCGCGCGGTGCGTCGAGCAGATGCAGTCTCGGGTCCAGGTACAGCGCAACCACCAGTCCCCGTGCGCCCCAAAGGCAGCTCGCGGGAGCGGTGTAGTCGTTGACCAGCGCAAGGTCCTTGCCGCAGAAGCCTTGAGTGATGCCGCCGTCGGCGAGCGCGCCGTGGGTCACGAACCAGCCCCAGGCGGCGTCCAGTGCTCGCATCGCCCGGCCCGGTGACACCGTGCCGGGTGAAAGCACCTGGGCGGTCAGCAGTGGCACCGGCGTGGCCATTCGATAGCAGACGCTGCGACCCATCAGCGGCGCACCCCGAGGGCTCATCAAGTGCTGGTAGAAGGCGACCATTGCGCGGTTCGACTCGCGGATGAACTGCGGGTCGAACGCAGGATCGATTTGGTCGAGCCAGAACATCACGTACTGCATCGCCCAAGCGTTGTAGTAGTCGGCGCCCTGCAAGCCGTCGGCGATCCAGCCCCCGCCCATCGCGAGTTGCTTGAACTGGCGCCAGTAGCGGTCGACCACGATCTCGTCGCAACACACGTCCTCGCCAAGTGCGACCAGAACTCGACGCACGAGGATGGGGAAGAGCGACCAGTTGCCTTCGTACGCGTCGACCACCAGCGCACGTTTCAGCCAGGTCGACACCTGCGCCCGCTCGGCCGGCTCGAGGCGCGCCCACAGGCGCTCGCGGCTGAGCCACAGCCCGAGTGCGATGTCGGCGGACTCGACGAGGCGCTGGTTGTTGCTGGTGATCACCCCCCAGAATTCCGCGCCGCCTCGTCGCGTACCGGCGAGCAGACCCTCTCGCAGTATCCGCTCCAGGGACACCGTGTTCCCGCCCAGAACGATCGTGTCGGGACGTCCCGACGCGAGCCAGCTCGCAGCGATCGGGAAGAAGCGGGCGAAGCCCTCGAGGCCATCGCTGGTGCGGCCGTTGCGGCTGGGCGTACCGGGGTAGTAGACCCTCGCGCCGGCGCTCGAGCGGTAGTTGACAAACCCTTCGAGCAGGTAGAGGAAGGCGTCTTCGTAGGCTCGCGTGTCGAGCCCCTTCGGATGGTCGCCGAAACGCTGGCGGATCGCTGCATCGGTCACGCCGCGGTTCGCGATCGGCACGGTTCGCTGATCCCAGCCGTCGACGCCGGTGCGATCCGCGAACCAGCGCAGCCCGGCGAACCCGAGCGCGGCGAGCGCCGTCAACGCGAGCAGTATCCGCAGCGCACGTGCTCGGGTCACGTCGAAGTCCCGTGTGCCGCGCGTCGACCAAGGTGTGCGGCGAGCCGCAGCGCGACCTGCACGATGGTCAGCGTCGGGTTCGCGTGCCCGGCGCTCGGGAATACCGACGAACCGCAGACGTACAGATTGGCCATTCCATGGATCCGACAGTCGGCATCGACCACGCCGGTGCGCGGGTCCGTGCTCATCCGCGTGCCGCCCATGTGATGGTTACCGACGAACTCGTCGTCGGGTGCAAAGTCGGGCCCTGGGTCTGTGAGCCAGGGCAACAGCCTCACCCGACCGAGTCCGTTGGCGGCCAGGTACCGGCCGAACAGCACCGCGGTCTGACGCACAGTGTGCTTCTCCAGCGCAGATAGCCTCCAGTGCAGCTCGGCGCGCGGAATGCCGAGGGCGTCTCGCGCGGTGCCGAGTCGCACCTGATTGGACTCGCGCGGCCCCTGCTCCCATGCGGCGCGAACCCGGTAGCCGCACACCAGCCGCTTGCCGGTGCGCTCGACCGCCCAGCGTCCGAGTCGCGGCGCGATGCACGCGAGGTCGGCCGCGAGCCGCTTCGTACCCTCGTACTCGTGCGGCTCCAGCCTCAGCGCGCAATTCAGCATCCGGTGCTCCCGGATCGCCCGTTCGGTGGGTACGATGTAGGCGCGGCCGCGGCGGTCGGGGTCGATCCTCGGATCGCCCTCGATCAGCGCGTCGGCCACCGTGTAGTGCGGATGCTCCATCCAGTACTTGCCGAGCGTCCGGGGCTCGCGGACTACGCGGCCTTCGTTGCGCTCGTTCGCCCACAGCAGCATCCGACTGTTTTCGATGCCGCCCGCGCACAGCACGAACAGCCCCGCCTGAACCGTGTCGCGATGCCCGTCGGGGTCGGAGACTTCGATCGCGACGATCCGCCCGCCGCGCTCGATCAGGTTGGTCACGCACGCGTTGAGTACCACCGCGAGCCCCGCCGAGGTCTTGACATGATCCCGGTACTTCAGCCCGAAGTTCACTGGCGGCGAGTAGGTCCAGTGCACGTGGGTAACCTGATCGTCCAGTCGCCGGTCTGCCGGGAAGCCGGGCAGCTCCAAGATCTCGCGTGCGCGAGGGAGGTACGGGTCCAAGTCGCGCCTACCGATCGGCCACGCGCCCGGGATGCCTTCGACCTTGTCGCGGAAGTCCCAGTCCTCGAGCATCCGGCAGAACCCGCCCCAGTGGTTGGAGCTGCCGCCGAAGTAGCGCAGACGGTTGACGCCCATGTCGAACAGCCGATCGCCGATCAGCGTGCCTTCGAACATCGCCTGCGACGTCGGGTCGTAGTGCGTGCCGCCGGCCTCGAGCACCAGCACGCGTAGCCCCCGACGCTCGAGTTCGAGCGCGACTGTCATTCCGGCCGGGCCGCTGCCGACGATGCACACGTCGGCCGTGCGGGCGGATCCCTGCAGGTTCCGAGGGTGTTCGGCGAGCACGTCGTGTCCTGGTCGTGGATCCGCGGGTTGGTCAGCGGTCGTCGTCGAGCAGCACCCAGCCGTGCTGCAGCTGGGGTCCCTCAGGTGCGGGTGCCGCGGCCGGACCGGACGACGGCAGCGTGCCCGCGAGGGACAGCATCGGCAGCGCCGCGCAGACCCTTCGCCGCAAGCCCGGCCCAGCGTCCGGGGTCTTCGGGGTCGCTGCGGGGGCCTGTGGGCCCGCGCGCGCGCTCGCGGACGCCCCAGACGCGGTGCGGCGGTCGCCCGCGGTCGCGGGGCGCAAGTGGCGCAGGATCCGGTCATCCATCGATCGTGTCCGCGGTCGGGTCGGCGTACGCATGGCTTCGACGTCCCATGCGGGATGCTGCATCGTCCGCGCTCCGGCGTCGCGGCGCCGCGTGACCCGGGTCGCGCAGCGGCAGACGAGGCCGGTCGGACGGCACGCTGACGTCTGCCGCGCGCGACGCGGCACGATGTCTCATGGCCGTCCCAGCAGTCGGCGCACGAAGCCTCGCACACCGAGCACTGCGAGGACCGCCCGGAACCACTCGCGCGGTCGCAGTTTACCCCTCCCCTCGAGCAGGAAACGCAACAGGTCGGTGCGCGCGCCGGCGTGCATCAGGTAACCGGCATGCAATGCAAACCACCGCCGATGGATTGCCGCCGGACAGCGGCCCAGCCGCACCTGACGCTCGAGTTCGTCAAGCAGCAGTCGGTGCTTGCGGATCGCCGCGAGCGACGGTGAAGTCGACAGCGAACCGGAGGCGCTCTGCCGGTAGATGGACAGTGGTCGGTCGCTGAACGCCACCGGACCGTGCTCCAGCAGTCGGATGAAGGCCAGCAGTTCCTCGCCGAGGTTCATGCCCGGCTCGAAGCCGCCGACCGAGCGTAGTGCCGGCAGCCGGATCGCGGTGGCGCCGATGAACAGCGGGCAGTTACCCAGCCGGGCCCACGCTTCGAAGAAGTCGTGGGCCGGAACGAGTTCGCGCCCGTCGAACGCACCCGTGCGAACGAAGGTCTGCGTGTCGTCGTAGATCACCGTGTAGGCCGTCCCGATGATCACCGCTTCGGGATAGCGTGCAGCCGTATCGACGATCGCCTGCAGGTACCCGGGGTCCCATTCGTCGTCCGCGTCCAAGAATGCGACCATGGGCGCGCGGGCGCGGGCGACGCCGGAGTTCCGCGCACGCGAGACGCCACCGTTGGGCTGACCGATCAGCGTGAACCGTGCATCGCCCTCGCATGCGCGTCCGAAGGCTTCGCCGCTCGAGTCGGTCGACCCGTCGTCAACAACGATGACCTCGAAGTCGGCCATGGTCTGTGCCTGAATCGAGGCAACGCAGCGCTTGACGAACGGCGCTTTGTTGTACAGCGGCACAACGACGGACACGGTCGGCGCCTTCATGCGCGGAACCCCACGAGATGCGACAGACGCCGCCCGAAGGCGAGTCGGACCGAGTCCGATAGGCCCAGCAATCGGAGCGCGATCCAGTAGACGCCGCAAAACAGCACCGCGGCGATCAGCAGCGTGGTCAAGAGTCCGCCCGGGACGGGCCCGGTCGTCCGTGCGAGCAGCGATGCGACCGCGGCCAGCGCTGCCGCGGCGATGATGCGCGCGATCGCTCCCCAGTGCTGCGCGCCCGAGACCGGTACGCCCGACAGCTTCGCGAATCTGCGGTACAGGAAGATCTGCGCGACCAGCGCACCCGCGAGTGCGCCGCAGGCCGCCCCGGTCATGCCCAGCGTGTTGGCCCCGGCCACTGCGACGGCGAGCGCCACCGGCAGCACCGCCGCATCCACCGTCATCAGGAACCGCCCCTGGCGCATCGCCATCAGGACCATCGCGATGTCCAGTGCCTCGACCGCCATGGTGAGCAGGTAGATCCGAACGATCGGCGCGGCCCCTGCGAACTGTGGGGTGAAGAGCAGCGACAGGATCGGCTCGGCCCAGGTCGAGATGAAAGCGATCGCTGGCCAGATCAGCAGCGCCACCCCTAGGTTGCTGCGGCGGCCGAGCTCTCGCATGCCGACGAGGTCGTTTTGCGACTGCAATCGACTCAGCTCGGGCTGGATCACCTGGTTGACGGTGAGCCGGGTCAGCGTCTGGATCGGCGTGAAGACCGCGGCGACCGAATACAGACCGAACTGCGACACTGAAAACAGGCTCGCCACCAACCACTGGTCGAGCCGTCCGCGCAGCAGGTACAGCGAGGTCGACACACCGAGCGGAAGCGCGTAGCGGTACTGGTCGGCGAGCGTGGTCCGATCCGGCCTCACGGCCGCGGCAGCGTAGCGGCGCACGGCGATCGCGCACACCAGCAGCTTGCCGCCGACCACGAACAGATGCGCTGCGAGCACCGCGGGCCAGCTCTGGTAAGCGAGTGCCGCCCCGACCACCAGCACCACCCTCAGTAGGGCGAATGACACATTGACGCGCACTTGAATCGCAACCGCCTGCTGTGCGACGTAGAGATAATCGAGCAGGCTGGCGAACACCCACATCGAGACGAACGCGACCGCGCCCCAGCCGAGCGTCGCGCCCGCGTCGTGCAGCTGGACGAAGGCCGCGGTACAAGCCGCGGCGATGACCGCCGCTACCGCCATGTGGCCTGCGGCCTGTACGACGAACGCGCGGCAGCGGACCGGGTCCGAGCGGGGAAGGAAGTAGTACAGGCTTGTCGGCATGCCGAGCGCGAGCAGACCCGGCAGCGTTCCGGCGATCAGCCACAACGTCCGGTACAGACCGAAGTCGTCGCCGCTCATCACCCGCACGAGCACCATGGGGATGGTGAACTGGATCAGCAGATCGACCACGGTCGCACCGCCGAGCGATGCGATCGCCCGGCCGATGCGCCCCGCGCCGTGCGCGTGCGGCGAGCCCGGTGAGTCAGTCACGTTCGTGCCTCTGTGCTGCGGTCCGACGTGCGCGCGGCGCTCGGGGTCGGTGGCGCTGGCACCGCACGCACCGGTCCGCGGCCTCGAAGCCGTGCGCGGCCGGGCCGCGGCACGACAGGATTACCGCGCGGTCGCGACCTGTTCCACCCGAGTGTTGCGCTCCGCCGGAACCGTCGCCTCAGGAGCGCCCACCGCCGCGACGAAGTCGATCGTGAAGCCCGCCAGACGGTTCCTGAGAAAGCGGTAGTCGGCGACGCCGACGTCCGCGAGGCGTTTACGGAAGTCACGCTCGTTGAGCAGGTGCATGTAATCGCCTGCAGCCCAGTCCTTGCCGATCGCCACCAGGATCCGATCGAACACGGGCTTTGGGAGCCAGTGCAAGAAGGGCAGCCGCGTATGGACCTCGATCGGGAATCCGCGGTTCGGCGTGGTCACGAACGCGAACTTCGAGACGCGGACGATCTCCGCGAGGAACAGCGTCTGCGCCTTCGCGTCGCCCACGTGCTCGATCACGGCATTGGACCAGGCGATATCGAATGACTTGTCCTCGAACGGGAACTTACCCCCGCCGTAGCGCAGTGCGCGGACCTTCGGGTAACGCCGCTGGAACAGGACTGGCTCGTCCACGCCGAGCGCGGTGATGTCCTCGGGATAGGGGTAGTGCTTCTCGAGGAAGTTGTCCGCCGCCTGGTACTCCTTTTCGGTGTAGCCGACGTCCAGCACCCTCATACCGGCTCGGGGCTCGACCAGTGACAGGAATTCCGACCACTTCCGGGTCCGGTTATAGGTGGAGAGGCGTTGCGCGAGGCCCATTGGTGTTCGCTCCAATCTAGGCGGGGTCGACGTGGTCGGCACGCCGCGCGTCGGAGCCCCAAGGCCGGGTGCCCCCGAACGCCGCGCGGCGATGCCCGCTGCCGCCGGTGCGGCCCGCCCCGCGACCGCCAGTGGCTGGCGCTGGCGAGGACGCGATGCGTTCGAGGCGGTCGTACTTGCGCGCAAGCCACGCGAGCGCACCCAGACTGATCGAGGTCAGCACCTGCTGGCTCGGGGTCTGGAGCAGGCCGTTGTTGTAGATCATCATCGAACTGAGTAACAGCATCGAGGCGAGGGACGACCTGGCGAGCGCCCGATCGAAGCCTGGGGCGGCGATCCGGCACAGTCGCAGCGCGGTGAGCGTGGCGAGCAGGAAGATCCCCGCCACCAGCAGGAACCCGACGATGCCGAGGTCCCACAGCAGACCGCCGGTCGCCACCAGATCAAGCGTTCTGCCGCCGTGGCGGATCATCAATTCGCTCATCTGCTCGCCGCCTGTGAACGAGCTGCCTAGTCCGTGTCCGAACACCGTGCCGACCGGGTCGTGCATGCCATGGTGCTGGGCCCAATAGCTGAGCGAATTCAGCCGATTCAGATCGGAGTGCGACGCGTATCCCTGATCGCCGAGGTTGTAGCGCTCCAGGTCGCGCAAGCGCTCCTCGATGGTCGCCGTCTGCCCGCGGGTCGTCTGCTGGAAGATCAAGTAGAACGCACCGAATGCGACCAGGACCGCGAGCAGTGCGGCACCGGCGCTGAGGAAGGCTACCGGTCGCTCCCGCACCTGATCCCAGTACACCGCCGCCAGTGCCAGCGGAAGCCACAGGAACATCACGTTGACGTCCCCGACCAGGATGGGGATGAAGGTGGCCCCGAGCAGCATCACCGTACTGAAGCCCGACAGGAGCCGCTCGCGATACAGGGCGACCAGCGCGGCCATCACCGCCACCTGCCACATTCCCAGCACGCCGGAGCTGCCGCGCCCGCTCGGCGACAGCTCGAGTGTGCCAACCACGGTGTCGAGGGTGTTGAACGGCAGTGCGGGTACCAGCCAGATCCGCTGGTAGAGCGCCAGCGGAAACTGGAGCACTGACATCGCGACCACGACCCACAGCAGCCGCCGAATGAACCCCTCGCTGAAGGGGATCATCACCAGTGCGGTCATCAGCCCCCAGTACTGCAGGTAGCGCTTGACGCCACCCGCCGTGTCATTGGCCGGAAGCTCGCTCCACGCGGAGCTGACGGATGCGTACAGCACGAACGCGACCGCGAGCCAGGCAAATCCCGGGATACGTCCACGCTGCCACGACTTACCCAGACCCTCGTAGAGGATCGACGCGCCGAGCAGGAAGAAGCCGAGCATCGAGAACAGCCACGGAACCCGGCCGGCCTGGGGCACGTAGAACACGAGCGGGCCCGTGATCAGCAGCACGCCGAACACCACCAGCCAGACCGCGACCGACGGCGCGCCGAGCAGCAGCAGACCAAGCAGCGCGCCGCCGGCCACCACTTGCATCATCATGTTGTCGGACGCAACGATCGCCCCGCTCACCGCGGCGAGGAGAACGAACGCCGAGACGATCGCGATGCTCACCCAGTGGGCTGGAGTCCAGGGCGTGCGCGCGGACGATGCGGACGAGGACATCGGTGTTCAACCTCGACGTCGGTGTCAATCTTTGGTCAGTCTGAGGGACGGCGCAACAGCCGGTCCGGTGCTGCCGATCAGCCGCTGCGGCCGCTTCGAGGACGCCGGCGGCAGGACCGCGAGCACGGGCAGGCCGACCGCCTCGATCAGGTCGTCGGAGTCGCGCAGCGGGCGGTGAACCTTCTCCAACGTGATAGCTGCGAGCACGCCGAGCAGCAGCCCGACGAAGGTGCCGACCACGACATTCAGCACCGGCTGCGGGCGAGCCGGCTTGGCGGGCGGGAAGGCTTGGGTGACGACGTTGACGTTCGACTGGCGGGAACGGCTCTCCAACGTGGTCTGCGTCAAGCGGGTGTTCAGCAGCTCGACCGCGCGCTGGGCGTTGTCGACCTCGCGTTGCAGGGCCGCGAGCTCATCGCGCTGCTTCTTCAGCGCGAGCACCCGGCCGCGCTGCGCGTCGACCGCCGCACGCAGTTGCACCTCGCGTTGCTGGTTGATCGAGTTGCCGGTGCCGACGCTCGAGGCGACACGCCCGACCTCGGTCTCGAGGCGGGAACGCAGCCCGTTGACCTCGGCCTGCGTGGACAGGATCAGGGGGTGATTCGACCCCAGGCGTGCGGACTGTTCCTCCAGCCGGGCCTCGGCCCGGCCCAAGTCGGCGCGGAGGGTCGCGATCATCGGGTTGGCGACCGTTTCCGGCATCGAGTCGCGGCCGTTCCTCTGAACGGCATCCACGCGCGAGCGGCTCTCGACGGCCGCCGCCTGGACGCGCACCAGTTCGCTCGAGAGTTCCTGCAACCGCGTGTTCTCGACGTCGTAGCGCTCGTCGGAAGCGGTGATGCCGGCACGCTGCTGGAACTGCGACAGTCGGTCTTGCGCCGCGCGCAGGTCCTCGCGGTAGCGACGCGACTGCTCCTCAAACATCGACGCATAGTTACGGGCCGGTTCGGTCCGCATCTCGAGATTGAACGCGGTGTAGGTCTGCGCGAACGCGTTGGCGATATCCGCGGCCAACTGCGGGTCGCGGAACTCAACCGACAGGTTGAGCACTGCCCCCTCTCGCGACGGTTCGATCACCAGCCCCTTGATCAGCTCGCCAGTGACCCAGCCCCGGGCCGTACCCTCGCCGCCGGATTCCTGCCACAGTGAGACTACCAGCGGGTGCTTGTCGAGTTCGAGCCGGTCGATGACCCGCTGCACGACGCGCGCACTACGAATGATATCGACCTGGGTCGCGAGGAATCCGGACACGGTGCCCTGCATGTACACCGCGCTGCCAAGGATCGGGTCGTTCGAAGGGAAGTCGACCACCATCGAGGTCGTGGCCACCCAGCGCTTCGGCGTCAGGACGCTGACCGCCGTCGTGGCGCCGAGCACCACGAGAAGCACGGTCAGGATCAGCCAGAGCCGGACTCGGAGCAGACGGACGAATTGACCGAACAGCATGGGATGCGCCTCGAACGGGAAGAATGGCCGCGGGCGGCCGGTGGGGTAACGATGGACGATAGTGTGCCGCGAAAACGCGAGCGGATTGAGGAACTAGTGCGCGCCGGACCCCGCGTGTGGCCAGTCGCCACGGCCCTGACGCCGTTGGGATCGTCGCCCGTCGTCGCCGATGGGCGGCCGGTGGCGGTTCGCGGCGTCGGCGGCAGGCTGTCGCGCGGATCACTCGATGCGCGCTGCCCGGGTCGCTCGCGACGCAGCGGCCGCCCGGCTCCGAATCGGGTGTCAATGCGGCCTGACGTTCAGCGCCCTTGGATCGTGACGGTGACTGCCGTATGACCCACTATAATCCGCTGGGCTGCTAGCACCTTGTCGGCCGGGCGCAGTGTGTTGTCTGACATGCGGTTGGCCCGAGCGTCGCGTTCGCGGGTCCGATCGTCGCGTTGGGGGTGCCTGCGCGGGGCGTTGGTCTCAGCGGACCGCCTGGGTCCTCGACCCCTGAGCGTGCGCAGACGCGCCGGACGGTGAACAATGTCATTGCCTCGCCCGCGCGTTGGCTCACAATCGCCGCCGAGCCGGGCAGCCTCGCTCCCCGGTCGTATGGGCCCCGTCCCTGGAGAGAGTCGTGAACACAACCGGTGTCGTGCCGAAGATGGACCTTACCCCCTCGAGCCCGCCGTCGACGGCGATCGAAGCGGATCGCCCGGTCGCGGAGATGCGAATCGGTCAAATCCTGATGAGCCGAGGGCGCCTCACCGCCCCCCAGGTGCAGATGATCCTGGAGGAGCAGACGCGGTCGCAGCAGCGATTCGGCGAGATCGCGGTGCGCCTTGGGCTCGCGACCACCAAAGACGTCGAAGACGCGCTGGCGCTGCAGTTCGGCTACACCGCGCTCGAGAAGACGAAGGCCCAACTGCCGGCGAAGGTGATCGCCGCGTACGCTCCCGCTTCGCCGTTCGTCGAGGCGCTGCGCGGACTGCGCAGTCAGCTGATGATGCGTTGGTTCGACGGCACGCCCGGGCAGACCGCGATGGCGATCACCAGCGTCGACCGGGGCGACGGCAAGAGCCACATCACAGCCAACCTCGGCGTGGTGTTCGCGCAGCTCGGTGAGAACACGTTGATCGTGGATGCGGACCTGCGCCACCCGACCCAGCACCAGTACTTCGGCTTGCCCAATCGCATGGGCCTCTCGGGGGTACTCAGCCGGCGGGCCGGGCTCGAGGAGATCGCCCGGATCGCCGAGATCCCTAACCTCTCCGTGCTTCCATCCGGGCCGTTGCCGCCCAACCCGCAGGAGCTGCTCGGTCGTCCGGAGTTCTCCCGGCTGCTCAACGAGCTTTCGAGCGTCTACGACGTGATCCTGGTCGACACGCCGTCGGCCCAGCAGTCGTCCGATGCACATGTGGTTGCGCTGCGGGCGGGTTCGGCGCTGATCGTTGGGCGCAAGGACCGCACCCGCGCCACCGAGATCGCCCAGCTCGCCTCCATCATGCAGAACTCGGGGATCCGCATCCTGGGCACCACGCTGAACGAGCCCTGATCCGGAGCGGCCGTCCGGGAAGGCCCCGACGGCGGCGCGATCCGACCCGCGGACGCCGCGCGGTCGATCGGCGTGCGCCGATTCGGCTGAAGGGGGCGTCTTCAGTCGAGTCTGGTGAGAAAGACGTAGTTCTGCCGCTTGAGCAGGTTGCGAAAGACGGGCCGCGCGAGGTTCTTTGCGATCTTGCGCGGATGGCTCCAGTCCGTGCTGTATGCGTACTGCAGCGACAGCGGCATCGCCACTTCAGTCATGCCGGCACGCTCGGCCATCTTGCCGAACGACTCGCGGCGCAGGCAGTTGATGTGCTCGAGCGGAGCAATCGCGTTCAGCGAATCGGCCGACTCCATCGGCGCGGCCCAGTCCTGCTTGGCGAGCCGCCGTTCGATGTCGTTCGCGTTCGGCACGCTGACCTTGACGATGCCGCCGGCGTCGAGCGCACGCCTCAGGTGCTTGAGCGTGCCCAGGGGGTCGGGCAGATGCTCGAAGACCTGTTCGGTGTTGATGAAGTCGAACCGGTGGTTCGGCAGGTCGTCCCACTCGATCACGTCGATGCCGTTTGATTTCGCGTAGGCGATCCGTGTCGGGGACAGCTCGGTCCCGCTTGCCCGACATCCAAACGCCTTGCACATCAGCGCCCACTTGCCCCAGCCCATGCCGTAGTCCAGAACCCGTAGTCCGCCTGCCCGCCGCGGCATCCAGGCGACGATCTGCATCACCTCCTGGGCATATCGTGCATACAGATCGAGATCATCGACGTCCTGCTGAATCGCCTCGGCACGTGTCGCGTCGATCCAGTGCTCGTACAGCCGCATCATCAGGACGTCGTCAGGGATGTGACGTTGGTACAGCGTGCGGCAGTCGCCGCACTCGCACAGCACGTAGCTCGCGCCGACCAGGTACTCCGGTTCGACCATACCCTGGCTGCCGTAGAAGCGGCTGAGGTAGTCGCTGATCGGCGGCTGGTCGTACGCGCATTCGTAAACGGTCCGCGACGCCTCACTGCCGCAAACCGGACAGTGCTTGCGTTCCTCGAAGTACCTGCCAGTCATCAGGCGCGCTCTCAAGCGTTCTCCGACCCATCAACGGAAGCGCGATAGGGCCGTCAGGGACGGCGTCGCCCTACTTCCGACTCGTACAGCCGCGCGGAGCATTCGGCGATTAGACACGAGCCAGACGCGATCCGCAGCATCGGAGGCGTCGGTGGACGCGCGCCCGGGATCGACGGCGTGAGCCGACGCGGCGACCGCCACACACTGCAACGGCAGGGGCAAGGAACAACGTCACGCACGGCCCGCCGTGCATCGGCTGCGAGCGACCGGACGAGGCCATCGCTCGGACGCCGCCGTCCGTTCGTCGATGCAGGGCCCTGATTGCCCACGTACCCCTTGTACGGTCGACGTACTCATGGGACGAGCCGCGGCGCGGAACTGGCGCGCACCGCGAATCCGGGCCGAGGTCGGGTGATGTCCGCCTGGTCGTTCCGCTTTACGAGGGACATCCGCATGCCTCCGCACCCCCTTCTTCGCGATCCGGAGACGACCGTGGCTCGCCGCGATCGGCTCGAACTGGCGCTTCGGGTGGCCGTGCCGGCTTGGGCGCGTGCGGTCGCCTCCTGCACAGCCGTGGTGATGCTCACGGGATGCGGGCTCGCGTGGGACGCCGACGAGTCGCCGGCGAACGGCGCGCCGCCGGCGCTCGCCGAGGTGGCTGCCGAAGGGGCCGCCCCGATTTCCGCGGTGACCGAAGCGTCGGTGACCGTTACTCCTGTCGTGGTCGCGACGCGGCCGAGCGACCCGACGCCCACTGCGGGTGCACCGGCGGCCACGACCGTGACTCCGGTGCGGGTTGGATCGCCCGCGCCGACGGTGACCACCGTCCAGGTCGGGCCGTCTTCGCCTTCCGCTGCGGGGCCTCCACGGACGCCGACGGAGCAGATGCCGAGTGTCGTTTCGAACGGGGCCAACTCGGTCGATACGATCGTGAACGACATGCGCCTGATGAACGACATGGCGCTCGCTGGCGCGCCGCCTGGACCAGGCTGGGCGACCGGTCCAGGCTTCGTGCTGATGGGCAACCGACCACGCGGCAGCGCGACCGCCAGCTGGTGGCAGCCTTACAACGTGTCCTTCAAGAGCGACGCGTGGTGGAACGTCCTCATTCCGTGGCTGGTGATCTTCGACGGCGTGGGCAACGCAGCGAGCAACACTCGCGTCGAGATGCGCAACCTGAAGGCGTACTACAAGAGCCGTTCGACCGGTCGCTGGATTCTGATCACGCAGGGTCCGGTGGACGGTGCGAACTACCCGAAGTCGCTGGCGGGCACCGACACGCAGCCGGCGGCGATTCGCACCGAGGCGGGCGGAACGGTATCGGTCCGCCCGGCGGGCGGAAACAACGCCTTCCACGGCTGGTGCTGCGGTGCCCAGCCGATCAACCCGCCGGACGTTGCTGCGGTCTTCGTGACCATGCAGGTGCGTCTCAGCCTCGATAATCCCGCGCTGCCGGACGACCGAGCACGCGCCCGCTATCTCGTGAAGGTCGGTGCCGATTACTACCCGACCGCCCGCACGCGCATCGAGGAGTTCGCGCCGACCGGCTACAACCCGGGCGTGGGCATGTCGCGGTTCAAGCTGATTTCCAGCCAGTGGCAGTCGATCAGCTTCGCGACGCTGGACGTTGCGGTTCAGGATCCGCCCGGCGGCGCGATCACCGAGGGCGAATTCCGTTCTGCCCCGCCGCCGCTGGAGTGATCGACTGAGCATCCGCAGGGCTGGCCGTTGGCTGCAGCGCGTCGGACCCGTCGGGCGCGGATCGCTCCCGGCGCACCGGCCCGCTACACTGGGCGGCGCAGTCAATCTCCAGGACAGCATCGTGAGCAAGGTCCATTCACCGATCAGACGGGCCCGCGGGGCGTGTGTCCTCGTGCTCGTCGCGCTCCTCGCGTCGGTCGCGACCCCGCCGCCCGCGGCAGCGCAGGCGCGCGCGGCCGAGGAGCCGCGGCCTGCCGACGGCCGTCCGGTCGCTGGCAGGCCGGCCGACACGAAGGCGGCGGCGCCTGCGGCTCGCAAGCCGGTGAACTCGGTCGACACGATCGTGTCGGACATGCGCAAGATGAACGACATGCCGCTCGCGGGTGCACCGCCGGGCCCAGGGTGGGCAACCGGTCCGGGGCATGTGACGATGGGCAACCGTCCCCGCGGGAGCGCGACCCCGAGCTACTGGCAGCCGCACAATCGGGCGTTCAAGAGCGACGATTGGTGGCGAGTGCTGTTGCCTTGGATGGTGATCTTCGACGGGGTCGGTAACGACGCGAGCAACACCCGCGTCGAGTTCCGCGACTTGAAGGCCTGGTACAAGAGCCGAAAGACCGGCAGGTGGATCCCGATCTCTCAGGGTCCGGTCGAGGGCGCCAACTACCCCAAGCACCTGGCGGGTACGCGGACGGTGCCGCCCAATCAGCGGACCGAGCCGGGCGGCACGGTGTCCGTCAGGCCGCCGGGCGGAGACGTGGCCTTCCACGGTTGGTGCTGCGGCGCCCGGTCGATCGACCCACCGGACGTCGCCGCGGTGCACGTCACCCTGCAGGCCAGGCTGATCGTCGACGACCCGGCGCGTCCCGACGATCGGGACCGCGCGAAGTATCTGGTCAAGGTCGGTGCCGACTACTATCCGACCGCCACCACCAAGATCGCCGAGTTTGCGCCGACTGGCTACAACCCGGCGGTCGGGATGTCCCGCTTCAAGCTGATCACCCGTGATTGGCAGTCGATCAGCATGACCACGATCGACGTCGGGGTCGAGGATCCTCGCGGCGGTTCGATCACCGAGGCCGAGCTTCGAGCGGCACCGCCGCCGCTCGACTGACGGTGCCGCCCGAGCCCGAGGCGAGCTTGGGCCAGCGCTTGCCGCGACCGGAGGCGCCTGAGGACTCCCCGCGTTGCGGCAGTGCGTTTTTCCCTTTCAAGACCGGCGCCGGGCCGCTATGGTTCGTCATGGGCCCCGGCCCGGACGCGTTCGTTCGGGTCGGATCCGGGCCTCCGATCTCACACCGCGCGCCTCGCCGATGACGCTGCCTCACCCGATCTTCCTGTCCGTCGTGGTCGTGGTGCGCGACCGCGCTGCCGAACTGCCCGGGCTGCTCGCCGACGCGGTCGACAAGGTATCGCGCTTGGCCACCGACTGGGAGCTCGTGGTCGTCGACAACGGCTCGACCGACGACAGCGTGCGCGTGCTGCGCGAGGCGACGCGTGAGGACGGACTGCCGAACCTGCAGGTGTTCGCGCTCACCAAGGAGGTCGACACCGACAATGCGCTGTGGGCGGGTCTGGAGAACGCGCTCGGCGACTATGTGGTCGTCATCGACCCGATGAGCGATTCGATCGATTTCGCGGCGACGATGCTCGAACACGCACTCGCCGGCAACGACGTGGTGTTCGCCCGCAACCAGCGGGCGGTGCCGCGCAGCTTCGCGTACCGGGCCGGATTCGCCGCCTACAACGCGGTGTTCCGTCGCTTCGCCGGCGTCGACCTGGTCAACGAGGCGCCCCAGTACCGCGTGCTCAGCCGCCGCGTGATCAACTTCATCCTCCAGCATCCGACGCCCGCGCTGTCGTACCGGCATCTTCCGGCGACCGCAGGGTTCGCGAAGGCCCATCTCAAGTACAGCGCGTCGCCCCGCGGTGGCGGCCGCAAGAGCCTGATGCAGGCCTTCGACCATGGCATGCGACTGCTGGTGTCCACCACCCGCGGGCCGATGCGCATCGTGACCGCGCTGTCGTTGTTCGGCGCCGTGGCCAACCTGGTCTACAGCGTCTACGTGATCGCGATCGCGATCGCCAAGCAGGACGTGGCGCCGGGCTGGGTCACGCTGTCGCTGCAGCAGTCGGGGATGTTCCTGCTCATCTCGTTGGTGCTGTTGATGCTCGGCGAGTACATCATCCACATGGCGCGGCTGTCGAACGAAGGTCCGCCTTACCATGTCGCCCAGGAATTCACCAGCGCGCGGATGAGTCGACGCGAAAAGCTCAACGTCGAGGACGTCGCGACTGCGCCGACCGCCGCGCGACCCATCCAGCGGGTTCCGGCGATGCCGCGCGCCTGACCGGCATGCACGACGCGATCGTCATCGGCGGCGGGTTCTATGGCGCCTCGATCGCCGCGTGGCTCTCGACTGCTCGGGGCTTCACCCGGGTCGTGCTGATCGAACGCGCGGACGCGCTGCTGACTCGCGCTTCGTATCACAACCAGGCGCGGGTCCATAACGGATACCACTACCCGCGCAGCTTCACCACCGCCTACCGAAGCCGCGTCAACCTACCGCGGTTCGTCGCCGACTTCCCCGAGGCGGTCAGGACGGATTTCACCAAGCTCTACGCGATCGCCAGGCACAATTCGAAGGTTACCGCGCGTCAATTCGAGCGCTTCTGCCGCGAGATCGGCGCCTCACTCGAGCCGGCCCCGGCGACCCTCGCGCGCCTGTTCGAGCCTCGGCTGATCGAGGCGGTCTACCGCGTCGACGAGTACGCGTTCGATGCGTCCAAGCTCGCGGCGTGGGCGGCACGTACACTGTCGCGGGCGGGTGTGGAGCGCCGGATGCGCAGTCGCGTCGAGACGATCCGCGAGGAGTCGGGCGGCGTACTGTGCGCGGCCGGCCACGGGCCGGACGGGGCGTTCGAAGTGCGCGCGAAGTACGTGTTCAACTGCACCTACAGCGGCATCAACCAGTTCGGCGGTGGCTTTCCCGGGACGACCGTGCGCCTGAAGCACGAGATCACCGAGATGGCGCTGGTCGACCTGCCGGCGTCGTTGCGCGAGGTGGGTGTGACCGTGATGGACGGGCCGTTCTTCTCGGTGATGCCGTTTCCGGCGCGCGGTGTGCACACCCTGTCGCACGTCCGGTACACGCCGCATCTCAGCTGGGCCGATGAGCCCGGCGCCGATCCGTACGCGAAGCTCGACGGCTATGGGCGCGATAGCCGATTCGAGAGGATGATCCGCGACGTGGCCCGATACCTGCGTCCGCTCGCCGACGCGCGCCTCGTCGACTCTCTGTTCGAGGTCAAGACCGTGCTGGTGAAGAACGAGGGCGACGACGGTCGCCCGATCCTGTTCGAGCGTCACGCCCAACTGCCCAACTGCTACTCGATCCTCGGCGGCAAGATCGACAACATTTACGACGTGCTCGAGAAGCTCGAGCGCGAACCGCTCGCCCGACTGCCACGTCCGCTCGTGGCCACCGCGCCATGACGACCCACCATGACGCGCTGATCGGTTGGAGCGGCTACGTCGGCACCACGCTGCGCGCGCAGCGCACTTTCGGCGCGGCGTTCCGCTCGACCGACATCGCTTCGATTCGCGGCCGCGAGTTCGACACGGTCGTGTGCGCGGGTGCGCCCGCGCAGAAGTGGATCGCCAACCGCGACCCGTCGGGCGATGCCGCCCGGATCGACGGCCTGATCGATCACCTGCGCACCGTGCACTGCCGGCGTTTCGTGCTGATCAGCACGGTCGACGTCTTCTCCGACCCGTCGGACGTGGACGAGGACACCCCCGTGCGCACCGAAGGACTGCACGCCTACGGACTCAACCGGCGGCGCCTGGAGCAGGCGGTTCAGGACCGGTTCCCGGGCCACCTCGTGGTCCGGCTTCCAGGTCTGGTCGGCCCCGGACTGCGCAAGAACGCCATCTACGATCTGGCACACGACAACGAGGTCCACAAGATCGACAGCCGTGGCGTGTTCCAGTTCTACCCGATGGTCTGCCTGTGGGCCGATGTGCGAACTGCGCTCGCCGAAGGGCTGTCGCTCGTACACCTCACGGCCGAACCGCTGTCGGTGACTGCGATTGCGCGAGAGGCGTTCGGCCGCGAGTTCCGAAACGAGGTGCACGCGTCCGCGGCTCGCTACGACATGCGAACCCGGCACTCGGCTGCGTTCGGCGGGCCGATCGGCTACACCTGGAGCGCGCGCGAATCGATGGTGGCGATCCGTGCGTACGCTCAATCGGAGGCGCTCGCGCGTCTGCCGGCAGGGGGATGACGGTGCGCGTCGCGATCTCGAACATCGCCTGGGACCCTGCCGAGGACGACGCGGTGGCGGACGTGCTGCGCCGCCACCGCGTGGATGCGGTCGACATTGCGCCCGGTAAGTATTTTCCTGACCCGCCTGCTGCGACCGACGCGGAGATCGAGCGCGTGCGCCGGGCGTGGGCCGAGCGCGGCGTTCGGATCCACGGCATGCAGGCGCTGCTGTTCGGCACGGTCGGGCTGAACCTGTTCGGCGAGCCGGACGTCCGCCGGGCGATGCTCGAGCGGCTCGATGCGGTCTGCCGGATCGGCGCTGGCCTGGGATGCGGACCGCTGGTGTTCGGCTCGCCGAAGAACCGAGACCGTGCCGGGCTGGACGACGCGCGGGTCGACGCGCTTGCGGTCGAGTTCTTCAGGGACCTCGGTGACCGGGCGGCGCGCCGCGGCGTCACGGTCTGTCTGGAGCCGAACCCGGTGCGATATGGGTGTAACTTCATGACCGCGACCGCCGAGGCGGCGCGGATGGTCGATCGGGTTGCGCATCCGGCGATCCGGCTGCAGTTGGACACCGGCGCGATCACGGTCAACCGCGAGCCGATGGCGGCGACCATACGGACCCATGCGGCGCTGATCGGCCACGTGCACGCGAGCGAACCCGATCTGGCCACGCTGGGCGACGGCGGCACCGACCACTCGGCCGCCGCACGTGCGCTGCGGGCGGTCGCGCCCGAGGCGTGGGTCACGATCGAGATGGTCGCGAGTGCGCGTGAGCCCCATGTCGCCGCGGTTGAGCGCGCACTCGCGCTTGCGCTCGAGACCTACGGCGCCGAGGTGCGAACGTGAAGTGGCTGATCCTGATCGCGGGCATCGCGTCGAACGCCGCGGCGAGCGTGCTGGTGAAGTACGCGATGCTGCCGCCACGCTCGTTCCCGTCGCTGTCGGCGCCGCGCGAGGCGCTCGCGAACTGGCCGTTCTGGGCCGGGCTTGCGCTGTACGGCGCCGCGTTCCTGCTGTACGCGGCCGCGCTCGCGCGTCTGCCGCTCAACGTCGCGCACCCGGTGCTGACCGCGGGCGCGATCGCGACCGTGGCGGTTGCCTCGGTGGTGCTGTTTCGCGAGCCGATGCCGTGGTCGAAGGTGCTGGGTCTGGCACTGGTGATCGGCGGTGTCGCGCTGATCACGATGCGCACGGGAGCGCAGCCGTGAGCGTCGCAGCGACCGTCGCTCGCCCACCGGCCGCGGCCGACGGCTGGCAGGTTCCGGCATACGACGTCCGGCACTGGTGCGGCCGCACCCGGGACGCCTGCGTGATCGTGCCGGTGATCAACGAGGGCGAGCGGATCGCCCGGTTGCTCGACCGGATGGTCGCGCTGTCGATCCACGAGTCTGCAGACGTGATCATCGTCGACGGTGGCAGTCGCGACGGATCGCTCGAACCACAGGTGCTCGGGCCGAGGCACGTCGCGGGGCTGCTGGTGAAGACCGGCCCCGGTCGGCTGAGCGCGCAGCTACGGTGCGCGTACGCGTTCGCGCTGCATCAGGGTTACGCGCGGATCGTCACGATCGACGGCAACGACAAGGACGACCCCGAGGCGATCGCCAGATTCCTTGCCGCGCTCGAGCAGGGGTACGATTTCGTGCAGGCGTCCCGGTTCGTACCCGGGGGCATCGCCGAGAACACGCCGATGTCGCGGACGCTGGCGATCCGTCTGCTGCATGCGCCGCTGCTCAGTCTCGCCTCCGGGTTTCGCTGGACCGACACGACCCAGGGTTTCCGCGGCTACAGCGCGAAACTGCTGCTGGACCCCAGGGTGGCGCCGTTCCGCGACGTCTTCGTCGCCTACGAACTGCTCGCCTACCTGTCCTACCGCGCCCCTCGGCTCGGCTATCGTTGCGTCGAGATCGGCACCACGCGGCGCTATCCCGCCGACGGGACGGTGCCCACGAAGATCGGCGGCATCCGCGGCAACTGGACACTGCTCGAGACACTGTTGCGCACCTGCCTCGGACGCTACGACCCGGAGTCCGCGTGAGCTTCGATCCGCAGTCCGGGGCGGCCGGTGCGCGGTGGTGGGCGGTGCTGGCCCTGCTCGTGGTCGCCGCCTGGGCGTCGTTTCGCTTCGACGCGTTCGGAGTGGTCGGATTGGACTCATGGCGTCTGAACGCGGCGACCTCCGAGGAACTGGTCTTCGACGGTATCCTGCGCGCGGGCGAGCCGGGAGCGGCCGGTGCCCCCCTGGGCCGCTACGTGCGCGACGGCGCACCGCTCGACAGCCGCGCGAAGTGGCTGGCCGCGTTCGAGGCGAAGGATCGTCGCACCGAGTACCGGTCGTACCTGTCGCAGTACGGGCTGCAGGGCACGCTGTGGTCGACGATCCACTACCGGCTGGGTGTCGGGTTCGGCGGGCTGCTCGCGATCAACGCGCTGCTGGTCGCGCTCGCGCTCGGTGCGCTTGTCGAGTACGTGCGCCGGATGCTCGGCACGGCGCCCGCGCTGCTGTTCGCCGCCACCGCGATCCTTGCGCCGTGGATGGTTGCGTTCGCCCAGTCGCTGTACTGGGTGATGTGGACCTGGCTTCTGCCGATGATCGCCGCGTTCGCGTTCGGACGGCGCGCGCTCGTCGACGGCCGAGGCCTCGCCGTGCTGCTCGCCGCACTGTTCGCAACCGCACTGCTCAAGCTGCTCTGCGGCTATGAGTACGTGACGACCGTGCTGGTCGCTGCGTCGGTCCCGGTGGTCTGGTACGGCGTGCGCGAGCGGCACCCGCCGCTGCGCATCCTGGGACGACTGGTCGCCATGGCGGTGACCGGAACGGTCGCGCTCGCCGCGGCGATGGTGATCCATGTCGGATCTCAGACTGGCGTGGGCAAAGGCTGGGACGACATCCGGACGCTGGTCGAGAAACGACTGCACAGCCGCGACCCGGTGGCCACCGCGCGCCAGGCCTGCGCCGAGGAATTCTTCGAGTCGCCCGACTGCGAGGCGACCTACGCGGCCTCGCTGACCGCCAGCCCGATCACCGTGATCGCGCGCTACGTCGCGTTCGACGACCTGCTGCCCTGGTTGCCGAAACTCGAGCGGGAGGGCGCACCCGAGGCGCGCGAAGCGCTGCGCGAGGCGCTGCGCAGTCGATCGATCGAACGGATCAGCGCCGCCGTGTCGGCCGCGGGGTGGGCGGACGTATCCCGACTGGTCACGCGTCTGATCGACACTGCGGCCTTCGCGCTGCTGTTGCTGCTGCTCTCGATCAAGCTCTGGCGTTTGCGCCGCAGCCGACCGGACGTGCTCGTCGCGATCGCATTCGCGCTCGCCGCGCCGCTGTCGTGGTTCGTCCTCGCCAAGGGGCACTCGTACATCCACATGCTGATGAACTACGTGCTGTGGTACGTGCCCTTCGTGCCGCTCGCGGTGGCGGTGCTTGCCGTGCCTTCACCTCGAGTCGCGGTCGCGTCGACGACGCCGTCGGTCGTCACGGTCGGCGCCACAACCCGCGCTGCGGGCGCGGACTGATCCGCGGCGGCCGCCGCGTCGCAGGACGCGGGCCGTCGTCCATCCCTTCGTCGGCCGAAGTCGCCTTCCGTCGTGTGCCCGGCCGTTGAGCCCTCGGCTCGCGCAGTATGAGCGGTCTGTGCCACTGCCCGGGCGCGCCGGCCGCGGCCTCTTCTCCGCACGGTCGAGTTCGAACCTGCGGCGGGACGCATCGAACTGTGCGCTCGTTCCTGGCTGCGCCCACAGGCGATGGCTAGAATGCGCCGGCCTGACCTCCACTCGATACAAGGATCCACGATGACGGCTCGCCTCCCCACCCTGAAGACCTCCGTGTTGGCCTTGTCGATGGCCGCGGCCCTCGCCGGGTGCGGCGGCGGCGGTGGCGACTCGAGTCCCGCGCCGACCGCGACCACACCGACCACGCCGACCACACCGACCACGCCGACTGCGCCGACTGCGCCGACTGCGCCGACTGCGCCGACTGCGCCGACCGCGTCGCCCGGCACGACCAGCAGCCCGTCGAGCAACGACACCGGAACGATCACCCCGGGCCTGCCGCCCGCGCCCAGCGTGCCGGCGGCGAACGTGGTGGTGACCAGCGTGCCTGCGGTGACCTATCCCGGCAACTCGGAGAACTTCGCCGCCTGGAACTCGATGCAAGACTGGCGTGCCCGCATGCGCACGGTCGACGCGACCGCCTTCGGCGTCGGTCTGCTCACTCAGGTCGCCTCGCTCGACGGCATCGCGCAGACGCTGTCCACCGGCGCGCCGAACCTCACCAGCACGAATGCGACCGACCGGGCGGCCGCGCAGGCCGCTGCGACCGCGCAAATGACCAGCGCTGGCTATCCGCAGTCGGTGGTGGTGGCCGCGAGCACGGCGAATCCGTTGAACATCGGCGCGGGCACGTTCTGCGCGAAGGCGATCTTCAGCGCGCTGCCCGGCGTCGAACTCGCGAGCTCGGGGATGCGCGACGCAGGCATCTCGGCGCCGGCCACCGCGGGCGGCAACTGCGTGCTGGTCGCTGGTCTGACCGGCTCGCAGGGCTGGCAGTTGCCGCCGACCGGTTCATCGTCGGTGTACCCGTTCCCGGGCAAGCTGCTGACGCTCACGCAGTATTGGGGCGATTTCGCGGCGCTCGGCTTCACCGCGCGACCCGGTCACATCGTCTTCGCCAGCGTCGCGAGCGTGGACGCGCTGCCGGTCGCGGTGCCGGGCGCGGGCAGCGGCGCGGCGATCGCGACCTCGGCCATCACGCTCAATCAGTTCTCGCTCGCGGTGCGCGATTCCGGCGCTGCGGTGGAGGCCCGCGTCCTGGTGCCCACCGGCGTCGTGCGTGCGGCGGGCGTGACCGCGGAGGACTCGACCGCGTTCCGGTTCCCGACCTCGATGGCGCTGATTCCCAACGCCGCGCTGCTGCCGAACACCGCGTATCGGGCTCAGTTCCGCGCGACGGTCAACGGCCGGACCGTGACCCGGACCTGGGAGTTCACGACCGCCGACAACTGATCGGACGTTCGGCCGGCCGGCTCGCCGGCCCGGACGGCGACGGGCGCGCTTCGGTGCGCCCGTTCGCATTCGGCGAAGCCCGCGGCGCCGGCATGCGGCGGCCGCGCGCGGACCCACGCGGTCGGCTCAGCCGGCCCCCGTCTGCTTTCCGCAGGGCGCGCAGGCTCGGCGCGAGGGCTCACCCGCAGCGGGGTCGTTCGAGCCGACGGTACACTCGGTGCCATGGGGTCTTCCTCCGTTCCTCCCGCGGTCGAGCCGGTCCTCGGCGCGGCCGTCCGCCGTCGCCAGCGGCTCAAGCTGCTGCTGCTGGTGGCCTTCTTCGCCTCCCCGGTGATCGCGTCGTACCTCGCGTACTACGTGTTCCCCCCGATGGGGCGCACGAACTACGGCGCGCTGATCGAGCCGCAGCGGCCCGTGCCCGCGCTGCGCCTGGGCGCCGCCGACGGCGCGCCGGCGCGGTACGACGCGCTGCTCGGCCAGTGGGTGCTGGTGCAGGTCGACGGCGGCGCCTGCGAGGCGCGGTGCCGGGACAAGCTCTATGCGCAGCGCCAGCAGCGCACGATGACCGGCAAGAACCGCGACCGAATCGAGCGGCTCTGGCTGGTCGACGATGCGGTTCGGCCCGAGCTGCCGGCCGAGTTCGAGGGCACCGCGGTGCTGCGTGGCGACCCGGCCGAGCTCGGCGGGTGGCTGCCGGCCGATCCCGGGCACTCGATGCGCGACTACCTGTACCTGGTCGATCCGCAGGGCAACCTGATGATGCGGTTCCCGGCGGACGGCGAGCCCGCACGGATCCGCAAGGACATCTCGCGGCTGCTCAAGGCCTCGAGGATCGGCTGAGGGGCCGCGCCGTGACCGGGTTCCGCAGGCTGCTGTTCTTCGCGCTGTTCCTCACGTTCGACCTGATCATGTTCGGGGCGTTCGTGCGGATCACCGACGCCGGCCTGGGCTGTCCGGACTGGCCGGGCTGCTACGGCAAGGCCACGCCGCTGGGGGCGATGGAGGCGATCCGGGCCGAGGCCGCCGTGCGGCCGGACGGGCCGGTCACGGTGTTCAAGGCCTGGGTCGAGATGCTGCACCGCTACGTCGCCGCGGGGCTTGGGCTGATCGTGATCGCTCTCGCGGTGATGGCCACCCGGGTCGCGCGTCGCGGCGCCCCGGCCGGCGGACCGACGCCCGCGCTGACGCCGCCGGTCCCGGGCACCGTGCGCGTGGACGGCATGGCGCCGCATGTCGCGCTCGCGTGGTTCACGCTGTTCTGGATCGTGCTGCAGGGGATCTTCGGGGCGTGGACGGTCACGCTCAAGCTCAAGCCCCTGGTGGTGACCGCGCACCTGCTCGGCGGGATGATCCTGTTCGCGCTGCTGCTCGCGCAGGCGGTGCGCGTGGCCGGGCACCCCCCGGTCGGCCTCGCCGCCGCGCGGCTGCGCGGCTGGATCGCGGCCGGGCTCACGCTGCTGTTCGTGCAGATCGCCCTCGGAGGATGGGTCAGCACCAACTACGCGACGCTCGCCTGCCAGGACTTCCCGACCTGTCAGGGCGTCTGGTGGCCGCCGATGGACTTCGCCGCGGGCTTCGAGCCGTGGCGGCGACTGGGCGTGACTGGCGACGGCGACGCGCTCCCGTTCCAGGCGCTCACCGCGATTCACGTCACGCATCGGTTGGGGGCGATCGTGGTGTTCGGCGTGTTGGCGACGATCGCGATCCGCGCACGCGGCATTCACGGGCTCGGTCGGATCGCCGACGGCCTGTTCGCGGTGCTGCTGCTGCAGTGGGCGACCGGCCTGACCAACGTCTTCATGGGCTGGCCGCTGGCGGCTGCGGTGCTCCACACCGGAGGCGCGGCCGCGCTGCTCGGGCTGCTGCTCGTGCTACACTTCCGCGCCCGTGCGGCGGCCGAGCCGCCTTCCGGCGTGGTCCGGGACGGGCCGCGGCGCGGCGGCGCGGCGGCCGCGGCCGGCGTCTGACGCCCCACCCGATGGACCTCACGGAACGCACCCACCCGCCGCTTGCGCACCTGCTGCGGCAATACGTCGAACTGACCAAGCCGCGGATCGTGATGCTCGCCGCGTTCTGCGCGGTGATCGGCATGTTCCTCGCCGCCGAAGGCATGGTGCCCTGGCCGGTGCTGCTGTTCGGCACGCTCGGCATCTCGCTGCTCGCCGGCGCGGGGTTCACCTTCAACTGCCTGGTCGAGCGCGGGATCGACGCGCGCATGGCACGCACGCGCGCGCGCCCCGCGGCGCGTGGCGAGGTGTCGGTCCCCGGTGCGCTCGCGTTCGCCGGTCTGCTCGGCGGCTCGGGCGCGTGGCTGCTGCTCGCGTTCGTCAACCCGCTGACGATGTGGCTGACGCTGGCGACCTTCGTCGGCTACGCGGTGGTCTACACGGTGGTGCTCAAGCCGGCCACGCCGCAGAACATCGTGATCGGCGGCGCCTCGGGCGCGATGCCGCCGCTGCTCGGCTGGGCCGCGGTCGCCAACGAGGTCGGGCCGCAGGCGCTGGTGCTGTTCCTGATCATCTTCGTGTGGACGCCGCCGCACTTCTGGGCCCTCGCGCTCTACCGGATCGAGGATTACCGCCGGGCGGGTCTGCCGATGCTGCCGGTCACCCACGGGCCGCACCTGACTCGGCTGCACATCCTCCTCTACACGCTGCTGCTGGTCGTGACCTCGGTGCTGCCGTTCCTGATCCGGATGAGCGGCTGGCTCTACCTGGTCGCGGCGCTCGCGCTCGGCGCGGTGTTCGTCGCCCTGGCGTGGCGGCTGTGGCGCAGCTACTCGGACGCGCTCGCCCGGCGGACGTTCCGCTACTCGATCGTCTACCTGGCTGCACTGTTCGGCGCGCTGCTGCTCGACCACTGGTTGCGGCCGTGACCGCCGCGCGTCGCGACGTCGCCCGTCGCGTCCGGCTGGGGACGCTCGCCGCGCTCGCCGCCCTGGCCGGTGCGGCGACGCTGGTGGGTGGGTGCGGGCGCGGCGGCGCGCCGTCATTCAAGGCCACCGACATCACCGGGGCCGACTACGGCCGCACGCTCGCGCTGACCGACCACCGTGGCCAGCCGCGCACGCTCGCCGACTGGAAGGGCAAGGTGGTGGTGCTGTTCTTCGGCTTCACCCAGTGCCCGGACGTGTGCCCGACCACGCTGGCCACGCTGGCCGACGTGATGAAGCGCCTCGGTCCGGATGCGGATCGCGTGCAGGTGCTGTTCGTCACGCTCGATCCCGAGCGCGACACGCCCGCGGTGATCGCGCCCTACGTGACCGCGTTCGATCCGCGCTTCGTCGGCCTGTACGGCGACAGGGACCAGACCGCGAAGGCGGCGCGCGAGTTCCGCGTGTTCTTCCAGAAGGTGCAGGGCAGCACCGCGGGCACCTACACGATCGACCACACCGCGGCGTCCTACGCGATCGACCGGGACGGGCGTCTGCGGCTGTACATCCGGCATGCGCAGTCGGCCGAGGATGTCGCGGCCGACCTCAGGCGCCTGATCTCGGGCTGAGCCGGGCGGCGGTCGTGTGACGGGTCAGTACGCGTTCCGGTCGCCGCGCAGACCCTGCACGATCGTGCGCCACACGATCCACACGTCCAGCCGCAGTGACCAGGAGCGCAGGTACTCGAGGTCGTACTCGATGCGCTCCTTCATCTTGTCGACGGTTTCGGTCTCGCCGCGCGCGCCATTCACCTGCGCCCACCCGGTGATGCCCGGCTTGACCTTGTGCCGGATCATGTAGCCCTTGATGAGCTTGCGATAGGTCTCGTTGTGCGCCACCGCGTGTGGTCGGGGACCGACCACGCTCATGCGACCCTGCAGCACGTTGAAGAACTGCGGCAGTTCGTCGAGGGACGTGCGTCGCAAGAAACCGCCCAGACGAGTGACCCGCACGTCGTCGCGAGTGGCCTGGCGGATCTCGTCGCCGTCCTCGGCGACCCTCATCGTGCGGAACTTCCAGACGACGATCTGCTCGCCGTCCAGCCCGTAGCGGCGCTGCTTGAACAGCACCGGGCCGGGCGTGGTCGCCTTGATCGCGATCGCGATCGTCAGCATCAGCGGCGCGGTGAGCACCAGCGCGGTCACCGACATCAGCACGTCCGACAGCCGCTTGATCACGCCGGTGGTGCCGTGGAACGGCGTCTCGCAGACCGCCACCACCGGCAGGCCGCCGACCGTGTCGACGCGCGCCTGGATGATGTCGTACAGGAAGATGTCCGGCAGGAAGTAGATGCTGGCGGTGGTGTCGCGCAGCTGGTCGAGCAGCTTCAGGATGCGCGGCTGCGAGGCCATCGGCAGCGCGATGTAGATCTGGTCGACGCGGTTGGCCCGCACGAAATCCGCGACCTTGTCGATGCTGCCGGTCAGCGGCAGCTCCAGGTCCGAGCCGAGGCGCTGCGGCGCGCGGTCGTCGAAGAACGCGGTGACCCGCGTGGGGCTCATTCGGCTGGCGATCAGCGAGCGCGCGAGCGTGCGGCCGAGCTCGTTCGCGCCCACGATCACCGCGGTGTCCTGCGCGCGCAGCGCGAGCACGCGCGGCAGCACCCAGGGTGCGGCGTAGTGCGCGATCGACTGCAGCACCGGCGTGCCGATCACCCACAGCGCGAGCGCGTTCTGGTCGAAGGCGCGCAACGTGTCGGTAGCCAGGCCGAACAGCAGCATCAGGCCGCAGAGCACCGCCCAGTTGCCGAAGATCTGGCGCAGCAGCTGCGGTGGTCGGTGGCCGAAGGGGATCGAGCCCGGGTAGCTCAGCGAGAACGCGATCACGCCGAGCACCATCTCTCGCCCGCCCGTGCCGCCCGACAGCAGCCACGTGGACGCCAACAGCGCGAAGAGGGCGATCGCGGGATCCACCAGCGACCTGAACCACGACACGACGCTGCTGCTGCCGCTGCGGACCAGAGCGCTCGAGGAGATCGGGCCGCCGGAACGGGACGAACTCAAAGGATGTCAACCAGCCAGGTTGGATGCGGGATGATACTCGTGCCCCGTGGTGGTTCGCCTTCGACCCCGCCCGCGCGGTGCCTGCTGGTGCG
>JBIKMO010000452.1:0-2566 GCA_044359175.1 Burkholderiaceae bacterium | reverse complement strand
GCCCTGCGCGTACGCGCTCGCGAAGCTGCGCTGGCGCGGCCGCGAGACCACGTTCCTGTTCGTGCTGCTCGCGCTGCTGGTGCCGCCGCAGGTGCCGGCGATCCCGCTGTACATCGGGTTGTGGAAGTTCGGCCTGCTGGACAGCTACGCCGCGCTGATCCTGCCGTCGACGATCTCGGTGTTCGGCATCTTCCTGATGCGGCAGTTCTTCCGAACGGTCCCGGACGACCTGCTGTCGGCCGCCCGCCTGGACGGGCTGGGCGAGTTCGCGATCGTCTGGCGGATCATGCTGCCGACCGCCCTTCCGGCGCTGGTCGCCTTCGGCCTGCTGTCGCTGGTGTGGAACTGGAACGACTTCTTCTGGCCGCTGCTGGTCATCCAGACCGAGTCGCTCGCGACGCCCCCGCTCGGCGTCGTCTTCTTCAACAACGCCGAGGCCGGTACCCAATATGGCCCGCTGATGGCGGCCGCCACCGTGATCACCGCGCCGCTGGTGATCGCGTTCCTGTTCGCCCAACGCTGGTTCATCGATGGCGTCACGATGACCGCCGTCAAGTGACCCGCCCCTTCCAGGAGCCCGACCGATGGACACCCCCCAAACGTTCGCCCCCGCCCGCCGCCGCATCGTCGGCGCCTCCGCCGCCGCAGGAGCCGCGCTCGCGTTCCCTGCGGTCGTTCGCGGGCAGACCGCGACCACCGAGATCAGCGTCGCCTACTCGATCCCGGTGCTCTTCAAGGATCTGATGGAGTCGGTCGCGAAGGAGTTCTCGGCGAAGCACCCGTCGGTACGCGTGACGCTGCGCGCGCCCGAGAACGGGTACGAGGAGATCATGCAGCGCAACCTGCGCGACGCGATCACCGGCACGCTGCCCGACGTCGCGTTCCACGGCCTGAACCGCCAGCGCACGCTGGCCGAGCGCAACATCCCGGTCGACCTCAAGCCGTTCATGGACGCCGACGCGCAGACGAAGGAGCTGGGTTTCTCTCCGGCACTGCTGTCGCTCGGCCAGGTCGGCCCGAAGCAGACCGGCATCGGTTTCGCGCTGTCCACGCCGATCCTCTACTACAACGCGGCCATGGTGAAGGAGGCCGGCGGCGATCCGGCGAACCTGCCGAGGTCGTGGGCGGACGTGACCAAGCTCGCGGCTGCGATGCACGACCCGGCGAAGAACCGCACGGGGATGTTCTTCGACTGGACGATCACCGGCAACTGGTCGTGGCAGGGGCTGGTCTTCAGCCACGGCGGCTCGATGATGGACGCGGTCGAGACCCGCGTGGCCTTCGGCGACGCGCCCGGCCGCCAGGCGATCGCCGCGCTGCGTGGGTTCGTCGATGCCGGACGCATGCCCGATATCCGACCCGAGACCATGTTCCAGGACTTCTTCGCCGGCCGCATGGGGATCTCCATGCAGTCGACCGCGCAGCTCGGCCGCTACAACCGCGAGATCGGCGGGCGTTTCCCGCTCGCGTGCGCCCGGTATCCGCTGTCGGCGTCGAACGCGCGCCTGCCCGCGGGCGGCAACGTCGCGATGATGTTCGCGAAAGACGCGGCCAAGCAGAAGGCGGCGTGGGAGTTCATCAAGTTCGCCTGCGGCCCGGTCGGGGCGACCATGATGGTCCGTGCCACTGGCTACATGCCGGCCACCACGGTGCCGGCCGGGCGCAAGGACATGCTGGCCGACTTCTACGCGAGCAACCCGAACCACCTGGTGTCGATCGGGCAGCAGGACGTGCTCACCGGCTGGTACGCGTTCCCGGGACAGAACGCGCTGCGGATCACCGACGTGATCAACGATCACCTGCAGACCGTGGTGGCGCGCAAAGAGCCTGCCGAGGCCGTACTCGCGAAGATGACCGCGGACGTGCAGAAGCTCGTGCCGGGTCGCGGCTGACCGGGGTCGCGACGATGACGAAGTTCATCCACCTCACCGACACGCACCAGGTCGTACCCGGCACCCTCTTGTACGGGCTCGACCCGCACGAGCGGCTGCGGGCCGCGGTCGACAGCATCGCCGCGACGCACGCCGATGCGGCGTTCGTCGCGGTGACCGGCGACCTCGCGCACTGGGGCGAGCCGGCCGCGTACGCGGCGCTGCGCGATGCGCTCGAACCGCTGCCGATGCCGGTCCACCTGCTGATCGGCAACCACGACGATCGCGTGGCGTTCCGCCGAGCGTTCCCCGCGCGCCCTGTCGACGCGGAGGGTTTCGTGCAGTTCGTGTTCGACGCGGGCGAGGTGCGCATCGTCTGCCTGGACACGAACGAGCCGGGCGTGTCCTGGGGCGTGTTGTGCGAACGCCGCGCTGCATGGCTTGCCGAGGCGCTCTCGGATGCGGCGCGCGCGGATCGCCCGGTGCACCTGATGATGCACCACCCGCCGTTCCCGCTCGGTCTGCCGGCGATGGACCGCATCTCGCTGCGGGAGCCCGGCCCGCTGCGCGAGGCGATCGCGCCGCACGCGGGCCGGATCAGGCACCTGTTCTTCGGCCACGTGCACCGGCCGATCGCCGGCAGCTGGCTCGGCGTGCCATTCAGCACCGTTCGCGCCACCAACCACCAGGTGGCA
>JBIKMO010000169.1:0-9269 GCA_044359175.1 Burkholderiaceae bacterium | reverse complement strand
CGGCGAGGACGGTTCGCTGTTCTTCGTGGACCGGCGCAAGAACGTGATCCGCCGCAGTGGCGAGAACATCTCGGCGGTCGAGGTCGAGTCGGTGCTGCGCCGGCATCCGGACGTGCGCGACGTCGCGGTGGCGGCCACGCCGGATGCGCTGCGCGGCGACGAGGTGCTCGCCTGCGTGGTGCCGGTGCGGCCGCTCGATGATGCCGGGCGCGAGGCGCTGGCGCACGGGCTGGTCGCGATCTGCCTGGAGCAGCTCGCGTACTTCAAGGCGCCGGGCTGGGTCGCGTTCGTCGACGCGCTGCCGCTCACCCCGACGCAGAAGGTGCAGCGCGGCGAGCTGCGCGCGCTCGCCGCGCGTCTGCCCGGCACGCCGGCATGCGTCGACACCCGCGCAGCGAAGAAGCGGCCCGCGTGAGCCGCGCACCGAGGAGAGGGCCGAGATGAACGGACACTGGGCGATCGTCACCGGCGGCAGCGCCGGCATCGGCGCGGCGGTCTGCCACCGGCTGCTGGACGCGGGGTGGGGTGTGGTGTCGATGTCGCGCCGCGCGACCCCGATCGACCATCCGAGCCTGCGCTCGGTCGAGGTCGACCTGGGCGACGTGCAGGCGACCCGTGCGGCCGCGCTCGAAGCCTGCGCGCGTCACCCGGTGACCGCGATCGTGCACAACGCCGGCGCGATGCGCGCGAAGCTGCTGCCCGACGTGCAGGTCGCCGATCTGGAGGCGCTGACCGCGCTGCACCTGTCGGCCGCGCTGGTGCTGGTGCAGGCGGCGCTGCCCGAGATGCGGCGCCAGCACTTCGGGCGGATCGTGCTGGTGTCCTCGCGCGCGGCGCTCGGGCTGGCCACCCGCACCGCCTACTCCGCGACCAAGGCGGGGATGTTCGGCATGGCGCGCACCTGGGCACTCGAGCTCGGCGCCGACGGCATCACCTGCAACGTCGTGGCGCCCGGGCCGATCGCCACCGACATGTTCCACGAGGTGATCCCGCGCGAGGCCGCGGCGATCGATGCGACCGCCGCGAAGATCCCGGTCCGGCGCGTCGGCCTGCCCGACGACGTCGCACGGGCGGTGATGTTCTTCGCCGCGCCGGACGCCGGGTTCGTGACCGGCCAGGCGCTGTACGTGTGCGGCGGCACCAGCATCGGCAGCATCACCTACTGATCGGCGGTCGGCCGGCGAACGGCCGGCGCGGGGTTCGACGCGGCGCGGTAGACTGGCTGCGACGCCCTCGCCATGCACGGCCCGAACCCGCCCCCGGACCGCCGCGCGCTCGCCCTCGCCGTGGTCGCGATCGCGTTCGCGTTCAATGCGATCGCCCGCGGGGTCGCCGACTCGTTCGGTGCGTTCGTGCTGCCGCTGGAGGCCGAATTCGGCTGGAGCCGGCGTACCGTCACCGGCATCTTCGCGGCGACCATGCTGCTCTCCGGGCTCGGCGCGCCCCTCGCCGGCTGGGTGTTCGACCGTTGGGGACCGCGCGCGGTGTACACCGGCGGCGCGGCGCTGCTCGCGCTCGGCGCGGCGCTCTCCAGCCTCGCACGGGCGCCGTGGCACCTGGTGCTTTCGGCCGGCCTGCTGGTCGGCCTGGGCGTCGCCGCGCTGGGCATGGTGACCGCCGGCGCGCTGGTCGCACGCTGGCACCGGCGCCACCTGTCGACCGCGATCGCGATCGCCTACGCCGGGTTCGGTCTGGGGGTGCTCGCGGCGATGCCGCTCGCGCAGGCGGTGATCGACCTGCACGGATGGCGCACCGCCTGGCGGGTGCTCGCCGCGATCGCCGCGCTGTCGCTGCCGCTCGCGATGGTGCTGCCCTGGGCGCGTCTGGCCGCCGGCCCGTACGCGCCGCGAGCGACCGACACCGTGACCGCCACCACGATCCGGGGCGACGGACCGACGCTGGGCGACGCGCTGCGCATGCCGGCGTACTGGCGCCTGGTCCAGGCGTTCTCGTTCACCGCGATCGGCAGCTTCCTGGTGACGCCGCAGGTGGTCGCGTTCCTGGTCGAGGCGGGCTTCGCGCCGCTCACCGCCGCGTCCGCGTACGGCACCGCGACGCTGCTGTCGACCGCCGGGGTGGTCGCGGCCGGCTGGCTGGTCGGCCGCATCGGCTACGGCCGCACCGCACTGCTCACCTTCGGCTGCAGCGCGATCGGCGTGCTCGCGCTGCTGGTCGCCTCGTTCACCCAGTCGGTGGTCGCGCTGGCGGTGCATGTCGCGTTCTTCGGGCTGGTGCTGGGTGCGCGTGGCCCGATCGTCTCGACGCTCGCCAACCGGATCTTCGCGGGGCGACACGTCGCCACGATCTACGGCACGGTCCACGCGTCGATGGCGATCGGCGGCGCGATCGGGGCGTTCGCCGGTGGGCTGGTGCACGATCTGACCGGCGGCTACGCGGCGGTGCTGGTGCTGTCGCTGGCGGCGATCTGCGTGGCCGCCGAGCCGTTCCGCGCGAACTCGTCGCTGATGCGCGCGGCTGCGGTCGCCCGCTGACCCGCAGCCGAGGACCGTTGCCACGGCGCCCGGTGGTGCGCCGACGGCACGCCGGGCGCGGCCGTGCGGCACGGCCGAACCGCCGGTCGTCCGGCCAGCCTGTGGCGTCGCAGGCGGCGGCGCCAGACTGATCGCTGCCGGGCCCCGCTGCGAAGCGGGGTCCGTCGATGACCTCTGCGCTGGAGCCCGCTTGGAGCCCGCCAACCGATTCCCGCCCGGCCGGCGGCCCTCGCTGCTCGCCCGTCTCGCCGCCGCCCTGGCGCGGCGGATCGTGCCGGCGGCCGGCGTGCCGCTTGCAGGTGCGCGCGTGGAGCCGGCGCCCGACGACGGGCACCGACGCGCGATCGAGTCGGCGCGCCACTACCGGCATCTGTACTACAGCGCACCGGTCGCGCTGGTGTCGGCGGACGCGCGCGGCACGGTGCTGCGCTGGAACGACCGCGCCGACGCGTGGTTCGGTGACCGTCTGCGCAAGGGCCGGGTCAACACGCTCGAGGCGCTGATGGGCGCGGACGCCGCCCGGGCGCTGCTCGATGCGGTCGCCGAGCGGGGCGCGCACCGCTGCGAACTGCGCACCCGGTCGGTGGGCGAGGAGGCCGAGCGGGTGTGCGCGATCGATGCGTCCGCGGTCGGCGACGCGGTCGAGATCTCGCTGGTCGACGTCTCCGAGCGCAGCCGGATCGCGGACTCGCTCGAGCACATGGCCCACCACGACGTGCTCACCGAGCAGATGAACCGGCGCGGGCTCGAGCGTGCGCTCGATGCGCGGCTCGCCGATCCGGCGGCCGACCCGACGGCGCTGGTCTACGTCGACCTCGACCGGTTCAAGACGATCAACGACGTGTTCGGCCACGCGGTCGGAGACGCGGTGGTGGTCGAGGTGGCCCAGCGGCTGCGTGCCGCGCTGCCGCGCGGCGCCGAGCTCGCGCGGATCGGCGGCGACGAGCTGGTCGCGCTGCTGCCGGACTGCGATCTGGACCGTGCGCACCAGGCCGCCGTCGGCCTGCTCGACGTCCTGACCGCGCGGCCGTGTCTCGCCGACGGGCTGAACCTGCCCGTGGGTGCGAGCCTGGGGGTGGTCGAGATCGCCGCCCCGATGCGCCCGCGCGAGGCGCTCGCGTTCGCCGACGACGCGTGCGCTCGCGCCAAGCGCGCGGGCGGCGGCCGCATCACCGCGCTGCGTCCGGACGCCGAGGCGCTGACCGCGCTGCGCGACTCGGTGCGCCTGGGCTCGATGCTGCAGACGCGTTTGCCGGTCGATCGGCTGCGGCTGTATGCGCAGCCGATCGTGCCGCTGCGCGGCGACGACCCCCGGTGCGCGTTCGAGGTGCTGCTGCGTACCGCCGCGGACGACGGCCGGATCGAGCCGCCCGGGCGGCTGCTGGCGGCCGCCGAGCGTCACGGCGGCATGCCCGCGATCGACCGGTTCGTGCTCTCGCGCACGCTCGAGCACCTCGCTGCGCATCCGGCGCACGCGGCGGCCGCGGCGTTCTGGGCGGTCAACCTCAGCGGCCCGTCGCTGAACGACGAGCGCTTCGTGCGCGACGCGGTGGCGATGCTGCACGAGCATCCGACGCTCGCGCGCTCGCTGTGCCTGGAGATCACCGAGTCGGTCGCGGTCTACGACCTGCGCAGCGCGCGGCGCTGCATCGATGCGCTGCGCGAAGCCGGCGCATCGGTCGCGCTCGACGACTTCGGCGCCGGGTACACGTCGTTCGCGTACCTGAAGCACCTGCCGGCGTCGCTGATCAAGATCGACGGGCAGTTCGTGGTCGGGCTCGAACGCGACCCGAGGCAGCGCGGCATCGTGCAGGCGATCGCTCGGCTCGCCCACGAGCTCGGCATGCGCTGCCTGGCCGAGTGGATCGAGACGCCGCAGACGCTGAGCGCGCTCCTCGAGCTGGATGTCGACTGGGCGCAGGGCTACCTGTTCGAGCGGCCGGCCGCGATCGACGCATGGCTGGACCGCCCGGTGTCGCTCGAGCCGCTGCGCGCGGCGCGCATGCAGCCGCCCGGGAGCGTGCGGTGAGCGCGCGCCTGCTCGCACCCGAGCCCGATCCCGCGGTCGGCCCGCCGCCCGCGGTCGCGGCCGCGCCGCTGCCGCCGGAGACGTCGCTGGGCGACTTCACGATCGAAGGGCTGCTCGGGCAGGGGGGCTTCGGCGTGGTCTACCGCGCCACGCAGCGCTCGAGCGGCCGTGCGGTCGCGATCAAGGAGTACCTGCCGGCACAGCTCGCGGTGCGCCGCGCCGACGGCACCCTCGCGGCGGCCGCCGAGGCTCACGTCGCCACCTACGCGGCCGGGTTGCGCGGCTTCGTCGACGAGGCGCGGCTGCTCGCGCGGGTCCGGCATCCGGCACTGGTCGAGGTGCTCGATGCCTGGGAGCAGCAAGGCACCGCGTACCTGGCCATGCCGCTGTACGAGGGCCCCACGCTCGAGCGGCTGATCCAGGGGCATCCGGGCGGAATGGACGCCGACACGCTGCGCGCGGTCGCCGGGCCGCTGCTCGGCGCGCTGGACGCGCTGCACGCCGCGGGCTGCGTGCACCGCGACGTCGCGCCGGACAACGTGATCGTGCGCCCGGACGCCGGGGCGGTGCTGCTCGACCTGGGTGCTGCGCGCCGCGTGATCGGCGACCGCGTGCGTGCGATGACCGTGATGCTGAAGGCTGGGTACGCGCCGATCGAGCAGTACGCCGACGATCCAGACTGCCGGATCGGGCCGTGGTCGGACGTCTATGCGCTCGGCGCGGTGCTGCACCACGCCGCCACCGGCGAGCCGCCCCCGCCGTCGCCGCTGCGCGTGATGCGCGACACGCGCGTGCCGCTGGCCGGGCGAGCGCCGCTCGGGTGCGACGACGGCTTCGCAGCCGCGGTGGACGCGGCGATGGCGCTGCGCCCCGAGGACCGGCCGCAGACCGCCCGCGCGATGCGCGCGCTGCTCGGCCTGCAGGACGAGCCTCCGGGGACCGCGTCGATCGCGCCGGCCCCGCCGGCCCCGGCGCCGCCCGTGCACCCGCGGCCCGCGCGGTGGCCGGCGCGCGCGCTCGTGCTCGCCGCCGCCGCCGCGCTCGCGGCGTCGGTTGCGCTGTGGGTCGGCCGCGATCCGGGCGCCGCGCTGGATGTCGCCGAGACGCCGGTGGCCGACGACGGGCGAAGCGGCGATGCGATCCGCACCGAGCGCGCGGCCCGCGCGGCGCTGCAGGCGGCCGCCTCGCGGCCGATGCCGCCACCGCCCGCCCCGCCGCCCGTGGCGACGCTGCGGCTGTCGGTGTCGCCGTGGGCCGAGGTCTGGGTCGACGGGGTGAGGCGGGGCGTCACGCCGCCGCTGAAGACCCTGACGCTCGCCCCGGGCCGGCGGCGGGTCGAGCTGCGCAACCCGGCGGCCCCGACGGTCGTGCTCCAGGTGGACGCGCGGGCGGGGCGCACCACCGAGGTCGAGCACCGATTCACGGCCGGGGGCGCGCGATGAGGCCGCGTGACCGCGTGAGCGCGATGCTGCTCGCCGCAGCCGTCGCGCTCGGCGGCTGCGGCAGCCTGCCGACCGCGGATGGGGTGCCGCTGCAGCCGTCGGCGGGCGGGGCGAGCGAGGGCCAGCGCCAGATCGAGCGGGCGATCGCAGCCTTCGAGCAGGGGCGATTCCCGGAGTCGACTCGGCTGCTGCAGGAGACGCCCGAGCTGCTCGCCGAGCCGGTCGCGGTCCGCGTGCAGGCGCTCAAGTGGCTCGCCTTCAACCACTGCGTCGCCGGCCGGCGCAGCGCCTGCCGACGCGCGTTCGACGCGCTGCTCGCGCTCGAGCCGGCCTTCGAGCTCGCCCCGGCCGAGTCCGGCCACCCGTCCTGGGGCGCCGAGTTCGACCGGGCCCGGGAGGCGTCGCCCGCGGCGCGGGCGACGGTGCGCTGATGCCGCGATCCGCCGCCGCGGCGCTTCAGCGCGGCGGCCGCTGCAGTCCCGCGTGCCGGAGCATCCCGAGGGTGCGCGCCAGCACGTCCTTGCGATAGGCGGCGAGGTCGCGCCCGCGATAGTCGTAGAAGCCTTCGCCGCTGCGCAGCCCGTTGCGGCCCTCGCGCATCATTCGGTCGACGATCGGCGGGGCGACGTGGCGCGCCGAACCGAGCGAGGCCGCGAGGTGCCGGCTCGCGTGGTGGAGGATGTCGTTGCCGCCGTAGTCGATGAACTCGACCACGCCGATCGCGGCGAACCGCAGGCCCAGCCCGTAGCGGGTCGCGCGGTCGATCTCCTCGGCGGTCGCGACGCCGTCCTCGATCATCCGTGCCGCCTCGTTCATGATCAGCGCCTGCAGCCGCGGCACGATGTAGCCCGGCGCGGGTCCGCACACCACCGGCACCTTGCCCGCGTCCTCGAGCAGCGCGCGCAGCCGTGCGGTGACCTCGGGGTCGGTGCCCGCGTGCACCGACAGCTCCACCAGCGGGATCACGTGCGCCGGGTTCAGCCAGTGCGCGTTCAGCAGCCGCGACGGGTGCGTCGCCAGCGGCGCGAGATCGGTGACCCGCAGGGTCGAGGTGGTCGAGGCGAGGATCGCCTGCGGCGCGCACGCGCGCGACAGTGCGGCGAACGCGTCGCGCTTGGCCTCGAGCGTCTCGGGCACCGCTTCGAATACCACCTCGGCGCCGGCGAGCGCGCAGGCCGCGTCGGCGGCGGGCACGAAGCGGATCCGCGACAGCAGCCTGGGCACCGCGTCCGCGTCGGCGGCGCCGAGCTCGACCAGCTGCTCGAGCGACTGCGCGATTTCGGCGGTCGCGTCCGCCTCGAGCGCGGCGAACGCCGCCGGCTCGCGCGGCTTGAGGTCGACGACGTCGACCGGGTGCCCTGCCCAGGCGAAGGCGATCGCGATGCCGCGGCCCATGCGGCCGGCGCCGGCGGCGACGATGCGCGCGTCACCGGCGCGGCGCGTGCCGGCTTCGGCCCCGCTCACAGCGTGCCTTCGTGCAGCGCGGCGCGCAGCGCGTCGCGGTCGAGTGAGGCCAGACCGATCGCCTCGAAGCTGCGCGGGCCGTGGCGCAGGTCGCGTCCGAGGATCGCGCCGGCCACGGCGAGCAGTCCGTGGGCGACCGGTGCACCCACGCCCGCGTATCGCGCCGCCGATGCGAGGAACGCCAGGCCGAGCACCGTGTCCTCGGTCATGTACCGGTGCGCGTGCAGGTCGATCGGCTCGCGCCAGTCGCCCGAGTCCACCAGCCTGCGGTGCGCGTCGCCGTACATCCACCGGTCGGAGGTGTAGTGGTCGCTCAGCGGGAAGTGCGGCCCGCCGTAGCCGAGCGCCTCGCGCACCGCGATGCGCTCCCGGTCGAGCGCGTCGGTCACCGCGCGCACCGACGGCTGCGTGCCCTCGGCGTGGATGTCCCAGCGCGGGAAGTGCTGCAGCGGGGCCGCGTTCATCAGGATCAGCGGCGGATGGATCACCGGCCCGGCGTTCATCAGCGCGCCCGACAGCGCGTCGCCGCACGGCTGCACCGACGGGTACGCGCGCACGAGCGTCGCGATCGCGCGATCGGCCTGGCGCGCCGGGTAGGTGCCGGTGGGCAGGCGCACCGCACGGATCGTGATCGCGACCGTGTCCGGGGCGCGCTTGCGGGCGAGGTAGGGCAGCGTGCCGGTCTCGGTCCACGCGACCTCGGCGCGACCGCCGGCGGCGCGTACGCGCCGGGCCATGGTCACTGCGCCGAACGTGCCCGGGGGCAGGAACACCACCTGACCGTCGGCCAGGTGCGGCGCGAGGCCGTCGGCGACGTCGTCCTGCGCGGTCGCGGGGGCGGGCAGCACGATCAGCTCGGCACCGTGCACCGCCTCGCCGAGCTCGGCGCACAGCCGCGCCGGCATCACCCGCCGCGTGCCCGCGGCGTCGATGAGCGCGATGCCGCCCGCCTCGCGAAGCGCCCGCAGCGCGGCGGCGTCGCGCCGCCAGAAGCGCACCTCGTGCCCCTGCTCGGACAGGTCGGCGGCGGCGGCGTGACCCCCGTGACCGCCGCCGAGAACCGCGACCCTCATCCTCGCGCCTCCGCTCCGGGACCCGGGACGGTCGAGCCCCGTGTCGGGAAAAGTTTAGGGTTCAACAATCGAACCATCAAGTATCATCGATGCCGCTCTTCGAACGGACGGAGATCGCCGTGCCCGACCGATCCTCGCCGTCCACCGGGCCGCTGCGCGAGCGTCTCGCCTGGGACTCGGCGCGCGGGCGGATCGCCGACGGACCGCGCCGCTACCTGATGATGCGCCCCGACGTGCTGATGGGCGCGCTGCGCGGGCTCGCCGCGCCCGTTCGCGCCACCGCGCTGGACGCGTTCGCACGGTCGGTCGCCGAGCACGGCGCCGACAGCATCCGGGCCTACTCCCGCGAGGTCGGCGCCGACCCGGCGGCGCTGCTGGCCGCCACCGTGTCCGCCGCGGCCGATCTCGGCTGGGGGGCGTGGACCTTCGAGCCGGGTCGCGGCCGTCTCGGGCTGGTGGTCGCGGGCAGTCCGTTCGCCGAGGGCTGGGGTGCTGCGGACGCGCCGGTGTGCGCGCCGGTGCTCGGCATGCTGCAGGCGGTGGCGAGCGTGGCCGTCGGCCTCGACGCCGATGCGCACGAACTCGAGTGCGCCGCTTGCGGCGCGCCGGCGTGCCGCTTCGAGGCCCGCTGGGCGGCCTGCTGAGGCGGCGAAGGAGCGCGCGTGGGACGCTATCGGGACGATCCTGACGCGTTGGCGTCGTTGGTGAGGCCGGACGGGGTGCACCGTGACGTGTACCTGGATGCGGAGGTGTACGCGCTGGAGATGGA
>JBIKMO010000451.1:0-2578 GCA_044359175.1 Burkholderiaceae bacterium | reverse complement strand
CCTGCCGAACCCGGGCGTTGAGCCGCAGCGCCGGGTCGAACGGCCCCCCGCTCGCGCGGTCTTCGACCAGCTCGACCCCCAGCAACAGCCCGCGACCGCGCACGTCGCCCACGTGCGGGTGCTCACCCAGCGCGCGCACGAGCTCGGCATGCAGCAGTTCGCCGGTCGTGCGTACCCGCTCGAGCAGCCGGTCGCGGGCGATCACCCGCTGCACCTCGAGCGCCGCCGCGCACGCGATCGCGTGGCCGAGATACGTGTGGCCGTGCTGGAAGCCGCCCGAGCCGCCGGCGAACGCATCGAATACGCGCTGCGACAGCAGGCATGCGCCGATCGGCTGATAGCCGGCGCCCAGGCCCTTGGCGACGGTCACGATGTCCGGCGACACGCCGTCCTGTTCGCACGCGTACAGCGTGCCGGTGCGGCCCATCCCGCACATCACCTCGTCCAGGATCAGCAGCACGCCGTGACGGTCGCAGACCTCGCGGACCCGCCGGAAGTAGCCGGGTACCGCGGGCACCGCGCCCAGCGTGGCGCCGACCACCGGTTCGGCCACGAACCCGATCACGCGCCCCGGGCCGGCCGCGACGATCGCCGCGTCCAGTTCGGCGGCGAGACGCTCGCCGTACGCGGCCTCGGTCTCGTCGCCACGGCGCTCGCGGTACGCGTAGCACGGCGCGACCTGCAGCGCGGGCGCGAGCAGCGGTGCGTACGGCTCGCGCCGCGCCGCGTTGCCGCCGACGCTCAGCGCGCCCAGCGTGTTGCCGTGGTAGCTCTGGCGACGCGACACGAACAGCGTGCGGCCCGGCTCTCCGTGCTCCAGGTGGTACTGGCGCGCCATCTTGAGGGCCGCCTCCATCGCCTCCGATCCCCCGGAGACGAAATACGCGTGGCTGATGCCCTCGGGGGCGTCGCGAACCAGCGCCTCGGCCAGCGCCTCGGCGACGTCGGTCGTGAAGAACGACGTGTGCGCGTACGCGAGCCGGCGCGCCTGCCGCTCGATCGCGGCGACCACGTCCGGATGGCCGTGCCCCAGGCACGACACCGCAGCGCCTCCGCACGCATCGAGCCAGCGCCGCCCGGCGTCGTCGAACAGCCATGGGCCCTCGCCACCGCTCACGCGGGGATAGCGACCGAGCGCCTGGCGGTGGAGGATGCGGCTCATCCGAACGGGCGGGCTGTCATCGCGGTGGAACTGCGGCGCGCCATTATCCGACGCATCGGGTCCGTTGCGCCGAAACACGATGCACACGCCTCCCCGCCAGGACGTCCGGCCCCCGCGCGAAGCGATGACCCTCGCGGCGGCCCGCATCCTCGCCACCACCTGGCTCGACTGGCACACGCCCGTCGGGTCGCGCTTGACACCCCGGCGGTCGGCGGCTACCGTCCGCGCCAGTCTCAGCGCCGTTGCGGGAGAGATCGGCCGGTCTGGCGGATGCGCCGGGCCCGGGCCGACGCCGAAGGGGAATCGCCCCGGAAACTCTCAGGCAGAAGGACCGCAACGGATCGGACTCTCTGGAGAGTAGGCGCGCTCGCGCGCCTCGCCGAAGGACAATCTCTCAGGCAAACGGACAGAGTGGGGCATGGCGGGTCGCGCGGGCGACCGGCCGTGTCCGCTCGCACGCGCCGCTCGGCGGCGCGCCGGCCCGCAGAGCGTCCTGCCCTCCTCCGGAGCCCCGTCCATGGCCAGTCCGTCCGACCTGAGGTACACCGACTCGCACGAGTGGGTGCGCGACAACCACGACGGCACGTTCACCGTCGGCATCACCGAGCACGCGCAGGAGGCGCTCGGCGAATTGGTCTACGTCGAACTGCCGCAGCCCGGGCGCACGCTCGGCCGCGGCGAGGCGTGTGCGGTGGTCGAATCGACCAAGGCGGCCTCCGATGTCTACGCCCCGGTCGCGGGCACGGTGATCGCGACCAACGCCGCACTCGCGGACGCGCCCCAGTCGGTCAATGCCGCGCCCTACGGCGACGGCTGGCTGTTCACGTTGAAGCCGGCGGACGCCGGTGCGCTGTCGTCGCTGCTCGGGGCCGACGCGTACGACGCCGGCCCCGGCGCCTGAGGAGGCTGCGATGATCCCCCGCGAAGCCATCGGAACCGACCTGCGCGCCCTGCTCGACGAGGACGCGTTCCACGCCCGGCACATCGGCCCGGAAGGCGCCCAGGAGGCGCAGATGCTGGAGGTGCTCGGGCTCGCATCCCGGCAGGCGCTGGTGCGCGAGACCGTGCCGGCGGCGATCCTGCGCAACGAGCCGCTCGCGATCGTGCCGCCGGTCACCGAAGCGCAGGCCCTGGCCGAGCTGGCCGCGCTCGCCGACCGCAACCAGGTCTGGCGCAGCTGCATCGGCGCCGGCTACCACGGCACGATCGTGCCGGAGCCGATCCGCCGCAACCTGCTCGAGAACCCGGGCTGGTACACCGCGTACACGCCCTATCAGGCCGAGGTCGCGCAGGGTCGGCTGGAGTCGCTGCTGAACTTCCAGCAGATGGTGATCGACCTGACCGGGCTGCCGATGGCCAACGCGTCGCTGCTCGATGAGGCGACCGCGGCGGCCGAGGCGATGGGGGTGATCCGCC
>JBIKMO010000168.1:0-9325 GCA_044359175.1 Burkholderiaceae bacterium | reverse complement strand
TTCGATGCGCGCGGGTGCGCTGACGCTGACCTCGACCCGCACCGTCGCCGCGGCCAGCAGCGCGACGACCGCCGCGGCCGCTGCGATCCGCGCGCTGCGCGAGGCCGCGGCGCGCCGACCGGTCCCGGTGCCCGGGGCGACCAGCCCCGCGAACGCGGCCGCGCGACGCAGCATGCCGGGCCGCTGACGGTCGAGCAGCGCGAGCCACGGCGAGACCAGCGACGCCGCCGCGAGCAGCCGCCGCGACGCCTGGGGCGGCGGCGGCTCGGCGAACTCGACCAGCAGCGCGCCCAGGCCCACGCCACCCCGCGCGAGCGGCACGGTCAACACCGCGCGGCTGTCGCCGGCCCGGCGCAGCACCTCGTGCGCGCGCAGCACCGCGCGCTGGCCGGGCTCGGCCGGGCAGGCGAGCAGCCGCGCCTGGTCGATCGCCTCGTCCATCGCCGCGGCCAGACGCGCGGCGGCATCCGGCGCGAAGTCCGGCCGCCCGGCGCCCGACAGCGCGACCGGACGGCACGGCGCCCGTCCGCGCGTGCGCCATCCCAGCACGGCGCGGGCCGCCCCCAGGGTGGTCGCGACCTGCACGCACGCGGTCGCGGCGGCCGCGTCGAAGTCCTCGCAGCGGCCGAGCGCGCGGACCAGGTCGAGCAGCCCGTCCGCCGCGGCCACGGGCGCGGCCGGCGGCGGCGGCGTCGCGCCGCCGGCGCGGGGCCGCGCGGCGGTCGCGGCGACGGTCGGCGCGCGAGGCGGCGATGCGGCGGTCGGAGCAGGCACCGTGGAGCGTTTCCCAGGCAGAGCGTGCCGGCGGCGGGGCCGGCCTCGCCACGAGTGTGCGGGCCGGGCCGCCGCCCCGGAACCGGGCGGACGGGCAGCCCCGACGAACGGCGCGGGCCGCGGACGGGACGGCAGCCGGGCCCGAGGGCGCTGTGGCGGAGCCGCCCACCGTCGACCGCGGGCCCCCGGGCGCCGACCGGTTCCGAGTTCGGTGGCCGCGGCCTGCATCGCGCGGCCCGCGGGGCCACCATCGGCGCGGGGCCGCGATCGCGGCCCGCCCCTGTCGAGGAGACCGAAGATGTCGAGCGCCGCCCGCGGCACCGCCGTGGTGATGATGGACTTTCAGAACACGATCGTGGCCATGATCGCCGAGCCGGCCCGCTCGGCCGTTCTGCAGCGTGCGCAGCGCGTGCTCGAGGCCGCCCGCGCGCAAGGTGTCCCGGTGCTCCACGTGGCCGTGCGATTCCGGCCCGGGCACCCGGAGGTCGCGTCCGCCAACCTGATCTTCGCGGGCATCCGGGCCGCTGGGCTGCTGGTCGAGGGCACCGAGGGCGCTGCGATCCACGCGACGCTCGCGCCGCGCGACGACGAGCCGGTGGTGGTCAAGCGCCGGGTCGGCGCGTTCGGCACGACCGACCTGGACGCGCTGCTGCGCGCCCGCGGCGCGCACCGGCTGGTGCTGTGCGGTCTGGTGACCAGCGGCGTCGTGCTGTCGACCGTGCGGACCGCCGCCGATCTCGACTACGGACTGGTCGTGGTCGGCGACGCATGCGCGGACGCCGACGACGAGGTCCACCGGGTGCTCACCTCGAAGGTGCTCGCGCGGCAGGCGTCGATCGTCGCCGCCGACCAGGTGGAGGCGCTGCTCGCGCAGTCCTGATCCGCCGCGACCCGCGTCCACCGCCCGCTCGGGCCGCGCCCCCCTCAGGCCACGCCGGCCGCCCGCTCGAGTTCGCGCACCATGCGCGCGACCCGGTCGGCGAGCTTCTCGGTGCTCACCCGTTCGCGCAGCCGCTCGATCAGCAGCGGAAACGCGAACGGGCCCGGGCGCTCGAGCGCAACCTCGACCCGCCGGCGCGCCCGCAGCCGCTCGAGCGTGGCGCGCAGCCGTCCGAGGTCGAGCTCCTGCTCGAGCACCTCGCGCTGCGCCTGGCCGAGCAGCAGGTTGTCCGCATCGTGCTGGCGGAACACCTCGTAGAACAGCCCGGACGAGGCCTGCAGCTGCCGCGACGACTTCGGCGCGCCTGGAAAACCCTGGAACACGAGGCCCGAGATCCGCGCGATCTCGCGGAATCGCCGCAGCGCGAGCTCGCCCGAGTTCAGGCTCGCGAGCACATCCTGCGCGAGCGTGCCTTCGGCGAGCAGCGAGCCGTCCGCGAGGCCGGACCAGTCGACCGGCTCGGGCGACAGCAGCTCCAGCCCGTAATCGTTGACCGCGACCGAGAAGGTCGCGGGCGCGGTGCCCGACGCCCGCCAGGCGAGCAGCGACGCGAGCCCGAGGTGTACCTGCCGGCCGGCGAACGGGTACAGGAACACGTGCCAGCCCTCGCGCGAGCGCAGCCGCTCGACCAGCAGCGTGTCCGGGTCGGGCAGACGCGACCAGGCGGCCTGCAGCCGCAGCAGCGGCTCGGCCATCCGCATCTCGGGGCCCTCGAACGCGCCGCGGGCGGCCTGCGCGAGCCGGGCGAGCACCGCGTCGGCCATCTCGGAGGACAGCGGCATCCGGCCGCCGTTCCAGCGCGGCACCGCGGCGCGCCGGCCGCTCGCACGCTTCACGTAGGCGGTCATCTCGTGGACCCGCACGAGCTCGAGCAGGCGGCCGCCGAACAGGAAGCAGTCGCCGCGGCGCAGCCGCGACACGAAGCCCTCCTCGACCGTGCCGATCGTGCCGCCGGTCGGGTACTTCACGATCATCGTCGCGTCGGCGACGATCGTGCCGATCGACATCCGGTGCCGGCGGGCGATCGCGCGGTCGGTCACTCGGTGCACGCCGTGCGCGTCGGACTCGACGCGGCGATACTCCGGATAGGCGGTGAGCGAGCGGCCGCCGCGAACGACGAAGTCCAGCACCCAGCGCCACTCCTCGTCGGTCAGGCCGCGGTACGCCGGGCAGCCGCGGACCTCGTCGAGCAGCGCCTCGGGCACGAAGCCGGTGCCCGCGGCGACCGTCACCACGTGCTGGACCAGCACGTCCAGCGGCTTGGCCGGCGACCGGCGCGGCTCGAGCGCGCGCGCCTCGATCGCGTCGCGCGCGGCTGCGCCCTCGACCAGCTCGAGCGCGTTCGTGGGCACCAGCGACACCCGCGACGGCCGGCCGGGCGCGTGCCCGGAACGCCCGGCGCGCTGCAGCAGCCGCGCCACGCCCTTCGGGCTGCCGACCTGCAGCACCCGCTCGACCGGCGAGAAGTCCACGCCCAGGTCCAGGCTGGAGGTGCAGACCACGGCCTTCAGCCGACCGTGCTTCAGCCCGGACTCGACCCATGCGCGGACCGACTTGTCGAGCGAACCGTGGTGCAGCGCGATCAGACCGGCCCAGTCGGGGCGCGCGTCGAGCAGCGCGTGGTACCAGAGCTCGGCCTGAGACCGCGTGTTCGTGAACACCAGCGTGCTCGCGCTGCCCTCGATCTCGCGGACCACCGGCGCGAGCATGCGCATGCCGAGGTGGCCGCCCCACGGGAACCGCTCCGTCGACTGCGGCAGCAGCGTGTCGACCCGCAGCGGCTTCGGCAGCTCGCCGCGCACCAGCCGTCCGCCGCCGCGGCCGATCAGCACGTCCATCGCCTCGCCCAGGTTGCCGAGCGTGGCCGACAGTCCCCAGACCATCAGTCGCGGCTCGAACCGCCGCAGTCGAGCGATCGCGAGCTGCACCTGCACGCCGCGCTTGGAGCCGAGCAGTTCGTGCCACTCGTCGACCACGACCATCGCCACGCGGCCGAGCCGCTGCGGGCTGTCGACGTGCGAGAGCATCAGCGACACGCTTTCGGGCGTGGTGACCAGGGCGTCCGGTGCGCGCCGCTGATGACGAGCACGCTCCGCGCTGCCGGTATCGCCGGTCCGAAGCCCGACCGACCAATCCAGCCCGAGCGCCGGCAGCGGCTCGGCGAGTGCGCGCACGGTGTCGGCGGCGAGCGCCCGCATCGGCGTGATCCACAACAGCTTGAGGCCGGCCGGGGTCCACCGCGGGCCGGCCCGGTCCGCGGGCCCGGCCCCACGCTCGGCGAGCGCGGCCGACAGCGCTCCGAGCCACACCGCATAGGTCTTCCCGGCGCCGGTGGTGGCGTGCAGCAGGCCCGACTCGCCGGCGGCGATCGAGCGCCAGACGTCGCGCTGGAAGGCGAACGGTGCCCAGCCGAGGCGGGCGAACCAGCCCTCGACGTCGACCGTCGCGGCCACGGCGTCGCCGCCCACCCCGCCCACCCCGGCCGTCGCGGGCGGCGCAGCTCGGGACGGTCGCGCACGCGACCGTCGGGCGCGGCGCGGCGCATCGTCGTGCGGCACGACCTCGGGCGGCCCCGCCCCGGACGGCTCGAGCTCGGCGGCCGGCGCAGGTCTGCGGGGCAGCGGGCGGGGTCTGGGGAAGCCGGGCATCGCCCGATCGTAGCCCGACTGGCCCACCGGCCCCGCGACGCGTCCGGCGGCCCGCGAACGGGCGGTCGCGCGACCGGCCGTCGGGGCCGCCCCGCCGCGCTTGCCGAGATCGTTTGACCGGGATCGATAATCGGAATTAAATTTCATTTACGCAGCTGCGGCCATCCGATGTCGCGCGCGGGAGGAGACGCTGATGATCAGTCGACGCACGACCCTGAAGGGCCTCGCCGCCGGCGCGCTGGCTGCCGCCGCCGGGCCGACCCGGGCCCAGACCCCGGCGCCCGACGACCGTTCCACGATCCAGGTGTTCGTGGGCGCAGCCTCGTCGATGGACTTCACCGCCCGCGCCATCGCCGAGACGCTGCGCGAATCCACCGGCCGTACCGCGATCGCGGTCGCGCGGCTCGGCGCCGGCCAGCGGCTCGCGCTCGGCGAGGTCCGCCGCGCCCCGCCCGACGGCCGCAACATCGTGTTCGCGACCAGCGGCCCGTTCGCGATCTACCCGCACATCTACTCGAAGCTCGAGTACGACCCCGAGGCGGACTTCACGCCGATCATGGGCATCTCGAAGTTCGACGTCGCGATCGCCACCGGCCCGATGACCGGCGTGACCGACCTGCGCGACCTGATCGCCTGGACGCGCCGCAATCCGAATGGCGCGATCTACGGCTCCGCGCCCGGCAACGGCTCGTTCTCGCACTTCGTCGGGATCGCCACCTCGTCGGCCACCGGCGCCAAGCTCGAGCACGTGCCCTACAAGGACAGCGCGGTCGGCATCGTCGACCTGGCCGGCGGCCGCATCCCGATCCTCATCACCGGAATGAGCGCGCTGGTGGCGAGCCACCAGACCGGCAAGGTCCGCGTGCTGGCGGTCTCCGGCCCCACCCGATCGCCGCTGCTGCCCGACGTGCCGACGCTGCGCGAATCCGGCATCAACGTGAGCAGCTCCACCACCACCGGCGTGTTCGGCCCCGCGAAGCTGCCGGCCGACGTCGTCGAGCGGCTGGCCACGGCGATCCGCCCGCTGTTCAACAACCGGGGCGTGGTGAGCAAGCTCGAGCAGCAGGGCGTCGTGATGGCGCCCGCCTCCGCCGCGGAGTTCGCCGCGACGATCCGCGAGGAGCGTGCGTACTTCGGCAAGCTCGCCAAGGAGAGCGGCTATGTCCCCGAGCAGGCCTGAGCCGATGGACGCCGCGGGCCGCGCCACGCGCGGCGACGCGTCGCCCGACACCGCGTCGCCGCCGGCCGCCGCGCCGTCGGCTCAGCGTCGCCGGGCGCTGCGCACGGTGGCCGCCGGCGCGGCCGCGATCGCCGGCGCCCCCGCGATCGCGATCGCGCAGGACGACCGCTCCACCGTCCGGCTGCTGGTGGGCGCCGCGTCCGCGATGGACTTCACCGCCCGGCTGCTCGGCGAGTACCTGCGCGAGGCGCTCGGGCGCCCGGTGGTCGTCGAGAGCAAGCTCGGCGCCGGCGGGCGCGTCGCGCTCGGCGACCTGAAGCGGTCCGCGCCCGACGGCCGCACGCTGATGCTGTCGACCAGCAGCCCGTTCACCATCTTCCCCAACATCTACACGAAGCTCGAGTACGACCCGGTCGTCGACTTCACGCCGATCGGCAACGTCGCCTGGTTCGACATCGGCGTGAGCGTCGGCCCGCAGGTGCCCGCGACCGACATGCGCCAGTTCGTCGAGTGGGCGCGCGGCCAGCGCGAGGCCGTGGTCTACGGCGCGGCGCCGGGCACGGGCTCGGCGTCGCACTTCACCGGCATCGCGATCGCGATGGCCAGCGGCCTGAAGCTGCAGCCGGTGCCCTACAAGGACAGCGCGCAAGGCATCGCCGACGCGGTCGCCGGCCGGCTGCCGCTGATGATCACCGGCACCTCGCCGCTCGCGCAGATGCACACCTCGGGACGGCTGCGGATGCTCGCCACCAGCGGCGACGACCGCTCGCCGCTCACGCCCGAGGTACCCACGCTGCGCCAGTCCGGCGTGGCGGCGAGCGTGGTCATCAACGCGAGCCTGTACGGCCCGGCGGGCATGGCGCCCGCCCTGGTGCAGCGCCTGCACGGCGCGCTGCAGGGCTTCTTCGCGCGGGCGGACCTGCGCGAGAAGCTCACCGCGCAGGGCATGGGCCTGAACCCGATGACCCCGCAGGCGCTGACGGCCGCGCTCGCCGAGGAACGCAAGCGCTACGCGGAGCTGGCCAAGGCCAGCGGCTACGTGCCCGAACCGGCCTGACCGGACGGGCCCCGGACGACGACGAGGGAGGATCGGACGACATGAAGGCGGCACAGGACAGCGAAGACCTGACCCGGGTGGGGCCGGGCACGGTGATGGGCGAGTTCATGCGCCAGTACTGGATCCCGGCGGTGATGTCGGGCGAGCTGGCGGCCGACGGCGAGCCGGTACGGCTCGCGCTGCTGGGCGAGAAGCTGATCGCGTTCCGCGACACCTCCGGGCGCGTGGGCGTGATGGACCACCGCTGCCCGCACCGCTGCGCGTCGCTGTTCCTGGGTCGCAACGAGCACGACGGCATCCGCTGCGTGTACCACGGCTGGAAGTTCGACGTCACCGGCCGCTGCGTCGACATGCCCAGCGTGCCCGCCCACCAGGACTTCAAGGACACGGTCCGCGCCAAGGCCTATCCGGCCCAGGAGCGCAACGGCCTGGTCTGGGTCTACATGGGCCCGCGCACCGAGCCGCCGCCGCTGCCGATGGTCGAGGTGTCGCTGCTGCCCTCGGACCAGGTCGACGTGGTGATGACGCAGCGCCGATGCAACTGGATGCAGGCGCTGGAGGGCGACATCGACACCTCGCACTTCGGCTTCCTGCACGTCGGCCACCTCGACCCGTCGGACGTGCCCCCCGGGCATGCGCTCGAGCACACCGCGACCGACCGCGCACCGCAGTACCACGTCCGGGATACGCCCTGGGGCACGTCATACGGCGCCTACCGCCGCGTGCCCGTCGACGGCAACGAGCGCGTCTACTGGCGCTTCGCGAACTACATGTTCCCGTTCTGGTCGCAGACGCCTCAGGGCGAGTTCCCGCTGCACGTGCACGCGCGCGCCTGGGTGCCGATGGACGACGAGCACACGATGTTCGTGTTCCTGCGCTGGCGCTCGTCGATGAGGAACGTGCGCGACCCGCTGAAGGACGGCAACACCCTCGGCGGCAGCCGGCCGCGCGCCGAGTACCTGCCCAACACCACCGACTGGTACGGCCGCTGGCGGCTGAAGGCCGACGAGAGCAACGACTGGATGATCGACCGCGAGGCGCAGCGCACGAGTCGCATCTACACGGGCATCGACAACATCCACCTGCAGGACCAGGCGGTCACCGAGAGCATGGGCGGAATCACCGACCACGCGTTCGAGCACCTCGGCCCGGGCGACCTGATGATCGCCCGCACCCGGCGTCGTGCGCTGCAGGCGGCCCGGTCGTTCCGCCAGACCGGCGCGGCGCCGCCCGGCGTCGACGATCCGCAGGTGTTCCTGCAGTCGCGCAGCGGCTACTTCCTCGCCGACCCGGCGGTCGACTGGAACGCCGCGTACGACGCGCAGGTGGCGCGCGCGATCCGCCCGGCCGACGCGCCGCCGCGGGCGCAGGAGAGCGTGCCCGCGAAGTGAGCGCGCGCGGCGGGGCCCACGGGGCCCCGCCGGTCGTTCAGCGGCCGCGCGCCTTGAGCGCGCGGTCGAGCCGCGGATAGACCCGCCGCGCGTTGCCCTCGTAGATCTTCGCGCGGTCCGCGGGGCTCAGCGCGGCCGCCTCGACATAGCGGCGCGTGTCGTCGTAGTGAAAGCCGGTCTCGGGGTCGATGCCGCGGACCGCGCCGATCATCTCGCTCGCGAACAGGATGTTGTCGACCGGGATCACGCCGGTCAGCAGGTCGATGCCCGGCTGGTGGTAGACGCAGGTGTCGAAGAAGACGTTGTGCAGCAGGTGCTCGCGCAGCGGCGGTTTGCCGAGCTCCTGGGCGAGGCCGCGGAACCGGCCCCAGTGGTAGGGCGCGGCGCCGCCGCCGTGCGGGATCACGAACTTCAGCGTCGGGAAGTCGCGAAACAGGTCCGAGGTCAGGCACTGCATGAACGCGGTGGTGTCCGCGTTCAGGTAGTGGGCCCCGGTGGTGTGGAAGCACGGATTGCAGCTGGTGCTCACGTGGATCATCGCCGGGATCTCCAGCGCCACCATCCGTTCGTACAACGGGTACCAGTGCCGGTCGTGCAGCGGCGGTGAGGTCCAGTGTCCGCCCGAGGGGTCCGGGTTCAGGTTGATGCCCACGAAGCCGAGCTCGTTCACGCAGCGCTCGAGCTCGGGCAGGCAGGTGCGCGGATCCACGCCCGGCGACTGCGGCAGCATCGCCGCGCCGACGAACCGGTCGGGGAACAGGCCGACGACCCGATGGATCAGGTCGTTGCAGATCCGCGCCCAGGTGGACGACACCTCGAAGTCGCCGAGGTGGTGCGCCATGAAGCTCGCGCGCGGCGAGAAGACCGTCAGGTCGGCGCCGCGCGCGTCCATCAGCCGCAGCTGGTTGAGTTCGATCGATTCGCGCAGCTCGTCGTCGCCGATGCGCAGCGACGCCGGCGACGGGCGCCCGGCGGGGTCGGCGAGCGCCGCGACCTGCCGGGCGCGCCACGCCTCCAGCGGCTTCGGAGCGGTCGTGTAGTGGCCGTGGCAGTCGATGATCACTCGAAGTCTCCTGTGGGTTCGGACGGGGGTGGCGCCAAATTGACAGGTATCGAAAACGGAATATTATTTCAATATCCGATCGCGGATGCGCGCCTGCAGACCCGCGCGACGCGGCGGCTCCGGAGGAGACCATGCCGTACGATGCCGACAGCGCCGACCTGCTCCGCGTGGGTCCGGGCACGCCGATGGGCGAGCTGATGCGCCGCTACTGGATCCCGGCGGCGATGTCGGGCGAGCTGCTCGCCGACGGCGACCCGGTGCGGCTGCTGCTG
>JBIKMO010000167.1:0-9379 GCA_044359175.1 Burkholderiaceae bacterium | reverse complement strand
CATGATCCGCTTCAGCCCCTGCCGGGCCGCGTCGCGCGGAGGAATGCCGCCGTCGCCGGTCGCGTGGCTCGCCATGTCCGCGGTCTCCCGCCGTACGCGCCACCCAGCGGGCGACCAGCGCAGGCGAAGCGGATTGTAGCGAATGAACCGGCCCGCGCACCCGGCCCAGCCTCGGAGTCCGACGGCCAACTTGACATTTCACCCGGTCGCCGCCTACCGTACCGCTGACATATCAACGGTGCGGCGCGCTTTCTTCGTCGCCGCCACAACCGGACGAGGAGACTCCATGAACAAGCGTGATTTCGTTCGTTCCGGTGCCGTCGGCTCGCTGGCGCTGGGTGCCGCGGCGGCCGCGAGCGCCCAGACCACCGGGCCGAGCTACAGCTGGAAGATGGCCACGGGCTGGCCGGGCGGCCCGCTGATGGACGTGGGCTCCAAGCTCTTCGCCGACCGGATGGAGCAGCTCTCGGGCGGGCGCTTCAAGATCCAGACCTTCCCGGGCGGCGCGCTCGGCAACGCGCTGAGGGTACCGGACACCGTGAAGAACGGACTTGCCGAATGCGGCCACACCTGGATGGGGTGGGACTGGGGCAAGGACCCGACGACCGTGCTGTTCGGTGGCTACGCCGGCTCGTTCGACACCGAGCGGATGCTGCACTGGATCTACGAGGGCGGAGGACTGGACCTGCAGCGCCGCTACCGCGACGAGTCCGAAGGGGTGGTGTCGATCCCGCTGTTCATCCGCACCGCCGAGGTCTTCATGCACTCGCGCAGGCCGGTCAAGACGCTGGCCGACCTGAAGGGGCTCAAGCTGCGCACCGCCGGCGCGTGGCTTGAGATGGCGCGCGACCTGGGCGCGGCGCCGGTGACCACTGCCGGCGGCGACATCTATCCGATGCTGGAGCGCGGCGCGATCGACGCCACCGAGTGGGGAACGCTGTGGGAGAACATCTCACCCGGCTTCTACAAGGTCGCCCGCTTCCTGATCTACCCCGGCGTGCATCAGCCCACCGCGCCGTTCGAGCTGGTGATCAACAAGGACGCCTGGGCCAAGATGCCGCCTGCCGACCAGCGCCTGGTCGAAACCGTCGCCAAGCTGGTCACCTTCGAGAGCTGGCTGCGCATCGGTGCGGAGGACGCCAAGGCGCTCGACTTCTACCGGAAGCAGGGCGTGACCGTGATCGAGCTCGATGCCGAGGTCCAGTACGCGGCGCGCAAGATCGGGCTGGACTGGGCCGAGAAGACGGCCAAGGAAGGCAAGTACAAGTGGTTCGCCCAGGTACACAAGAGCCTGAGCGACTTCGACAAGGCCTGGGCCGAGGCAGACGACTACCGCAAGGTGAAGGTCAAGCGCTCCTGAGTGCGCGACGGTCGACTCGGTGCGCGGACTGATCTCAGCGATCGAGCGTCTGGTCGGTGCGGTGGGCATCGCGTCCGCGATGCTCCTCGTGCCACTGGTCGTCGCCACCTGTTGGGAGGTCTTCGCACGCTACGTGCTGGGTGCGCCCACGGTATGGGCGTACGAGGTGGGCTACCTGCTCACCGGGTCGCACTTCCTGCTGGGCCTGGCCTACACGCTGCGCGAGGGGCTGCACATCCGGATCGACCTGTTCAGCACCGCGATGTCGCCGCGCACGCGCGCACTGATCGACACGGCGGCCTACGCGGTGGTGCTGCCGCTGCTGGTCTGGCTGGCCTGGGCGCTGCTGCAGTACCTGCTCGCCGGATACGCACGCGGCGAACGCAGCGGCCAGTCGGCACTGAACCTGCCGGTGTGGCCGTTCCGCCTCGTGTTCCTCGTCGCCTTCGCGCTCTTCGCGCTGCAGGTGCTGGCCGAGTTGCTGAAGTCCATCGACCGCGCGCTGCTGCCAGCCCGCGATCCGCGCTGACCGACCCGGGGGCATCGAGCGATCGTGGAGTGGGTCCCGTTCCTGATGCTGCCGGTGGCGTTCGGGCTGATGTTCCTGGGCGTTCAGGTGGCGTTCTCGATGATGATCACCGCGGTGCTGTTCGGGCTGGTGGTCTTCGGCGACAAGGTCGTGCACCAGTTCATCGAGAAGATCGACGACCTGTCGTCGAACTTCGTGTTCGCCGCGGTGCCGCTGTTCGTGTTCATGGGGGCGATGCTCGAGAAATCGGGCATCGCCGACCGCCTGTTCGAAGCGATCCACATCTGGACCCGCCGGCTGCCCGGCGGTCTTGCGCTCGCCACGGTGCTGATGTGCGTGATCTTCGCCGCCTCCAGCGGCGTGATCGGCGCGACCGAATCGGTGGTGGGCTTGCTCACCATCCCGATCATGCTGCGCTACGGCTACGACAAGGGCCTGATCAGCGGCACGATCTGCGCCGGCGGCTCGCTGGGCACGATCATCCCGCCGTCGGTGGTCGTGGTGGTGATGGGCCCGCTGGCGAACCAGTCGGTGGGCGACCTGATGTACGGGATGGTCTTCCCCGGACTGCTGCTGGCGGGGCTGTACCTGGTCTACATCTTCGTGCTGTGCGTACTGCGTCCGGCGTACGGACCGCGCCTGCCGCCTGAGCCGGGCGAACCGTCGTTCGTCGCCAAGCTGTGGATCAGCGTTCGCAACCTCGTGCCCCCGGTGCTGATGATCTTCGCAGTCCTGGGGTCGATCCTGCTCGGCCTCGCCTCGCCGACCGAGGCGGCCGCGATCGGCGCGCTGTGCTCGGTGGCGCTCACCGCGCTGTATCGGCAGTTCACGCTGCGCGGCTTGTACGACGCGCTGATCAAGACGCTGACCGTCACCGCGATGATCATGGCGGTGCTGCTCGCGGGCACGTTGTTCACCGGGGTCTTCATCGGCGGCGGCGGCATCAATACCGCGAGCCGACTGATCCAGGCGATGCAGCTCGACCCGTGGATGCTGCTCGCGCTGATGCTGCTGATCGTATTCGTCGCCGGCTTCTTCCTCGACTGGATCTCGATCGTCCTGATCTTCGTGCCGATCTTCACGCCGCTGGTGATCCAGGCGGGGTTCGATCCAGTGTGGTTCTGCATCCTGTTCCTGATCGTGATCCAGACCAGCTACCTCACGCCGCCGATGGCCCCGGCGATCTTCTACCTGCGTGCGGTGGCACCTGCCGAGATCACGATCCGGCACATGTACCGCGGCGTGGTGCCGTTCATCGCGCTGCAGCTGCTGACCCTGGTCCTCACGATGATCTGGCCGGCGCTGGTCACGTGGCTGCCCGGCGTGATGCTGCAGCTGCGCTGATCGGGCTCGCCACGCCCCGCAGCCGTCAGCCCCGGACCGAAGGAGACGAGCCGATGACCCCCGAACAGATCCTGTCGATCCCGCCCCGCGTGCTGACCCAGCGTCAGCGGGAGTCCTACTTCGAGGACGGCTTTCTGCTGGTGGAGCGCGCGATCGACGCGCATTGGCTCGCGCGGCTGCGGGCGGCCACCGACCGGCTGGTCGAACGCAGCCGCGGCGTGACGCGGTCCGACGAAGTGTTCGACCTGGAGCCCGGCCACCGCCCCGATGCGCCCCGGCTGCGCCGGGTGTCCAAGCCGGTCGAGCAGGATCCGGACTACTGGGCTTACGCAAGCCAGTCGCCGGTGCCGGACATCGTGGCCGACCTCGTGGGTCCGGACGTGAAGTTCCACCACTCGAAGCTGAACTTCAAATGGGCCTCCGGCGGGGAGGAGGTCAAGTGGCACTACGACATCGGCTTCTGGCCGCACACCAACTACTCGCCGCTGACCGTGGGCACCTACCTGTACGACTGCGGCATGGATCAGGGGCCGCTTGGCGTGCTGCCGCGCAGCCACGAGTTCGAGCCGCTGCTGACCCAGTACGGGCCGGACGGCCGCTGGATCGGAGCGGTGGGCGAGGACGACCTGCGCCGCATCGACCTGAGCGACACGCGCTACCTGACCGGCCCGGCCGGCTCGCTCACCCTGCACAACTGCCGGCTGCTGCACAGCTCGCCCAGGAACCTCTCGGACCTGGGCCGTCCGCTGCTGCTGAACACCTACTCGTCGGCGGACGCATTTCCCTACACCGTGAACCCGATCCGCTCGCGCTTCGATCAGTGCCTGGTTCGCGGCCGCGCGGCGCGATTCGCGCACCACGACCCGCGACCCTGCCCGCTGCCGCCCGACTGGTCGGCGGGGTACTCGTCGATCTTCGCGTTGCAGCAGCAGGAGGAAGGGGTCGCGGCCACCGGCATGTAGCGCCACGTGCGAAACGTCGGCACCCGCGCTAACATATCAGTCGTCTATCACGTAGCGGCCGCGGGCCGCATCGGAGGTGCGTCATGATGAGCGAGCGCCAGCGCAAGTTCCGCGAGGAATACCGGTCCAACATCAGCCCGGCGTACAACGGGCTGGTCCATATCGGCGTGATCTACCTGTTCGGCATCGGGGTGATCTACTGGTGCCTGCAGCAGCTGGTGGCGCCGACCTGGGAGTGGCTCGTCGTCCCGTTCGTGGCCCTGGCAGGCAACTTCGTCGAGTGGGCGATGCACAAGTACGTGATGCACCGCAAGATCGACGTCTTCGCGTTGCGCGCCATCTACGACCGCCATACCCGGCAGCACCACCAGTACTTCACCGACAACGAGTGGACGATCGACACCACGCGAGAGTTCCGGATCGTCTTCTTTCCGTGGCGGGTGCTGAGCGTGCTGGCGGTATTCGGTACGCTGTTCGGATGGATCGCCGCGCAGGTATGGAATGCGAACGCGGGCTACATGGTCTTCATGACGATGGTCGGGCACTATCTCGTCTACGAGTTCATGCACTACTGCTGTCATTGCCACGACAACCGGTTCGTCGAGCGCTTCCCGTTCGTGAGCACCATCCGGCGACATCACATCGCGCACCACAACCAGGGCATCATGATGCACTACAACATGAACCTGACCTTCCCGGTCGCAGACTGGTTCATGAAGACCTCGGACCTGGACCGCGGTCTGATCGGCCACCTGTTCAACGGCATGGACGACTCGCACGTGCGCAACGACCTCAAGCCGATCATCGCCCGCTTCCGCAAGGACGACTCGCGCGTGACGCTGGACGGCCCGCTGCTCACCGCCGAGGAGCGGCGGGTGCTCGCCCACGGATGAGCGTCGTGAGGCCTCGGGAGTGCCGCAAACCGTGAGTGCCCGGCGCCAGGCGACCGCCCCGGCCCGGTCGGCAGTCGTTCGCCTTCCGCTGGGCGCGCCAACCCGGCGCTCGCTCACGGACGAAGCGTATGCGCAGCTCGAGGAGCTGATCGTCACCCTGCAGCTGCCCCCCGGCAGCGCGGTGTCCGAGGCCGCGCTGTCGGAACGGCTGGGCATCGGTCGTACGCCCATCCGCGAGGCGCTGCAGCGGCTGGTGCGCGAGCACCTGGTGGCCGTGCTTCCGCAGCGCGGCTACCTGATTCCCGAGATCGACGTCCGCCGCCAGCTGCGGCTGCTCGAGGTGCGCCGCGAGCTCGAGCGCCTGATCGTGCGCTGTGCGGCCCGCCGCGCGAACCCAGCCGAACGCGACGAGTTCGCCCAGCTCGCCGCAGCGATGTATCGCGCAGCCGATCGCAACGACGCGCGGGTGTTCATCCGCAGCGACAAGCGGTTCAACGACCTGTGCCTGCAAGCCGCGCGCAACGAGTTCGCCGCCGGCGCGATGAGCCTCATGCACGGGCTGTCACGCCGATTCTGGTACCTGCACTTTCGCCAGGCGGCTGACCTGCCGGTCACGGCCCGCCTGCATGCCGACACCGCTCAGGCGATCGCCGCAGGCGACGAACCTGCGGCCGCGGCCGCGCTGGACGCACTGCTCGACAGCATCGAGGCGTTCACTCGCGCAACCGTATCCACCGAGTTCTAGGCCCGGGCAGCGCGAGGTCGTGAACGAGTGGCGGGCGTGCGCATAGCGCCCCGCCTTGTGCCGCAGGTACGTTCCCTCCTTCGCGTAGGTCTGCTTCAGCGCGATACCCTCGTCGCGGGCGAGCTCGACGAGCTTCTCGCGTGCCGTCTCCAGCAGGCGGCTGTCGGTCGGGTACGCCACCGCCTTCGGTTGCACCGTCGAGTCCACGATCACCGCCGACAGATGCCGCCGGTCGATCAGCTTCAGGTTCACCGCCGCGTTGATCGTCTGCGCGAGCAGCTCCTCCACGCCCGCCTCACCCAGCAGCTTCCTGAACTTCACCAGCGCCGTCGGGTCGCACGGAGGCCGATGCTCGTAGTAGTCCATCCCCGAGAAGTACTGCCACAGCGGCGTCTCGCTCCAGCGCTCGACCACGCCCTCGTCGCTCTCGTCGAACGCGTGCTTCAAGTACAGCAGCGAGATCATCAGCCGCATCGGCAGCCGCGGGCGGCCCGCCTTCGACACGCCCGCGCCCAACAGCTGCGTGCTCGGACCGAACAGATCCATTGCCTCGACGCGCTGGCCCTCGCGGACCCGACGCGCGAACTGCTGCGCAAGCCCCGCCTCGATCTCCTGCCACGGCATGCGTGCGCCCAGCACCGCCAGCGGATGTCTCAGATCGATCATCTGGTCGATGCGGCCACGGAAGAAATCGCCGGTGTCGCTCATCGCAAAACTCCCAGAAAACCGTGCACGAACGGCCGGAACCTGGGGGAAATACCATCGGAAAACGGCCGTAAAGTCGTTTCTGATCAATGGTTTGTGAAATACTTAGGAGCGACGACTTAGCTCGCATCGCAGCACTTGTCGTAATGTGCAGGGCTTTGAGGCCTTTACAACGAAGGCCCGCAGTCCAATCCATCCCTCATCGGCCGACAATCGGCCTGCCGTGCCGTCCTACGGGTCACTCAGATGCCCGACTAATTTGTAGGAGCGTCACCTCGAGTCATCTTCCCATCCCCATCCGGATCTTTGAATTTCTGCAGATACAACTCGGCAGTTCGCTTTAGCTCTCTGATATTGCCGTCAGTGTATGCATAACCGGCCGCTGCCAATATATCGTTCACCAGCCGCTGACCTCTGTAACCCCTCAGATGGTCGTCACAATACTCAATCAACGAGCGCAAATTCCCACGCGTCAAGCCTCCATCTGCACGCCCGAGAACACCTATGTTCGTTTCAATCGCTCTGAAAGTATTGCCATTAGCCATGCCCTTGGGCGCGGCTTTCGCCTGCTCAAACGACAATGCCGCAAGATTCCCAAAATCAACTCGTGACAACATGTCAACCTCCTGTTCGATCAGTTTACTTAATTAATCGCCAACCAAACCCACGCCCAGTGCGATTTCGCAATGCGCGCTACGCCACATCTCGAGATACGGTGGGGCTCGGAGATCGCGAGCGGTTCGTCGCACGATTTCGACTTGAACCAAACCGTTTGCTCCCGCCCCCACCAAGCCGGCCCACCAAACCCGTTGGCGACGCCATGCTGCGGCGTTTGGCCGTCACCGACAGCTATTCAACATACCGCCGTACCCACCGGCGTATCGATTCCTCGGAGTAGCCAAATAACCTACCAAGCTGCACATGCTCGTCAGCAGAGAAGTCTCGGGCACTGGACCTCTCGCCGAACAACTCAATCAAGGCCTGGAGTGTAGCCACATCCTTGACACGAGATACAAGAAAACCGTTATGGCCGTCCTCCTCAGGCATCTGATGGTAATAAAGCTCCCCCGCACTTACATAGTGCGTAATGAGCTCTAGCTCCCCGTCGGTAAAAAACTCGCGCGTACCCCATGCGGATGGCTTGACTCCTGCGATGACTGCAGCCACGGAATGTTGCTGCGTTTTCGGTTGGTTCTTCGGATCGGTTGGCCAAGGAGAGGGGGGTGCGCGCCAATAGTCGATCGCCTCTTCTAGAGACATTCGGTTCAGTGCGCTTAGGTTGTGCCGCGACCCCGCGGAAAAGACCCCCCAACCCCGCCGAGGGCCCTGCGGTTTCGGCGTACGGCGCCGCGGGTGCGCTGTCCAGCTCGTCCCGCAACGCAGCGATTGCGACGCCATACTGCCCGGCGACTCGGGCCACGATCTCTTCGACCTGCTCCGCGTACGAACCTCCGGGGAGCAACTGCCGCATCTCCACACGGGCAGCCTGAACGGCCCCGGTGTAGATCGAGCGCTTCGCGTCGGCGGGCTTCCTCCTCGAGGGTTGCCGCGGCGCTGCCTGTGGCCGGACCCCGTGGACGCACGGAAGTCGTCGTCTGCTCGCGAGGCGGATTGCCGGTTGCGGGAAGCAGTGCTGTCGCCACACGTGCCTCGAAGCCCCGCCGGCTGTCGTCGGAAAAAACCGACGCGCCCGCTTGCTGACTGAACCACTGCAGATGGTTCGCCAGCTGTCGATAGGCGTTGATGCCTGCACCAAAGGGCAGGGCATCTCCGTTCGCGATAGCCCCCTCGACCCTCGCGACTGCCCGCTGCAGGGCGTGGGTCATCGCGGTGTCGAAACTGCGCTCGAGCCCCGCCAGCGTCGCCCCCAAACTCTGCAACTGCCCATTCAGTCCCACATAGTCCGGCGCGCTCAGCCCGTGGGCCATTGCCGTCGCAGCACGCTGGTCGAGTGCACGGATCTGCCCGCGCAGTTCGCGAATGTTGGCGATCCACTCCGTCCGCTGCCTGCCGGCGCTCCCGATATCGGCGGCCGACAGCGTCCGCGTCTGATCCAGTACCTGCACCCGCTGTTGCAGTTCGGCAACTCGGCGTTGGAGGGCGTTCGCCTCTGACTGGAGCCCCGATGCCGGGTTCGATCGCTCGGACGCCGTCGGTGGCACGAGCGGCCCTGCGGTCGGCGGTCGCGGTGAGGGCTCTTGCGGCGCCCGAGCCCGCGGCGACGTTGGGGGCTGCCGCATTCGCGGCTGCGGCGAAGCCGTTGGGGGGGGCGGGGGACTTAGCGCCGTAATGCCCGGCAGTCTTGCCGACAACTCACTCGCTAGTGCGGCGATCGCACTGGCGCCCCCCCCCGTGCGGACCAACTGCTCAAGACCCCCCACTTGCAGGTAGCGCGTCGCGGCTGCGGTTTGCGCGGGAGTCCACCTCAACCGTTCGCTCAGTCTCCCGGCCAATTCGGCCATCGCCTGCCTTGCTGCCGGATAGTTGCGCTGCACGAACAACGCGCTGCTTGCAGCGACGAGGCCAGCCCCGACGATCTGGACCAGACTGAGCGCCGCCGGCGCCGCCAGCGGTAAAGCCGCCGGGGCAAGGGCCAACGTCGGTGCGGCAGGCAGCCGTGAAGGCAAGGGGATCATTGTTCTTCCTCACCTCTCACGTTGGGTCAGGCTGCCACCCAGCCGAGGCACCGTATCAACCGCCGCTTCGCGGTGTCCGCGCTGATACGCAAGACCTGATCGAAGGCGACGGCGTGCGGGGTCAGTCGGTAATGATGACCGAGCCGAATCCAGGCGACGTGCAACCGCAAACCGAGCCGTTGTTCGCCCCGTACCGCGATCACCG
>JBIKMO010000166.1:0-9391 GCA_044359175.1 Burkholderiaceae bacterium | reverse complement strand
TTGCTGACGCTGCTGAACGAGCGCGCGTTCGACCAGGGGCCGCAGCGCATCGCGGTTCCCCTGTGGACGCTCGTGGCGGCCAGCAACGAGACGCCGACGGACGCCGCGCTGCAGGCCTTTCTCGACCGCTTCCTGTTCCGCTGCACGGTCTCGCCGGTACCCGCGGAGGCGTTCGCCGAGCTGCTGGCCAGCGCCGATGCGGCGGCCTGCGAACCGCCCGACGCCGCCGTGCTGGCGCCCGGCTCGCTGGCAGCGTTCGCGGCGGTCGCGGCGTCGGTCGCGGTGCCGGACGAGGTCGTCGGTCTGCTCGCAGGAGTGCGCGAGCGGCTCGCCGAGTGGTCGATCGACGTGTCCGACCGGCGCTGGGTGCGAACGGTCCGCGTGCTGCGGATCGTCGCCGCCACCCACGGCCGCACCCGGGTCGAGCCAGTCGATCTGGGCGTGCTGCGCTGGCTCTTCGCCACCGACCGGGCCCAGACCGAGCGGCTCGACGCGTGGTTCGCCGATCTGCTCGGCGGCGATCGTGCGCTCGAGTGCACGCGCCTTGGGCGACTGGCGCAGGCATGGGACAAGCAGCTCGAGATCGAGCAGACGGCCACCGAACTGGCGTTCGACGACAGCGGCAAGCTCGCGCTCGCCCGCGGGCTCGGCGGTGCGGATGCGTCGACACTGTCGGACGCCGCCCCCAGGATGTCGGCGTTCAGTCGCCGACGCCGGTTCTCGCCGTCGCACGTCCGCGCGCGGTTGGCGCAGCTGGATGCGCTGATCGGCGAGGTCGACGCGTGGCTGGCGGGCGCGGCGCAGCACCGGGAGACCGTGATCGCGGCGGCCGCGGCGCACCTGTGGATCGTGCCGTCGATTACCCACCGGATGCGGCGGCACCTCGACGATGCATGCGCCGCGATGATCGTATTGCGCCGTACGCTCGACGACACGCGGGCGGCGTTCGCCGCACTGCCGCTTGCGGACCTCGACGATGGCCGCGCCCCCGACCCGATTTCGGCTTGACGCGCTCGAGGCGCGGCTCGCAGCGCTGGACGAGCTGCCGCGTACCCTCTGGCTGCCGGCGATCGTGCACAACGAGGGATCGCCGATCGAGCGGATCGGACGCGTCGAGCGCGCGCGCGCGCGGCTGCTCGACGGCGGATCGCCGTTCGGCAGCGACGCGCTGACGGATCTGGACGAGGTCGCAGCGGCCTTCGCACCGGTCATCGAGCGGCTCGCACTGCCGAGTCTGAGCCGGGGACAGCCTGCGGTCGCCGACGAGGTGCTGCGCTCGCTGTTGTGGCATGTCGACCAGATCGCGCGCGCCTCGGACCGGGTACCGCGGGGGGTCGCGGCCACCCAGCTCGCCGACGCGTTCGAGGCCGAGTGGGTTGGTCGCGGCGAGGCGCTGCACCAGGTGATGCGCCTGATCGAGTCGCTCGATGGTCTGGTGGAGGCGGCGCGCTGGAGCGAACTGCTGGGACTGCTCGAGACGGACGCCTGGCAAGCCATCCTGGAGGCGCGTACGCGCATCGAGACGATGCCGGGCCTCGCGGCGCTGATCCGCACGCTGGGACGCACGCGTCCGACCGACGACGACTGCGTGGAGCCCGCCGAAGACGCCCGGGACACCGGGCCACCGACCTGGGTTCTAGAGACGCGTGAGGCGACGGTGCCGGGCGTTCCGGTCGAGGTCGACGGCGTCTATCGGTCGGCGCTGCTGTCGGCGGTGATGCCGACCGAGTTCGCCTGGCGCACCCCCGGCCTGTCGCCGGTGCGGGCGCGGGCGCTGCGCCGCCTGTTCGCCGCTCGCCTGGCCGAACAGGCGCTGATGTCGTGGCAGCACCGCGAGCGATGGCTGGAGACCGCATGGGTGCGCCGGAACGGACCCACGCTGAGCCCGCAGCCGAGACAGCGTCCGCGGGCGCAGGCCGGCCCGATCGTGGTGTGCGTCGATACGTCGGCCTCGATGGCCGGCGGACCCGAGCGCGTCGCCAAGGCGATCGTGGTCGAGGCGCTGCGCACCGCGGTCCGCGAACGCAGACGCTGCCACCTGGTCGCGTTCAGTGGCGTCGGCCAGGTGTCGGAGTGCGAGCTCACCGGGAACCTCGACGGTCTGTGCGCGCTCGCCCGTTTCGTCGCGGGCAGCTTCCACGGCGGAACCGATCTGATGGAGCCGATCGACCGGGCGATCGAGCGGGTGCGCGACGAGCACTGGCGCGAGGCCGATCTGCTCATCGCCTCGGACGGCGAGTTCGGACCGACGGCCGCGACGCTGACCGCGGTCGAGTGCGCGAGGCGCGAACTCGGCCTGCGGGTGCATGGCGTGCTGATCGGCGATCGCGAGACACGCGGCATGCGGTCGATCGTCGACGCCACCTTCTGGGTTCGGGACTGGCGGCGCTACGGCGATCGGCACGGCCAGATCGAGTCCCCGGTGCACGACCGCAATCTGACCACCCTCTACTTCCCGAACATGGCTGCGCCCCCGGGAACCGGCACGCCGCTGCCGGGCATGGGGTCGGCCGCGCGATGAGCTGCGTCGGGGCGGTGATTCGTTCGGGCGTGCTGGTGCTCGTGGCGCTGATGGCGCAGCCGACGCCGCGCGCTGCGGAGACGATCGTCGTTCCGGATCCGCCCCGGCCGGCCGGCCCGCCGCGGATCGAGCCGGACGACGTGCTGCCCGGCATCGACCCGTCCGTGCCGATGCTGCCCGAGGCGGCCCGCGCTGCGCTGCGCGCGGTGGGCGACCGGCGGCCCGAACTGCTCGATGCGCTGCTGCGCGAACGGATCGAGTGCTACCGCCGGTTCTTCGTCAACGCGTGCCTGGCCGACGTGGACGCCCGCGAACGGCGCGTCGAATCGCGCCTGGACCGGATCCGCGTCGTCGCAGACCAGTCGCTGCGTGATCACGAGGCCCGCTCCCTGAACGCGCGGATCGCGGTCGAGGAGGCGGCGCGCCTCGAGCGGGCCGAGGCCGAAGCGGTGCAGCGGGTCGCGAACCGGCAGGCCCGCGAGGCCCGCGAAGCCGCCGCCGAAGCCGAGGCCCGCGCACGCGACCGCGAGGCGGACGCACTCGCTCGCGAGGCGGACGCGAATCGCGCCGAGCGTGCTCGCCGGGAAGCCGCGCTCGCCGCGCGGCGCGAGGATGCGCGGCTGCGTGCGTCCCGGGATGCTGAGCATGCGGCCAGGCGCCAGCGCGAATTCGACGCCCAGCGCGAACGGCAGCGCGTGCGGGAGTTGAATGAAGCGGAGATGGCCGCACGCCGGGATCGGCGCCGAGCCGACGCACAGCGGCGGGCCGAGCGGGAGCGCGGGCTCGCGGAGAACCCGGCGGCTTCGCGGCGTCCAGGATCGCGGCCGGCACCGGGCACGCCGAACGCACCGAAGGCGCCGAGCCCGCCCGGTACCCCCGGCGCCACGCCTGCGCCCGCGGTACCGGCCCTGCCGACCGCGCCGGCTGGCGCGCCGCCAACGCCCCGATGAGCGGGTGCGTGGCGCACGCGCCCGAGCCGGGGCGTGCCCGACCCGACCACTGCGCCGGCCCCGCGAGGCGGCACTCGGTCGACAGCGGCCCGGGCAGCGCGTCGGTTGCGGGCTGGATAGGCCGCACGGTCTCGGCCGAGCGTCGCTTGCCCGGCGGCCGCGGCCCGGCGAGACTCGAGGCATGCCCGGTGTGCCAGCCCGCCGTGCCCTCCCGTCGCCGGCCGCCGTCGTGGCCCGTTCGGGCGGGCGCGATTTGTGGGGTGTCCGGTGTGCGGCATATCATTCGGCGGCCGTACCCGTGCGCGCGAAAGCCACCGAGCGGCACGATCGATGCCCGTCCATGCGAGATGCAGAGACCCTGAAACGGCGAATCGCGGAGCTGCAGAACGAGCACCGCAGCCTCGATCGGACCCTCGAGGCGCTCGCGGCCGCGCCGCCGCTCGACGAGCTCCAGATCCGGCGGCTGAAGAAACGGAAGCTCCAGGTCAAGGACGCGATCGTCCTGCTGCAGATGCAGTTGACGCCCGACGTACCCGCGTGAGGACGGGCTGGCCGTCCGCCTCGTTCCGCTCGTCTGCGCGATGTCTGCCGCCGCGCCGGTGAGCCCCGTCTCGCGGGTGGACGGGGGCTGGGCGCAGCGCGCGGGCGACGACGCCCGGGATGCGCTCGCCGACGGTGGCGAGATGACCCGCGCGATGCCCGGGTTCCGCCCGAGGCCGGGTCAGCAGGCCCTCGCGGCGAGCATCGCCCGGGCGATCGCCGAGCGCGGCAGCCTGGTCGCCGAGGCTGGCACCGGAACCGGCAAGACCTTCGCCTACCTGGTGCCGCTGCTGCAGGCGGGCGGCAAGGCGTTGATCTCGACCGGTACTCGGCATCTGCAGGATCAGCTCCACGACCGTGATCTGCCGGCCGTCCGCCGGGCCCTCGGGTCGACGGTGCGCACTGCGCTGCTCAAGGGGCGCGCCAACTATGTGTGCCGCCATCACCTGGAGCGCAACCTCCTCGACGGCCGGTTCCCGGATCCGTCCATCCCGGTGCGGCTGCGGCGGATCCGCGCGTTCGCGGCCACGAGTGAGACGGGCGATCGCGCCGCCTGCCCGGAGCTCGCCGAAGACGACCCGGCGTGGGCGTGGGCGACCTCGACGCGGGAGAACTGCCTGGGACAGGAGTGCCCGGAGCATCGGAGCTGCTTCGTGTTCGAAGCCCGCAAACGGGCGATGCAAGCCGACGTCGTCGTGGTCAACCATCACCTCTTCTGCGCCGACCTCGCCCTTCGCGACGAGTCGGTCGCCGAGCTGCTGCCCACCGCCGATGCGGTGGTCTTCGACGAAGCCCACCAGCTGCCGGACACCGCGACCGCATTCTTCGGCGAATCGCTGTCGACCCGCCAGCTCCAGGACCTCGCCCGCGACCTGGTGCGTGCGGGCCTCACCGGCGCGGCCGACGGCGCCGACTGGCGCGCGCTCGCCGACCGGGTCGAGCGGACGGTGCGTGCCCTGCGGCTCGCGTTCGACCCGTCGGCCGCCCGGATGCGCAGCGTGCCACGCAGCGCGCCGGTGCGGCGTGCGTCACTCGCGCAACTGCGTTCACTGGTCGCGCTTCCCGCGGCCCTGGAAGCCGTGCTCGCCGACCTGGTGTCGATTTCGGCGATCGTCGCGGCGAACGCCGGGCGCTCGCCTGACCTGGACCGCTGCGGTCTGCGAGCCGAGGAGCTGCGGGCACGTGCGCTGCGCTGGCGCGACGCGATCGCCGCATTGCAGCAGCCCGCGACACATACCGACCGACTCGCGGGTGCCCCGAACGCGGATGTCGGGCCGGACGACGAGCCCGCTGCAGCCGAGGAGTACGCCGCGCCCGCGATCACGTGGGCGGAGATCGGCGCGCAGCAGATCACCTTGCGGCGAACGCCGCTGTCGGTCGCCGGGCCGTTCGAGCGGCACCGGGCAGGTCCGCCGCGGGCCTGGGTGTTCGTCTCGGCCACGCTGTCGGTCGGCGATGACTTCGGCCACTTCGTGGAGGCGCTCGGGCTGCGGGACGCACGCTGCGAGCGATGGGACAGTCCGTTCGACTTCGCGCGCCAGGCCGCGCTGTGGGTGCCTCGGGGTGTGGGCGATCCAGGGGCTCCCGGCCACGCGGCCCGCGTGGTCGACGCGGTCTGGCCGCTGATCCGGGCCAATCGCGGACGAGCGTTCGTGCTGTGCACGACCCTGCGCGCGGTCCGCGAAGCGGCGGATCGGCTCGTGTCGCTCGCCGCCTCCGACGACGAGCGGCTCGGCGTGCTGGTGCAGGGCGATGCGTCGCGCGCCGCGCTGCTGACTCGATTTCGCGAGCCAGGGGCCTCGGTCCTCATCGGCAGCGCAAGCTTCTGGGAAGGCGTGGATGTCGCGGGCGACGCGCTGTCGCTCGTGGTGATCGACAAGCTGCCGTTCGCTCCGCCCGACGACCCCGTGGTCAAGGCGCGGTCCGATGCGCTGCGCAGGGCGGGGCGCGATCCGTTCGCGGCGCTGCACCTGCCTGCGGCCGCCCTGGCGCTCAAGCAGGGCGCTGGACGTCTGATCCGGACCGAGGATGACCGGGGTGTGCTCGTGGTCGGCGACGAGCGTCTGCTCACGCGCGGCTACGGCCGGCTGCTGATTCGCGGGCTGCCGCCGTTCGCCCGCGTCGAGCGCGTGGAGGATGCGCTCGGATACCTGCCGGCGGTCCCCGCGCTCAGCGCCAGACCTGCCACCAACTCCGATCGTCCCGACTGATGCCGCGCTCGAACAGCGTCGAATCCGGGAAGTTGCGCCGCAGCACCCGCTCGGCATCGGCCCGCTGCTCCTGCAGGCCCAGGCGCTCGTAGCCCTTCATCATGATGAACAGCGCGTCCTCGACCGCCGGGGTCGTCTGATAGAGCTGCACGACCGCTTGCGCGCGATTGATCGCGGCAAGGTACGCGCCACGGCTGAAGTAGAAGCGGGCGATGTGGACCTCGCCGCCCGCCATCGCGTTCACCAGATACTGCATCCGCTCGCGCGCGTCCTCTGCGTAGCGGCTCTCGGGCCAGCGGGTGATCACTTGGCGGAATGCTTCGAAGGCCTCGCGGGCGGCGCGCTGATCACGCTCGGACAGATCCTGGCCGCCTAGCCTGGCGAGCGCGCCCTGATCGTCGTTGAAGTTGATCAGACCCTTCAAGTAGAACGCATAGTCGAGGCGATCGTGGGTTGGGTAGAGCCGGATGAAGCGCTCGACCGCGATCAGCGCCTGAGTCCGGTCGCCGTCCTTGTAGTGCGCGTACGCGGTGTCCAGCTGCGCTTGCTGCGCCCAGCTGCCGAACGGATAGCGCGATTCAAGCTTCGCGAGCAGCTTGACCGCCTCGCCCCAACGCCCCGAGGCCATCTCGTCCTTGGCTTCGGCGTGGATTTCGTTGGGCGTCATCTTCGCGGTACGATCCACGTCGCCCGTCCCGAAAATGCCGCAACCCGCGATCAGCGCACACGACGCCGCGGCGACCATTCCCCGCACGCCGCCGAACCGCCGCCGCGTTTCCGCCTGTACCGCATGGTCGATCATGGATCGGAGTATAGCGAACGCGGTGCGCCGGTCGGTCCGCCCGCCGAGGACGGCGGCGAGCCCGCGCTCGACGGTCCGGGCGACCCGGTGGTCGTCGACGCGCGGCTGGGGGCCGGGCAACGGCTCGATCGGTTCCTTGCGTCGACACTCGCGGATGTTTCGCGGACCCGCCTGCAGCGCTGGATCGCGCTCGGGGCCGTGACCGTCGACGGGGCGTCGGTGCTGCCGCGGCGATTACTGCGGGGCCCCGAGCGCATCGAGGTGCGGCCGCTGCCGCGCGAGGCGGACCGGTCGTTCGCACCCGACCCGGTGCCGCTCGTGATCGTGCACGAGGACGCGGACCTCATGGTGGTGGACAAACCGGCCGGGCTGGTGACCCATCCGGCCCCAGGGCACTGGCGCGGCACGCTGATGAACGGCCTGCTGCATCGGCATCCGGATGCTGCGGCGCTTCCGCGGGCGGGCATCGTGCACCGCCTGGACAAGGACACGAGCGGCCTGATGATGGTGGCGCGCAGCGAGCCCGCCTACGAACGTCTGGTGGCGTCGCTGGCAGCGCGCAGGGTGTCTCGGCGCTATCTCGCGGCCGTAGAGGGCCGGGTGCCGCCGCGCTTCGACGTCGATGCCCCGATCGGTCGCGATCCCCGCGACCGGCTCCGGATGGCGGTGGTGGCGTCGGGTCTGGGCAAACCCGCGCTGACGCGCGTCGAGCGCCTCGCGGTGAGCACGGGCGAGTCGCTGATCGAGTGCCGGCTGGAAACCGGCCGGACCCATCAGATCCGCGTGCACCTCGCCCATCGGGGACACCCTCTGGTGGGCGACCTGACCTACGGAGGCCGCGCGCGCGATGGCTTCGCGCGTCAGGCCCTGCACGCCTGGCGATTGGGCGTCGAGCATCCGCGCAGCGGCGTGCCGCTGCGGTTCGCGAGCGGTGTCCCGCCGGACCTCGCTGCGCTGCTGGACCGGCTGGGACTGCCGGTGCCCGAGGCGGCCGAGTCGTGAACGCAGGCACACCCACCCGGGCGGTTGCCGGCGTGCCCGGGGGACTGTGCCCGGACTGGTCGCCGCCGGCCGGCGTCGGCTGCGTGGTCACGACGCGGGTCGGCGGCGTGAGCCGGGGGCCGTTTGGGGCGGCCGACGGCGCGTCGACCGGACTGAACCTGGGCGCCCACGTCGGCGACGATCCGGCCGCGGTGTCGATCAACCGTGCGCGTTTGGCCGCCGGTCTGCCTGCGCCGGTGCGCTGGCTCGAGCAGGTGCACGGCACCGACGTGCACGATGCGGATGCCGACGATCCCGCAGTGCCACCGCGAGCGGATGCCTCGGTCACCACGCGCAGCGACGTCGTGCTCGCGATCCTGACCGCCGACTGCCTGCCGATCCTGCTTGCGACCGACGACGGCCGCGTGGTCGGCATCGCACACGCCGGCTGGCGCGGCCTGGCCTCAGGCGTGGCCGAAGCCACCGTCACCGCGATGCGTTCGCGCACGCAGGGTTCGCGACGCGTCGTCGCCTGGCTCGGGCCGGCGATCGGACCGGCGGCCTTCGAGGTCGGCACCGAGGTGCGCGACGCGTTCTGCGACGTCGATCCCGCGGCGGCGCATGCGTTCGAGCGAGGCCGCAGCCCGGGCAAGTGGCAGGCGGACCTGGCCCGACTCGCACGCCAGCGCCTGGGCCGTGTCGAGGTCAGCGACGTCGGCGGCGGCGCGCTGTGCACCTTCGCGGACCCGGGTCGCTTCTGGTCGCACCGCCGCGACAGGGGCGGCGGGCGGATGGCCTCACTGATCTGGATCGGACGGCGGGCGGGCTGAGCGCTTCTGGCGGCGACGCTGCGGCGTGCCCACCAGCCAGAGGAACAGCGCGAGCGGCGCCACGCCGTAGAAGACGAAGGTCGCGACCCCGGCCGCCGCCGAGCGCTCGGTCAGCGACATCAGCAGCACGACGTACAGCCAGGCGATTGCGACGACGTACACGGGGGATCCGGCGGCGGTTGGACAAGCCTTCGGTGCGCATGCAAGATTCGCGAAAGCTCGCCATCCCATCATGCCAGCGCCTCGCATTCCCAGGGGAGTCCATGGTTTCGACCCGGCAGAATCGCCGCCGCAGCGCCGCGGCACTCGACCCTTCCGCCGCGCCGTCCGGTGCACGGGAGGGTTCGGGGCCGCAGAGCACGAGCCGGGTACGGCGCGCGCGTCCCGCGCGGCCGGACGGTGGGTCCGCGGCCCCGCCCATGTCGGCGCCCGCAGCGACGCGCCCGCCGTCTCGAGCCGCACGGGCACCTGCTCACACCGGTGCGAGCCCGACCTCATCGCGCTCCCGTCGCGCAGCGACGCGCGCCGCCGGCAGCGAGCCGGCGGGCAGTAGCGAC
>JBIKMO010000165.1:0-9420 GCA_044359175.1 Burkholderiaceae bacterium | reverse complement strand
GATCAGCGCGGTGCGCCCGCGCCGTAGCGCCGTCGGAACGCGTCGGCTTCGCGGGTCAGCAGATCGGCGAGCTTCGGGTCGCCGGCGAGCCGCGCGTATTCGGCCGCGGTATGACCGGACTGGTTGCGCGGCGTCGGGTCAGCGCCTTCGTCGATCAAGAGCCGCACGGTGGTCGGATGCAGCTGGCGCGCCGCCATCATCAGCGGCGTGGTCTGGTTCGGCGATTCGGCGTCGATGTAGGCATGGCGCTCGAGCAGGTAGCGCACGACCTCGGCGTGGCCGTTGGCGGCGGCCCAGTGCAGCGGCGTCCAACCGGTCTTGTTGACTTCCGCGCCTCGGGCGATCAGCGACTTCACCACGGGCAGCTCGCCGTGCAGCGATGCGAACATCAGCGCGTTCACGTCGTCGGCGCTGGTCGCGTCCAGGTCGGTGCCGCGCAGCTCGGCCAGCGCCCTCACCGACTGCCACGCCTTCAGACGCGCGGCGGCGACCACCAGCGGCGTGCCGAGCTCGTCTCGCAGATTCGGGTCCGCGCCGCGCAGCAGCGCCGTACGCAGCGCGTGCGGGTCGTCGCGCTGCAACGCTTGCAGCGCCGCGTCCCGGTGCCTCGGCGCGCCTGTACCCTGAGCCCGCACGCCGGCCACCCACCCGATCGACAGCACCACCGCACCGAGCAGCGGGCGTCGCGACCTCGAGCACGCAGCCACGTCAGGCGGCGTCCTGCGCCATGACGTCCGGCAGCCGGAAGCAGCGCTCGAAGTTGCGTGAGGTGATCTCGGCGAGCGCCTGGGCGGACACGCCCCGCAGTTCGGCGAGAAACTCGCCGACGTGCCGCACGAACGCCGGCTCGTTGGTGCGGCCGCGGTGCGGCACCGGCGCGAGGTACGGGGCGTCGGTCTCGATCAGCAGCCGCTCCAGCGGCAGCCGGCGCGCGACCTCGCGCAGCGCCTCGGCGTTACGGAAGGTGACGATGCCGGACATCGACACGTAGAAGCCGAGGTCCAACGCGGCGCGCGCGACCTCCCAGGTCTCGGTGAAGCAGTGCATCACGCCGCCGACCGCGTCGGCGCCCTCCTCGCGCAGGATCGCGATGGTATCGGCGGCGGCGCTGCGCGTGTGCACGATCAGGGGCTTGCCGCTCGCCCGGGCCGCGCGTATGTGCACCCGAAACCGTTCGCGCTGCCATCCGCAACGCTCGGCCGGGTCGCCCTCGGTACGGTAGTAGTCGAGGCCGGTCTCGCCGGTGGCGATGACCTTCGGATGGGCGCCCAGCCTCACCAGCGTCTCGACGTCGGGCTCGCGAACGTCCGGATAGTCCGGGTGCACGCCGACCGACGCATACAGCTGCGGATGGGCCTGCGCGAGCGCGAGCACGCGCGGGAAGTCGTCCAGCGTCACCGACACGCACAGCGCCCGCTCGACCCCGTTGTCGCGCATCCGCGCGAGCACGTCGTCCAGCCGGTCGGCCAGCTCGGGAAAATCCAGGTGACAGTGGGAGTCGACGTACATCTCGCGTGGGCCGCCCGCGGGGGGCGGCGCCGCGCATTCTACCGGCGTCGCCGCGCGGCCCGCGCGCACACCCCGTCAGACCGTGTGCGTGGGCCGCGAGGACTTCAGTGCGCCCCCGATCAGCTCCTCGATCCGGCGGCGCAACTGCTCACCGGACTCGTTCCTTGCGAACTGGATCCCCACGCCCTGCTGCCGCCCGGTGCTGCCGGCCGGGGTGATCCACACCACTTTGCCGGGGACCGCGTACTTGTTCGGGTCGTCAACCAGGGTCAGGATGAGGTAGAGATCGTCGCCCAGTTGGGCCGGTCGGGTGGTCGGCACGAACAGCGCCCCGCCCTGCACGAACGGCATGTAGGCGGCGTAGAGCGCCGCCTTCTCGCGGATCGCCAGCGAGATCACCGACGGGCGACCGGCGCCGGCGGCCGCCGCGCCGCTCGCCGGAGTCGTGGTCGCATCGCTCATCGTCGCCCTCGTCTCGGTTCGGGCGGCAGAGCGCCCAGAGTCAGCCGCCGGTCGGCGCGCGCTCGAACGCGCCGAGGTAGCGGGCCAGCGTTTCCTCGCAGAACAGCCGCGCGTTCAATGGATGCTCGACCTGCCGGTACTGCTCGGCGAGTGCGCGCCCCGCATCGGCCAGTGCGCTCGAGTCGCATCGGTCCGCGAGCTGCGCGAGCCGCTGCGCGTGCGCCGGGAAGTAACGCGGCTCGGCACCGGCCCGGCAGCGCCCCAGGTCCATCAGCCACCGTTGCAACAGCGGCAGCCACTGTCGGGCATCGCGTCCCTGAAGCCCGTCCGCCGCGGTCACCAGTGCAGTCTCGGGAAGCGACGCGACCACGGCCAGCATCGCCCGATGGGCGGCCGACTGCGCGGGCTCGGCGAACCCGAGGGCGTGCAACGGCGCACCGCCCGCCATCGCGAGCCAGGTACCCGCATCGGCGGGCGTGCAGCCGGTCTGTCCCTGCAGCCAGGCGGTCGCGTCCTCCATCGCCGGCCCCTCGGCCACCCGGACGGAGCAGCGCGACCGGACGGTTGCCGGAATCGCATCGGGACGCGCACTCGCGAGCAGGAACACCAGGCCGGCGGTGGGTTCCTCGAGCGTCTTCAGGAAGGCATTCGCGGTGATCGCGTTCATCGCGTCGGCCGGATCGACGATCACGACGCGTCGACCGCCGCGGTGGCTGCCGACCACGCAGAACTCGGTAATCGCGCGGAACTGGTCGACCCGAATCTCGCGCGCCGCGGCGCCGTCCTCTCCAGGCTCGCGCTCCAACACCCGCAGATCGGGGTGGTTGCCGGCCAGGACCCATCCGCAAGCATCGCAGCGACCGCACGCCCGGCCGTCGGACGCCGGCGATTCGCACAGCAGCGCGGCCGCGAACGCCCGCAGCAGCCGCGACTTGCCGATACCGGGCGTACCGAGCACGAGCACGGCATGCGGCAGCGCACTTGCCCCGGCGAGCCAGTCGCGCAGCATGGAAGTGTGCCAAGCAAATTCGTTGTAAGTCATATGCTTAATGAATCTTGTTCAAGTATTGAACGAAGTTTTTCGATCGGTAGCGCCGCGTCGAGCACGCGGACTCGCACCGGCGCATCGGCTGCCCGGGCGAGGTAGGCGGCGCGCACGCGTTCGAAGAACGCCCGCTGCTCAGCCTCGAATCGATCGGCGACCCGGACCGCGCCGCGACGCTGCTCGGCGGTCCGTGGCTCGACGTCGAACAAGTACGTCCGATCGGGCTGCAGATCCGCGTGCACCCAGGCCTCGAGCGCCCCGATGTCCGCGAGCGGCATCCCGCGTCCACCGCCCTGGTAGGCGACCGTCGAGTCGGTGAACCGGTCGCACACCACCCAGGTGCCGGCTGCGAGCGCTGGGCGGATCAGGCGGTCCAGGTGGTCCTGCCGGGCCGCGAAGGCCAGCAGGGCCTCGACCCGCATCGACATCGGCCGGTGCAGCAGCCACTCGCGGATCGCCTCGGCCAGTTCGGTGCCGCCCGGCTCGCGGGTCACGGTCACCCGATGGCCGCGCTGGCGAAGCAGCGCGGCGAACCATTCGACATGGCTGCTCTTGCCGGCGCCGTCGATGCCCTCGAACGATACGAACCGCCCGGTGTCCGCGGTCACAGCCCCCTCCGCTGGTAGCGCGCCACCGCACGATTGTGTGCGGCGAGATCGTCCGAGAACTCGCTGGTTCCGTCGCCGCGGGCGACGAAGTACAGCGCGCGGATCGGTGCGGGGTTCAGCGCCGCGCGGATCGACGCGGTACCCGGCATCGCGATCGGGGTCGGGGTCAGCCCGGTGCGGGTGTAGGTGTTGTAGGGCGTGTCGGCGAGCAGGTCGCGTCGACGCAGATTGCCGTCGAAGGCCTCGCCCAGACCGTAGATGGTGGTCGGGTCGCTCTGAAGCATCATGCCCCGGCGCAGGCGATTGACGAACACGGCGGCGACCTTCGCGCGATCCTCCTCGCGCCCGGTCTCCTTCTCGATGATCGACGCGAGGACCAGCAGTTCGTAGGGCGAGCGCAGCGGCAGCGCGTTCGCACCCTGCGGGCGCTCCTGCCAGGCGCGCTCCAGATGCCGGCGCTGCAGCCGATAGGCGCGGCGCAGCACGTCGAAATCGCTGCTGCCCCGCGCGAACGCATAGGTGTCTGGGGCGAACAGACCCTCCGGGTGGCGCTCCTCGGCCCCAATCCGCTCGAGCAGCTCGACATCGGACAGTCCAGCCGAGTCCTGGCGCAGGTCCGGGTGCCGCGCGAGCGCCGCCCGCACCTGCCGGAAGGTCCAGCCCTCGATCAGCGTCAGGTCGCGCAGCGTCACGTCGCCGCGGGTCAGTCGGTCGAGCAGCGCGGCAAGGGTCACCGGCGCAGCGATCTCGTAGTTGCCCGCGCGAATCTTCTGCGCGTCGCCTCGCAAACGGATCGCGATCGCGTATGCCAGGTCCGGAACCTCCACCCCCTGTCGGCGCAGCGCCGCGGGGATCGCCATTCCAGCCATCCCACGGTCGATCTCGACCTGGACCTCGGGCTGTGCGAGCGTGAGTGGCACCCGCTCATACCACCACCACGCTCCGGAGACGGCCGACACGAGCGTGACCAGCCCGAGCAATGACACTGCGACAAGACGGTTCATCGGCGGCCGGTCTGAGAGCCCTCCTATAATACGCGCGCATGTCGAGCGTCGAACCGCAGCGAGCCGGACCTTCCGCCTGGACCGCTGACGCGGTCGCCCGGTTCGCGACGGCCGTGGGGGCTCACCTGGGCGTCGACGCCTACGGGCCGGCGCTGCGGGTGGGCGGGCCCAGGCTGCCCGACGGCCCCGCGGTCTCCCCCCTGGCAGACGTCGGGCTGCTGACCGTGACCGGCGACGACGCGGCCCGCTTTCTCCACGCCCAGATCACCAACGACGTGGAACACCTGATGCCGGGCGAGGCCCGGTGGGGCGGCTACTGCACCGCCAAGGGTCGCCTCCAGTCGACGTTCCGCTACTGGCGCGATCCGGGCGCGGGCTCGCTGCGGCTCGCCGTCGCACGGCCGCTCGCCTCGGCGCTCGCCCGTCGCCTGGCGATGTTCGTGCTCCGCGCGAAGGCGCGGGTGGCCGACGCGAGCGACGCGTACGCGACCTTCGGGCTGCTCGATGCGTCGGTCGCTGAGGCTGCGGCGGATGCTTTCGGCATCTCGGTACCGGCCGCCGACGGCAGTTCGGTGACCGAGGGCGGTGCGCACCTGGTCGGACTGCCTCCGCTCCCGGGCGCCGCTAACCGTCCGCGCTGGCTGTTGGTGGTCCCCGAGGCGGACGCGGCGCGTGCCTGGTCGGCGCTGCGGTCGGCGGCGGAGCCGCTCGATGCGCCCGCCTGGCGCCGCACCGAGGTGCTCGCCGGCATTCCGCGCATCGTCGCCGGCACGTGGGAGCAATTCGTGCCGCAGATGCTGAACTTCGAATCGGTCGACGGCGTGAACTTCCGCAAGGGGTGCTACCCGGGGCAGGAGGTGGTCGCCCGCAGCCAGTACCTAGGCAAGCTGAAGCGGCGGATGTTCGCCGCACACGGCAGGGGCCCCGAGCCCGAGCCGGGCTCCGATGTCGTGCCCGCCGCCGGTGGCGAACCCTCGGGTCAGGTGGTGCTCGCCGCCCCGGACGGCGACGGCGGCTTCGACCTGCTGTTCGAGTCGCAGGTGGCCGCGGTCGAGGCGGGCATGCTGCTCGCCGGCGGTGCGCCGCTGCAGCTGCGTCCCCTGCCCTACGCGCTCAAGGCGATCGATTGAGCGACGGCGCCCCGCCTGGGTCGCTGCAGGTCTACGTCTGGTTCGAAGCCGACCCGGCGGATGCCGCCGAGGTGCGCGACGGCTTCGCACGGCTGCGTGACGCGATGGCGGTGCCGGGTGCGCGCCTGCTGCGGCGGCCCGACCGACGTCAGCGGCCCGAGGGGCTCCGCGAGACCTGGATGGAGGTCTGGCCCGGGATCGCGGCGCCGGCGCTGCCGCGATGGCTGCGGCGCCTCGAAGCCGCGGCCGATGCCGCAGGGCAGGATCGCCTGGCCCGCGGCGGCCGGCATGTCGAGCCGTTCGAGCCGATCGCCTGAGTGCCGTGCCTGGGCGGATCGCATCACAGCGGTCCCGAATCGCCAAGCAGCCGGTGCATCCTGCGGTGCGGTACGCCTTCGTCGTCGTGGACCGGGCCGGTGGCCCGAAACCCGTACCGCTCGTAGAACCCGATCGCCCGGACCTGCGCCGACAGCACGACCTGCGTGTCGCCGCGTGCGGCCGCGCGAGACACCAGGTGTTCCAGCAGGCGTGCGCCGACGCCGCAGCCGCGCCAGTCCCGCAGTACCGCCATGCGGCCGATCCGCCCGTCCGGCAGCAGCCGGCCGGTGGCGATCGGCGCATCGTCCGCGTAGGCGACCACGTGCAGCGACACCGGGTCGTGCGCATCCCACTCGAGAGCCTCCGCGAACCCCTGCTCTGCCACGAACACCGCGAGCCGCACGCGTGCCGCATCGGCCCGCAGGACCGACCACCCGCCGTCGAGCAGCACCGCCCGCGCGGCATCCGGCCGCCCCGGGCGCGGCGGTGGGGTCACCGCGGACCGGCCGCGCCGGCGGCGAACGCGTCCACGAGCAGCGCGAGTCGTTCCGGGGCCTCATGCGGGACCCAGTGCGAGCACTCGGGCAGCCGCACCACGGTCAGCTCCGGAACGACCGCGTCCAACCCCTCGAGCAGCCCAGGCCGCAACGCCCGGTCCTGTTCGCCCCAGACCACGAGCGTCGGCACCCGCACGAGGAACCGCTCCGGTGCGAGCTCGACCCCAGCGGCGCCCGGTGCGTCTGCAGCCGGCGGATGCAGCGGCGAGGCCCGGTAATAGGCCAGGCTGCCCGCGAGCGCGCCCGCCTGACCCCAGGCGGCGTGGTAGGCGGCCCGGGTCGGCGCGTCGAACCACGACGGTACGGACGGGCCGACGAAGAAACGCTCCATCAGCGCGTAGTCGTCGCGCGCCAGCGCCGTCTCGGCGCCCGGTCGGCGCAGCCAGTTCATGTACGCACTCGCCGCCTGCTGATCCGGGTCGGACGCCAGCTGGCGCGCGAACGGCACCGGATGGGGTGCGTTGACGATCACCAGCCGCGACACCCGATGCGGCATCGCGATTGCGAGCGCCCAGGCCACCACCCCGCCCCAGTCGTGCGCGACGACCACGACCCGCTCGTGGCCCAGCCCGCGGATCAGCCCGTCCAGATCGGCGACCAGCTGCGGGACCCGGTAGGCCTGGACGTCCGCGGGCCGGCTCGACAGGTTGAAGCCGCGCAGATCGGGGGCAACCGCGTGCCAGCGGTCCGCGAGCCGGGGAAGCACGTCACGCCACGCGTACCAGAACTCGGGAAAGCCGTGCAGCAGCAGCAGCGGCGGCGAGGCCGGGTCGCCCGCCTCGGCGCAGTGCAGTCGGATACCCGCCTGGACGTCGACGAAGCGGCCGGTGCGAATCGACCGGTCCACGCTCACGTCACCCCGCCCGCGCCGCGACACCCGGCTTGTAGGTGAACGGGTCGGTCGGATTGCGTCGCTGCACCACGTCCTGCAGTCGCAGTTCGATCGACGGCATCATCGCGTCGTGGGTGATCACGTAGAAGCGGTCGTCGCGGATCGCATCGAACGTGGCCCGGGCGATCTGCTCAGCCCCGATGCGACCCGAGCTCACCGCCTTCTCGAGCTGCGCCTGAAGCGCCCGCTGCGACGGTGTGGGCGGCGTGTCGTTCGCGAGCCCAGCCGGCCGGTTGCGCGCCGAGTCCCCGATGCCGGTGGGCACGAACGCAGGGCACAGTACCGACACGCCGACCCGGGCGCCGACCAGCCGCAGGTCGTGGAACAGCGTCTCCGACAGCGACACCACCGCGTGCTTACTGACGTTGTAGACCCCCATCATCTGCGGATTCACCAGCCCGGCGACCGACGCGGTGTTGACGATGTGCCCCCCGTCCGGCTGCGACAGCAGGATCGGCGTGAACGCCCGCACCCCGTGGATCACCCCCCAGAGATTCACGCCGAGCACCCACTCCCAGTCGAGAACCGAGCTCTCCCAGGCCAGGCCGCCGACCGCCACGCCGGCGTTGTTGAACACCAGGTGGGCGGCCCCGTAGGTTGCCATCGTGCGCTCGGCCAGCCGATCCACCTGGTCGCCGCGTGACACGTCGGTGGGCTCGCCGAACACCCGCACGCCCCGCGTCGCCAGTTCGTCCACGGTCGCAGCGAGCGCGTCCGCCTGCACGTCCGCGAGCGCGAGCCGCATGCCGAGGGATGCGGCCAGGCGGGCGAACTCCCGCCCGAACCCGCTGCCCGCCCCGGTGATCACCGCCACGCGGCCGTCGAAGTCCTTCATCGCGTCTGCCTCGCTGCCCGCACGTGGCTCACTGGTCGTACCCGGGATTGCGCCGATCGAGCTTGCGCTTCAACGCCGCGAAGATCGCCGATACCGGCAACGCCTCGCGCTGCACCGACAGCGCGTTGCGCACCGTGCCCAGCACGGGGGCGCCGACCTCGGTCACCTCGCCGCCCGCGAGCGCGCCGACCTGGATCTGGCATGCCGCCTCGAACGTGTACATGTACAGGAACGCCTCGCCGACGTCGCGACCGACGGTCAACAAGCCGTGGTTGCGAAGCATCAGGTAGTTCGCCGACCCGAGGTGCATCTGCAGCCGCGCCTTCTCGTCCTCGCGCACCGCGATGCCTTCGTAGTCGTGATACGCGAGCGAACCGAGGATCACCGTCGCCTGCTGCGAGATCGGCAGCAGCCCGCGCGCATGGGCCGAGACCGCGACTCCGGCGCGCGTGTGCGTGTGCAATACGCAGCCGGCGTCCTCGCGCACCGCATGGATCGCGCTGTGGATCACGAACCCCGCCGGGTTCACCCGGAACGGCGTCGGCAGCACCGGTCGGCAGTGCATGTCGATCTTCACCAGCGACGAGGCGGTGATCTCCTCGAACATCAGGCCATACGGGTTGATCAGGAAGTGGTGCTCCGGACCGGGCAGCCGGGCCGAGATGTGCGTGAAGACGAGGTCATCCCAGCCGTGGAGCGCCACCAGCCGATAGGCGGCAGCGAGGTCGACCCTGAGCTGCCATTCCTGCTCGGATACCTGCGCGCGGATCGAGGCCTGGGGTGCATTCACGAGAATCTCCGGAATAGGGGGCGGTTCGGGTGGAGTCAGTCCTCGGCGGGCGGCCCGATACGCCCGTCTCGCAGGACCCGAAGCTTGAACGTGCCGCTGGCACGCGCGACCGTGCGGTCCTCGGCGTCGAGGACTTCGCCCTCGCAGAACATCAGCGAGCCGGTGCGGTGGACGCAGCGTCCGATCGCGCGCAGCCGCCCGGTCGCCGGCCGCAGAAAGGTGGTCTTCATCTCGATCGTCACCGAACGCTGCGGCGCGTCCGGGTCGGTC
>JBIKMO010000450.1:0-2616 GCA_044359175.1 Burkholderiaceae bacterium | reverse complement strand
TCAACCAGAGCTCGTGCAACAAGGACTTCTCGTGCCAGGAGGGCTTCTGCCCGTCCTTCGTGACCGTGCAGGGCGGCCGCCTGCGCAAGGCCGCGGGCGCGGGCGTCGGCGCCGATCCGCTCGCGGCCGCGGCGACCGCGGGCGACGCGGCGTTCCGCGACCTGCCCGAGCCGACGATCGCGCGGCCTGACCGCGCGTACGCGATCGTGGTCGCGGGCATCGGCGGCACCGGCGTCGTGACGATCGGCCAGACCCTGGCGGTCGCCGCGCACCTGGAGGGTCTGTACGCGTCCAACCTGGACGTGACCGGGCTCGCGCAGAAGTACGGCGCGGTGCTGTCGCACGTCAAGCTCGCGCCCGACCCGGGGATGCTGACCGCGACCCGCGTGGCCGCCGGCGAGGCCGACGCGCTGATCGGCTGCGACCTGATCGTCTCGGCCGGCGAGGAGGCCTTCTCGAAGCTGAGGCCCGGCAGCGGCGGTGTGGTCTGCACCGACATGGTCCCGACCTCCGAGTTCTCGCGCAACCCCGACTGGAACCCCGACGCGGACGCCCTCGCCGCGAAGCTCGCCGGCGCGCTCGGTGAGCGCGGCCTGGCGCTCGAGGCACTGAGGCTGTCCAGCGCACTGATGGGCGATGCGATCACGGCGAACATGGTGCTGTTCGGCGCGGCGTGGCAGCGGGGTCTGGTGCCGCTGTCGCTCGCCGCGATCGACCGGGCGATCGAGCTCAACGGCGTCGCGGTCGCGGCCAACCGCCAGGCGTTCCTGTGGGGGCGGCGAGCCGCGCACGATCCGGCCGCGGTCGAGCGGATCGCGGCCGGATCGGGCCCGGCGGTCGTGCAGACGGTCCGATTCGATCCGAGGATGCCGGCGACCCTCGACGGCCTGCTGCGCACGCGGACCGCGTTCCTCGCCGACTACCAGGATGCGGCCTACGCAGCTCGCTACGCGGCCGCGGTCGAGCGGGTCCGGCAGGCCGAGGCGCGCCTCGGCCGTGGCGACGCGCTCGCGCGCGCGGTCGCCCGCGGCCTGTTCAAGCTGATGGCTCACAAGGACGAGTGGGAGGTCGCGCGCCTGTATGCGCGGCCCGAGTTCCGGCGCGAGCTCGAGCAGACCTTCGAGGGCGACTTCCGGGTCAGCTTCCATGTCGCCGGCGGGCCGTTCGGCCGCCGCGACCCGGCGACCGGGCAGACGCTCAAGCGCGAGGTCGGCCCGTGGCTCATGACCGCGTTCCGGCTCATGGCGCCGCTGCGGCGGCTGCGCGGTACCGTCCTGGATCCGTTCCGGGGCTCGCCCGAGCGCCGGCTCGCACGCGAGGTGCTCGCGACCTACGAGTCCGATCTGGAGCGGATCGTGTCCGGCCTCGAGGCGGACAATCACGCGCTCGCGGTGAAGCTCGCGTCGCTGCCCGAACGGATCCGTGGCTACGGCCACGTCCGCGAGCGGCACGCGCAGGCGGCCGCGCAGGCGCGCGATGCGCTGCTCGCGCAGTGGCCGCACGGCGACGGCGCGGCGATCGTGCCGCTGCGGCGACCGGCGCACGCGTCCTGACCGCGGTGCCGGTCACGGTCTCGCGCCGTCGGGGCGGGCCGCGGCCACGGGGCCGCCCAGGCGCGACGTTGCGGCCCGGTCAGCGCAGCGTCGCGAGCACCTCGCCGACGAACGCGCACGGATCGAACCGCGCGCGATCGAAGGTCCAGCCGAGCCGCACGATCACCGTCTCGCGCGACGGCACCACGGCGACCAGCTGGCCCCAGTGGCCGCTCATCGTCAGCAGGTCCTCGGGTAGTCCCCGGCCGCGGCAGGTGCCCGCCCGCGGATCGCCCGCGCGCCATACCTGCGCGCCGTAGCCGCGGCCCGCGCCGTCGGGCCGCGCGGGCGCCGACAGCCGGGCGAGCACGCCGGGGGCGAGCACAGGCCGCTCGCCCCAGCGGCCGTCGGCGAGCAGCAGTTGGCCGATCCGTGCCCAGTCGGCTGCGCTCGCCCACAGGTACGACGAGCCGACCCAGGTGCCCGAGGCGTCGGTCTCGATCAGCGCGGTGCGCGCGCCGATCGGATCGAACAGCACGCGTCGCGGGTAGGCCAGGTAGTCGGCGTCGGTCGCGAAGCGTGCGCGCAGCGTGCGCGCGAGCAGGTTCGTCGACCCGCTCAGGTAGCGCCAGTGCGTGCCGGCGGGCAGCTCGGCGGCCGCCTGCGCAGCGAACGCCGCGGCATCCGGTTCGCCCCACAGCATCTGCGGCACGCTGCCCAGCGGACCGTACTCCTCGCGGTTGGCCAGCCCGTCGCGCATATGCAGCAGGTCGGCCACGGTGATCCTCGCTCGCGCGTCGGCGCGCCAGCGCTCGACCCAGGCCGGAGCCGCCGACGGCGGGAACTGCGCGATCACCGGCGCGTCGAGCGCGAGCGTGCCCTCGGCGGCGAGCTGATGCGCGAGCATTCCGATCACGGTCTTGGTCATCGACCAGCCGTGCAGCCGCGTGCCCGGCGCGAAGCCGGGCGCGCCCCGGTTCGCGAGCAGGCGGCCGGCGTGCACGATCGCGACCGCGCGCGCGTTCGCGCCCGCGGGATCGCCTGCACCTTCGAACGCGGTGTCCAGCACGCGGGCGAGCGCGGC
>JBIKMO010000449.1:0-2623 GCA_044359175.1 Burkholderiaceae bacterium | reverse complement strand
AGGAGGGTCGCCTCGCGCGAGGACGGGAACTGGCGGCGCAGCTGCGACGAGAGGCTGGCGACGCTGTCGCGGTCGCCCACTCTTCGATCGACGCGGATCGCCAGCCACAAGGTCTCGGCGCTTGGCGGGTAGCTCGACAGCAGCCGCTGCGAGTGGAAGCGCGCCCGTTCCAGGTCGTTGCGCCTCAGGTAGATCTCGCCCAGGTGGTACATCGCGACCGGATTGCGCGGATCGAGCTGGAAAGAGCGCTGGAAGAAGCCCTCGGCGGCCTCGGCATCGCCCAGCCGGAGCGAACACACCCCAGCGTTATGCAGCGGGCGCGCGGGGGTTGAATACAGCGGATTGCGCAGCGCCGCCTGGAACTGGAGGATGCCCTCGCGCGGGCGGTCTGTCTGACAAAGAAACCACCCGTAGTTGTTCAGGATCTCCGAGTCCTCGGGCGCGATCGCGAGCGCACGCCGGAACGACTCCTCGGCACGCGCCCGGTCGCCGAGGTCCATCAGGACCAGACCCTGCAAGCCGTGCGCCGCTGCGAGATTCGGGTCGACGGCCAGGGCGGCCCGCAGCTCCTCGAGCGCCTGCGCGTAGTTCGCCTGCTGGTAGAACCCCGCGGCGAGCTCCAGGCGGATCTGCGCGCGGCGCCGTTCGTCCGCCTCGGCGCGGGAGGGATCGGCCGGCCGATCGGGCATCCGAGCTTCGGCCCGCGGCGACGCCGGGGTCGTACGGACGCCGCTGCGCCCGTCCGCGGCACGCGCATCGCGCACCGGCTGCGTGGTCTCCTGGACGGACGTGCAGCCCGCGGCGAGCACCGCGAACGCCGCGCACATCGCGACGACGACGCGACCGGCGTTGCGTGGTACGGGAGGGGCGGCCCGCATCGACGTCCCCGTTCAGACACGCGCCAGCACGACCGGGCGGCGCAAACGACGCTCGGCCAGCCGCGTGCGGTCGAGCACGTCGCCCGCGAGCTGACCGCAGGCCGCGTCGATGTCGTCGCCCCGCGTGCGCCGCACGGTGGTCACGATCCCAGCATCCGACAGGCGCGCGGCGAACGCCTGCACACGCTCCGGCGGCGAGCGCCGCAGCCCCGCGCCCGGGAACGGGTTGAACGGGATCAGGTTGAACTTGCACGGCACGTCACGGACCCGCGCGATCAGTTCGCGCGACTGCGCGTCGGAGTCGTTCACGCCGTCGAGCATCACGTACTCGAAGGTGACGAAGTCGCGTGGCGCGCGCTCCAGGTAGCGCCTGCACGCGGCGAGCAGCTCGGCGAGCGGGTACTTGCGGTTGAGCGGCACCAGCCGGTCGCGCAGCGTGTCGTTCGGCGCGTGCAGCGAGACCGCGAGTGCCACCGGCTGATCCTCGCGAAGCCGGTCGATCATCGGCACGACCCCGGAGGTCGAGACGGTCACGCGACGCCGCGACAGTCCGTAGCCATGGTCGTCCAGCATGATCCGCAGCGCGGTGAGCGTCGCGTCGTAATTCAGCAGCGGCTCGCCCATGCCCATGAACACCACGTTCGTGATCACCCGGTCGTGGTCGTCCGCGGGGGCTCCGTCGTCGGGCTCGGCCGGCCGCGCGCGCGCACCGAGCAGCCGGTTGGCGAGCCAGAGCTGCCCGACGATCTCGTGCGCGCCGAGGTTGCGCGCGAACCCCTGCTTGCCGGTGGAGCAGAACAGGCAGTCGACCGCACAGCCCGCCTGCGTGGACACGCACAGCGTGCCGCGCCCGGCTTCCGGGATGAACACGGTCTCGACCGCGTTGCCCTGCCCAACGTCGAGCAACCACTTGCGGGTGCCGTCTGCCGAGGTGTGGTCGCCGATCACGCTCGGTCCGCGGACTCGCGCGCGCGCCAAAAGCGCCTCACGGAAGCTGCGGGCGAGGTCGGACATCCGCTCGAAATCGTCCTCGTACCGGCGATGGACCCAGCGCATCAGCTGTTGGGCACGAAACGGCTTCTCCCCCCAGTCGCGGCACAGCGCGACCAGAGCGGAACGCTCCAGCCCGAGCAGCTCGACCGGTGCCGTCTCGTTCATCGGCCGTGCAGGTCCATCCCGGCGAAGAAGAACGCGATCTCGTGACGGGCGGTGTCGGGCCCGTCCGAGCCGTGGACGGCGTTGGCATCGATGCTGTCGGCGAAATCTGCCCGCAGGGTGCCTGGCGCGGCCTTCTTGGGGTCGGTGGCGCCCATCAGGTCGCGGTTGCGCTGGATCGCGCCGTCACCCTCGAGCACCTGGATCATGACCGGACCGGACACCATGAAGTCGACCAGATCCTTGAAGAACGGTCGCTCGCGGTGCACTCCGTAGAACGCCTCGGCCTGGGCTCGGGACAGGTGCGCCATCCGGGCCGCGACCACTTTCAACCCGGCCGCCTCGAAGCGCGCGTAGATCTGACCGATCACGTTCTTGGCGACCGCATCGGGCTTGATGATGGAAAGGGTCCGTTCGACGGCCATGAGGGCTCCCGAAAATCCTTGAAAAAGAACCAGTTAGCGCGAATTGCTTGAGAAAAGCCTAGCCTGAGATTCTAGCACAGCGGCCAGTCTGCCCGACCCGCCGACGGGCTCGATGGCCCCACAGGCGGCCGGGTTGAATTCGGCGCGCGGGTCCCGCACCATTCG
>JBIKMO010000448.1:0-2626 GCA_044359175.1 Burkholderiaceae bacterium | reverse complement strand
GCCCGGCATGCCGTCGGGCACGTCCGCGCCCTGCTCGTCGACGATCCGCAGCTCGAGCGCGGGCTGCGGCCGCCCGAAGCACGAGCGGCCGACGTGACGCGGCTCGGCATGGGCGATCACCACCGCGCCCGCGCCGGTCTCGGTCATCGCCCAGGCCTCCAGCAGCGGAAAGCCGAAGCGCGCCTCGAACGGCGCCTGGTGCCGCCGGTCCACCCCGGCCCCGAAGCCGAAGCGCACCGCGTGCTCACGGTCGGCGGGCGACGGCGGCGCCCCGAGCAGCATCGCGGGCATCACGCCCAGGTAGTGGACGATCGTGGCCCGCGACTCGCGCACCGCGTCCCACCACTGCGACGGGTGGAAGCGGTCGAGCGGCACCACGCAGCCGCCCGACAGCAGCATCGCCATCGTCGAGTAGGCCATCGCGTTCATGTGGGTCATCGGCAGCGGCGTGAGCAGCCGCTCCAGGCCGGGGCGGATCGTGCACAGCCCCCCCGCGCGCAGGTACCAGTCGCCGGCGATCAGGTAGTACGCGTTGGGCAGCACGCAGCCCTTGGGACGCCCGGTGGTACCCGACGTGTAGAGCAGCCCGCACTCGGTACGCAGGTCGGGCGGGTCGGCGTGCGGCGCCGGCGCAGCCGGCGGGGAGAGACCGGCGAGGCCGCGCGGCACGACGCCCTGCGCGGCCCCCGCCTCGTCGTCGAAGCTGGGCAGCACGCGCACCGCGCGCCCGGTGCGCGCAGCGGCCGCGCACAGGTCGTCGACCCGCCCGGGCAGCGCCACCGCGGCCACCAGCTCGCTGTGCTCGACCAGGTAGTCGAGCTCGGCGGCCCGCAGCTCGGTGTTGATCGGCACCACCGACACGCCGAGCGCGTTCAGCGCGAGCCAGTGCAGGAAGAACGACGGCCGGTTCTCCAGCATCAGCCCGACGCGCTGGCCGTGGCCGTAGCCGGCGCCCGCCCAGTGCGCGGCGATCGCATCGACCGAGGCGAGCGCGGTCGCGTAATCGAGCACCTGCGGCTCGATCCGGTAGCGCGCCGCGACCTGCGGCAGCACGTGCAGGAACGGGCGCGCGCCGTGCGCGGCGGCGACCCGGCGCAGCGCCGCGTGCACGGTCGCATCGGCGGACGCGTCGGTCACGGTCACTGGAACAGCTGGATCGAGGGCAGCGCGGCGTCGCAGTTCAGCATGTCGATCCGCTTCTGGCGGATGCGCAGCGCCCGGTCGATGCGCACCACCGTGTGCCTGACGGTGGCCGCGAGCACGGTCTGGCGCTCGCCCTGCGCTTCGACGTACAGCTGCGAGGTGCGCGTGACCCAGCGGCCGGCGACCGGGTCGGACTCGTCGACCTCGGGGCGCTGCAGCACGTGCTGGCAGCGCACCGGCGGGCGCAGCGAGTACGAGCGCGGGTTCGAGAAGCGCTCGATGCGGATGCGCAGCAGCAGCTTGTCCTCGTACATCAGCGACGTGTGATCCTCGCCGTCGGCCTGGCCGTGCACGAGCGGCACCCAGTAGAGCGCGTCCTCGGCGTACAGCGCGTACCAGTCGTCCCAGCGCGCCTCGTCGATCAGCCGGGCCTCGCGCACCACGAGCGCGACCACATCGTCGTCGCCGAACCCGATGTCGGACATCACCCTGCCTCCTGCGGTGCCATCATCGCCGCCCACGCGCGGAACTGATTGCGCATCGACACCTCGCTGGTGCCCTTGACAACCCGGTCGACCCGCCCGGGCTCGGTCGGGTCGTGGTCGCGATGCAGGCTGATCCACGGGTTTCCGGAGGCGGCGAGGCCCTGCTGGATCGCCCGGTAGCAGTGCAGGTCATCGTGCCCGACCACCGACATCGGCGAGTTGATCAGCCGCGAGTAGGTCATCGTCCGGCGCAGCAGCGCCTCGGGCGCGCCGGCCAGACGGAAGGTCCACGACTCGATCACGGTACGGTCGGGTGCGATCGGGCGGACCACCCGGATCGCCTGGATGGCACCCTTGATGGTGAGGCTGGGGTAGTACACCGTGTTGTGACGCACCTCGCCGAGGATCGCGTGCGCGCGCTCCTCGCCGTAGGCCCGTACCATCGCCGCCTCGTATTCGGGAATGGTCGAGTACTTCGAGTGCAGCGAGCCGTGCACGCCGGTGTAGCCGTGGCCGTTGGCGAACACACGCACGCCCATGCGGTCGAAGAAGTCGTAGCTCGAGGCGAACGGCACGAGCTGCTCGATCGCCATCGGCTTGGGCGCATCCTGCGGCTGCCCGGCCCACAGCGCCTTGGCGGTGCCCGCCGAGGATTCGTGCGCCACCATCGGGTGCATCGTGTCGTTCAGGTTCTCGACGAACATCTTCCAGTTGCAGTCGTGCAGGTACCGCAGCACGCCGCCGGCGACCTCGAGCCGGCCCTCGGGGGAGCGCTCGACCATGTTGTCGATCGAGGTGAGCGAATCGCCGAACCACTCGCGAAAGCCCGGGCCGCGCTCGGACAGCCGGCAGAACACGAAACCGCGGTAGTTCTCGACGTGCGCGACCGCGACCAGCCCGCGGGCGGCCTCGCTGTCGCGAAACCGCGTGCCCTCGTAGCCCGACTTCAGCGGGATCGCCCGGATCGCACCGTCCAGGTCGTACGCCCACGCGTGGTA
>JBIKMO010000164.1:0-9514 GCA_044359175.1 Burkholderiaceae bacterium | reverse complement strand
GCGCGAGATGACCCGCGCCGACATGGACACGATCCTCGCTCAGTTCGTGGCCACCGCCCAGCGCAGTGACGCCGCCGGGTTCGACATGCTCGAACTGCACATGGCGCACGGTTACCTGCTCGCGAGCTTCCTGTCGCCGGTGACCAATCGCCGCACCGACGCGTACGGCGGCTCGCCGGCCGGCCGGCTGCGCTGGCCGATGGAGGTGTTCGAGGCGGTGCGCGCGGTCTGGCCGGCGCGCAAGCCGATCAGCGTGCGGCTGTCGGCCACCGACTGGATCCCGGGCGGGCTCACCGGGGCGGACTCCGTCGAGATCGCCCGGGCGTTCTCGGCGGCGGGCTGCGACCTGATCGACGTGTCCACCGGTCAGACCGATCCGGCCTCGCGGCCGGTATACGGGCGCATGTACCAGGCGACCTTCGCCGAGCAGATCCGGCTCGAGACCGGCATCGCAACGATGGCGGTCGGCGCGGTGACCAACGCCGATCAGGTCAACACGTTGCTGATCTCGGGTCGCGCCGACCTGGTCGCGCTGGCGCGCCCGCACTTGGCCGATCCGTACTTCACGCTGCACGCGGCCGCCGAAGCCGACTGGCGAGGCATCGGCTGGCCGGTGCAGTACCATACCGGAGCCACGCAGCTGCACACCACGGTGCAGCGCGCGAAGCAAGACGCGGCGCGGCGCGCGGTCAGGACCCAGCCCTAGTCCGGCGCGGCGTCCGCCGCAGCCCGGCGGCGGACGGTGCGACGATGCTCAAGGCTCTGGACGATCTGGTCGAATCTCGGATCCGCGAGGCCCAGGAGCGCGGCGAGTTCGATCGCCTGCCCGGTGCCGGCCGCCCGCTGCCGGACGAGGACCTGGCCGGGGTGCCGCACGAGCTGCGGGTGGCCTACCGGGTGCTGCGCAACGCCGGCTGCCTGCCGCCCGAGGTCGATGCGCTGCGCGATCTCGATGCGGCGATCGTGCGGATCGCGGCCGACACGCCGGCGGACGGGGCCGTCGATCGCCCGGCCGCCCACCGACGGCTGCTCGCGCTCACGCTGGCGCTGGAGGCGCGCGGCCTCGGGCGCGCGGCCACCGCGCTGCTCGAGCACCGCGCGGCGCTGCTGCGTCGGCTCGGCGAGCGGACCGGGCCCGGTGCGGACGATCCGGGACGACCCGAGACCGACCGGTGAGACGACTGCTGCTGCTGCTCGTCTGGCCGCGCGCGTCCTGGGCCGACCTGTCCGCGCATCCGGCGCCCTCGGGACGGCTGGTGACGATGCTGCTCGGGTTCGCGACCGTGATCGCGGCGGCGCACCAGGTCGGCTGGAGCTGGCTCAATACCGACTGGAGCCCGTCCTACGGCTGGTCGCCCACGCCGCTGTTCGGCGCAGCGAGCGTGCTGGTGATCTTCGCGATCGCGTTTCTCGGGCCGCTCGCGCTCGCGGCGGTGCTCGCGTGGCTCGCGCCGTTCTGCGGCGGGCGCCGCGACCTGCGCTCGAGCCTCGCGGTCGCGACCTGGGGCACGCTGCCGCTGCTGGTCGCCGCGTGCGGCCTGTTCTTCATGCCGATGATCATCGTGTGCCTGCTCGCCTGCGCAGCGTGCTTCCGGCTGTATGCTGAAGGCGTCAGCGCCGTGCTCGGCGTGCCGCGCGAGGACGGCCCCGAACTCGTGGTCGGGGCGTGGTTCGCGATGTGCGCGCTCGGCTCGCTCACCGGACTCGGACTGGACCTGCTATGACGATCGACACCGCGACCCTCGGCGGCGGCTGCTTCTGGTGCCTCGAGGCGGTCTACCTCGAGCTCGACGGCGTGACCGACGTGGTGTCCGGCTATGCCGGTGGCCACGTCGACGAGCCGAGCTACGCGCAGGTCTGCGACGGGGTCACCGGCCACGCCGAGGTCGTGCGGATCACGTTCGACGACCAGCGGATCGGCTATCGGGACATCCTGCAGGTCTTCTTTGCGATCCACGATCCGACCACGCCCGACCGGCAGGGCAACGACATCGGAACGCAGTACCGGTCGGTGATCTTCACCCACGGTGATGCGCAGGCCGACGCGGCCCGGTCGGTGATCGACGAACTGCAGCGGCAGCGCGTCCATCGCGACCCGATCGTCACCCAGGTGCTGCCCGCGCCGCGGTTCTGGCCCGCCGAGGCCTATCACCAGCGCTACTTCGCCCGCAACCCGTACCAGGGCTACTGCACGATGGTCGTGGGTCCGAAGGTGGCCAAGTTCCGCAAGCAGTTCGCTGCGCGTCTGGCCCGCCCGGCCTGAGCGGCGCGGTTCACGCGCGCCGCGCGATCGCCTGCGCCAGCGCCGCGATCGTCAGCGGCGCGCTGCCCTCGGCCTTGTTGTTCGCGATCGCGGTCACCGTCCAGCCCGCGGCGAGCGTCGCGGCCGCACGCTCGGCGATCGCCTCGCGGACCGCCGGGTCCGGATCCACGAGCGCGTCGAAAGGCGCGTAGCGCCGGCGGGCCGCCGCGTAGTCGAGGCCGTCGTGCAGCGACCAGCGCACGATCAGCGGCCCGCGCGTGCCGCGCTCGTGGTGGTCGAGTGCCCGGAACTGACGCTCGAGCGGCGGCATCCGGGGATGCACCGCGACGCAGTAGCCGACGTCGGCGTCGCGCAGAGCATCCATCAGTCGCGGCGTCAGCAGCGCCGCATCGCGGACTTCGAGCGCCCAGCCGGCGCCGTCCGGCAGTCCGCGCGGCAGCGCCGCGAGGAACCGGTACAGCTTCGCGATCCACGCCGGGACGTCGGCGAGGATCCCGCTCGGCAGCGGCGAGCACTGCAGCAGCAGCGTGCCCAGCGCGGCGCCCAGGCCGTCGATCGCGGGCCGAGCGAAGCTCTCGGCCGCAAGCGCGGCGTCGAGGTAGTGGGGGTTGGGCTCGACGCCCCGGCCGTGCGTGTCGCGCCGCACCGCGTCGGTGAGCCGCGCGGGCGCCTTCACCAGGAACCGGAAGCCCGGCGGCACCTGCGCCGCGTAGCGCGCGAAGTCCTGCGCGGACAGCGGCGAGTAGAAGCCGCGGTCGATGCCCACGGCACCGAGCAGCGGATGGCTCGCGTATGCGGGCAGGCCGTCGCGCGACAGCCGCGACTCGTCGGGCGGCGGGCCGGATCCGTCATAGACCCGTCCGCACCATCCGGCGAACGACCACGAGGAGGTGCCCAGCCGCAGCAGGTGGCGGCGGTCGTGCAGCGGCTCGGGCAGCGCAAGCCTCACCGCGGCGGGGCGCACCGGGGCCGCAGCGTCCGAGGCCGCGGACGCCTGGTGCTCGAACATCGCGAGCTGGCCGTCGGCGGAGGATCGGTCATCCATCGGTCGGCGCGCGTCGGCAGGCGCACGCAGGGGCGCCCTTGAACGGTGGCCGCGCGCGTCTGCGGGCCGCGGCGGGCGCGGCCCGCACGGCGTCTGCACGGGCTTCGAGTATCTTACGCGACACCGGTCGCGCATCCGGCGCTCCGATTCGTGGAGGCTTCCGTGCTCAAACGTTCCTTCGCCGCGGTCGTGCTCGCCCTTGGACTGAGCGGCTGCGGCTACAACGACATCCAGTCCGCCGACGAGGCGACCAAGTCGGCCTGGTCAGAGGTCCTCAACCAGTACCAGCGCCGTGCCGAGCTGATCCCGAACCTGGTCAACACGGTCAAGGGCTACGCGCAGCAGGAGGCGGACGTGCTCACGCGGGTGACCGAGGCACGCTCGCGGGTCGGGCAGATCCGGGTCGACCCGTCGGATCCGGCGTCGCTGAAGCAGTTCGAGTCGGCCCAGGCGGACATGGGCAGTGCGCTCTCGCGGCTGCTGGTGGTCGCCGAGAACTACCCGCAGCTGAAGTCCGACCAGAACTTCCGTGATCTGCAGGCCCAGCTGGAGGGCACCGAGAACCGGATCACGGTCGCCCGCAAGCGGTACATCGACTCGGTGCAATCGTTCAACGTGCTGGTGCGGCAGTTTCCGGTCAACCTCACCGCGATGGCCTTCGGCTATCCCGTCAAACCGCAGTTCTCGGTCGAGAACGAACGCGAGATCTCGCGCGCGCCGACCGTGGACTTCGGCAAGCCCCCAGCGCCGGCGAAGCAGTAGGCGCGCGTGTCGTTCGGCCGTGCCCCGGGGGCGGCGCCGCCGCGGTCGCGGAGGGTGTCTCCGCTTCGGCTCGTGGCGGCCGCCCGAAGCGCGTTGCGAGGGCTGCGCGTCGGCGCAGTCCTTGGGCTGCTGCTGCTGGCGTTCGGCGCACTCGCGCAGCAGCCCGTGCCCGCGCTGCAGGCGCGGGTGACCGATCAGACCGGCACGCTGAGCGTCGCGCAGCGCCAGCAGCTCGAGGCCGCGCTCGCCGCGATCGAGCAGCGCCACGGCGCCCAGGTCGCGGTGTTGATGGTCCGCAGCACCCAGCCCGAACCGATCGAGGCGTACGCGATCCGGGTCGCCGAGGCATGGAAGCTTGGCCGCGGTCAGGCGCAGGCACGGCGCGACAGCGGCGACCGCGGCGCCCGCGCCATCGACGACGGCGTTCTGATCGTGGTCGCGCAGGACGACCGGCGGGTGCGCATCGAGGTCGGCTATGGGCTGGAGGGCGCGATCCCGGACGCGACCGCGCGGCGGATCATCGCGGAGGCGATCGCCCCGCGCTTTCGCGCCGGCGACTACGCCGGCGGGCTGCAGGCGGCGATCGACGACCTCGGCCGACGGATCGCCGGCGAGGCGCTGCCCGCGCCTCGGGTGCCCGGCGCCGATGGGTCCGAGGCCGCGTTCGACGCGACCGATCTGCTGGCGCCGCTGGCCTTCTTCGCCGTCATGATCGGACTCGCGATGTCTCGGCTTCTGGGCCGCGTCGTCGGCGCCACCGCGGCCGGCGCCGGTGCGGGCTTCGCCTCGAGCGGGCTGCTCGCATCGGCGGCGCTCGGTGGCGTGCTCGGGCTGGGCGTGTTCCTGCTGGTGCTGCTGCTGGGCGGTGCGGGTGGCCGGCTGCGACAGACCGGACGCCGCACGATCGGCGACGCCCCGGTCGAACTGCCCGGCGGCTGGGGCAGTGGCGGAAGCTGGGGCGGCGGGGGCGGGGGGGGCGGCTTCGGCGGCGGGGGCGGCGGTTTCGGCGGAGGAGGGGCATCCGGTGACTGGTAGACGATGCGACACCCGTGCGTGCGCCGTGGGCGCCGGGGCGGCGCCGGCGTGGACAACCCCGCCTCGCATCACTCGCTCCATTGAACGGAGGGCAGGCCCGTGAGCCGTCTCCGCGGCCCGCGCCGCTGGCTGCGCCATCTGTGGATCGGTGCCTGGCACGTGCGGCGGGTGCTGCCGCCGGACGCGATGCGGCGCATCGAACTCGCGATCGCCGAAGGCGAGCGTCAGCACCGCGCCGAGATCCGCTTCGCGGTCGAGTCCTCGCTCGGCCCCGGCGGGCTGTGGCGGGGCACCCCTGCGCAGGCACGCGCGGTCGAAGTGTTCTCCGCGTTCCGGATCTGGGACACCGAGGAGGACAACGGTGTGCTGATCTACCTGCTGTGGGCGGACCGCGCGGTCGAGATCGTCGCCGACCGCGGCGCGATGCGACGCGTCGACCCCGCGGTGTGGCCGGCCGCGTGCGAGCGGATCGTCGCGGCCTGCCGGCGCGGCGAACCCGAGGACGGCGTGCTCGAGGCGCTGCGGCTGCTGGCGCAGGCGCTGGCCGCGGCGTTCCCCGCCGACGGGCAGCCCAATCCGGACGAACTGCCCAACCGGCCGCTGCGACTCGGCTGAGACGGCGTGGACGAACCTGCTGCGCGTGCCGCTGCAGCGCCTGCGGTGCGCGTCGTACTCACGTACGGCTTCGCTCCTCGACACCGCCTCGAGGTCTGCGCGCTACGGGACCTTCACGTCGTCCGAGCGCTCAGCTGGCTGCTCGTACGAGGGGGGCCAGGATCGACTCGAGGGTCCCGGCGACCTCGAAGAGTGCGCCGTCCTCACCCCATCGTCCGACCACCTGCAGACCGACCGGCAGCATCGCGCCGTCGCGGTCGCGGGCACGACCGCACGGCAGCGACAGTGCGGGGTGCCCGCTCGCGCTGATCCAGTAGCAGGTCTTCAGCCATTCGACGTAGTGGGCGAGCGGCACGCCGTCGATCTCGGTCGGGTGCGGCAGCTGCAGCGCGAACGGCAGCACCTGCGAGGTCGGCAACACGAACGCGTCGACCCCGGCCATGAACGCGGCGGTGCGCCGGAAGACCGCCGAGCGCAGCCGCTGCGCGTGCGCGATCCGGCGGGCGTCGAGCGCCAGCCCCTGCTCGACGTTCCACACGACCGAGTCCTTCATCCGTGCCCGCTCGGTCTCGTACAGTTCGCCGAGCCACTCGACGAAGTACAGACCGCGCAGGGTCATGAACGCCTCGTCCGCGCCCTGGAAGTCGGGGAAGGCCTCGACCAGCGCCACCCCGGCGTCGCGCAGCGCACCGATCGCCCGTTCGAACGCGGCGCGCACGGGCGCCTGCAGCGGCAGTCCGCCCAGGTCGGCAGACCAGGCCACGCGAAGTGCGCCGGCGGGCTTCGCTGGCGGTCGGGCCGCATCGCGCGCCAGCCACGCGGCCACGGGGCGGGGGGTCGGGCGCAGGAACATCGCCTCGTGCACCCGCCGGCAGTCGTCAACGCACGCGCCCATCGGCCCGATCATCGACAGCAGGTCGAATGCGTTCGCACCGTCGGCGAGCGACGGATCGAGTCGGGTCGAAGGCCGCATCCCGACGACGCCGCAGAAGCTCGCCGGATTGCGCAGGCTCGAGGCGAGGTCCGAGCCGTCGGCGACCACCGCCATCCCGGTGGCCAGCGCGACCGCGGCACCCCCCGACGATCCGCCGCAGGTCCGGCTCGGATCGTGCGGGTTGCGGGTTGCGCCGAAGACCGGGTTGAAGGTCTGCGACCCGGCGGCGAATTCCGGCGTGTTGGACTTGGCGATCAGCAACGCGCCGGCGGCTTTCAGCCGCCCGACCACCGGGGCGTCGGCGGCTGGTACCCGGTCGGCGAAGATCGGCGAGCCCAACGTCGTGCGCAGCCCGGCGGTGTCGAACACGTCCTTGCACACCCAGGGCAGGCCGATGAGCGGCCCGACCGGCTCGCCCGCGCGGATCGCAGCGGCCGCGCGCTCGGCCTCGCGAACGCACGCGTCGCGGTCGCGCCGCGTGGGCAGCGCATTCAGCGACGCGTCGCGTCGATCGATCTCGCGGTGACAGGCGGCGAGGAGGTCGACCGGCGACTGCGCCCCTCGGTGGAAGTCGGCCAGGAGTCGTCCGATGGGAGGGTGCACGTGAGCAGGTGCCGGCAGGCCGCGACGTCGAGTCCGATATGGTAGCCGCCGGCCAGCGCCCGCGCGGCATCGTCGAGTCGTTCGCGCCGTCGATGCGGCGGGCATGCGGCGAGTTCGGCGCGGAACGCCTCGACCTCCACCCGCAGCCGGTAGGTTCGGCTCGCGTAGTAGCGCGCCATGTGCAGCACGATGCCACCGCGCCAGAACTGCTTGCAGTGCTCGAGTTCGTGCACGATCGTCGGCCGGTCGGCCAGGTAGTCGCTGCGCACGACCACGAACACCCCCATGCTGAGCCCCACCAGCCGGGCCGGCATCCGGTCCAGCGCGACCACCGGTACCGGGACCACCCCCCACAGCCGCTCGATCGAGATCTTCATGGCGGGCCGGTCTAGCAAGCTGCGTGCCCGAGGTGGCCCTGCGGCCCAAGTCCTTGATGTGGAACGAATCGGTATCGGCGACGAACCGGCGTGACCTCGTCGGTGTAAAGGTCGTCAACGGGTGGGGGTCGTGCGTTAGCATGGTTCATGGGTGCCAACGATCGACGCAGCGTCGCCGCCGTGCTCGGCCTGGTCGCCGGTTCGGTCGGCCTGCATGCGGCCCTGTTCGGCGGCCTGATCGTCGGACTGCCGTCGCTGCCCACCGCGACCGCGCCGCGCGAGGCCGGCCCCACCGTGACCACGGTTGTGCTGGTTGCAGCGCCTCCTGCGGTCGCGCCGGCGCCGGCGGCGGTCCCGCCCCCCCCGGCGCGAACGGTCCGCGCACGGCCTGTGCCAGCCACCCCCGCACCGTTCGCCCCGGTCGGACTTGCGCCGGTCGAGGCCGTGCCGATCGGTGGCGACGCGTTCGGTGCGATCGAGCCGGCCGAAGCGCCCGCGGCCGACGCAGGTCCCCTCGCCACAGCCTCCGCGGACACGGCGCCACCGCCCGAGCCAGCCGCCACGGCCGGCGCCGAACCGCCCGCGCAGACCGCCCAGGGCACGACCGGCGAGCCGCCGGCGCTCGAGCTGCCGCTGGCCGCCACGCCGCGCGACGACGCGGTCCGTGGACCGCTGCCCGCCCCGCCTGCCGACCATCGCCAGCGCTTCCGGGTGTATTGGGGCGACTTCGCCGAAGAGCGCTCGGTCGCGAGCCTCGAGTACCGGTTCGAGCGTCAGGGCGACTCGTACCTGATCGAGAGCGCGGGGCAGGCCGAGGGCCTGCTTGCCTGGGTCTACCGCGGCACCCTGGTGCAGCGCAGCTCCGGCCGCGTCGGACCCGACGGGCTGGAGCCGGCGCGTTACGTCGAGCAGCGCGGCTCGCGCCCCGAGCGGGCGGTCTCGTTCGACGCGCGAGGTCAGCGCCTGCTGCCGACCGGGGGCGAGCCGGTCGCGCTGCCCGCAGGCACCCAGGACCGGCTGAGCGTGTTCTACCAGATCGGGCTGCTGGTACGCGCCGAGCCCGAGCGCTTCACCGCGGGCCGCCACTACGAACTGCCGGTGGCCTCGACCCGAGCGGTCGCGCGCGAGCGGTTCGAGGTGGTCGGCGACCAGGTGCTGATGGCCCCGGGCGGTCCGATCCGGGCGCTGCACCTGCACCGTCCGCCGCGTCCGGGGTCCGGCGATCCGAGGATCGACCTGTGGTTGGGGTACGATCACGAGATGCTGCCGGTGCGTCTGCGCATCGAGGATGCCCAGCGCCGCGTGCTCGATCACCTGATCGAGACCGGCAGCTGACGCCTCTGCGGCCCCTCCAGGAGCGCTCGTACCATGTCGGATCCACCGGTGCGCCGCAGCGGCCGCAACGTGCTCGGAGGCCCGCTGCTCGCCTGTTCGTTCGACCCGCTGACCGGTTTCTTCCGCGACGGATGTTGCACCACCGGGCCCGAGGATCTGGGCAGCCATACGGTCTGCGCGCGGGTCACCGAGGCCTTTCTCGCGTTCAGCCGTGAGCGCGGCAACGACCTGTCCACGCCGCGGCCGGAGTACCGGTTCCGCGGGCTGAAGCCCGGCGACCGATGGTGCGTGTGCGCGGCGCGCTGGCTCGAGGCGTGCGACGCCGGGGTCGCGCCGCCGGTCGTGCTCGAGGCCACGCACGAGGCGGCGCTGCGCATCGTGCCGCTCAAACGCCTGCTCGAGCACGCGTGGGGTCAGCGACCCACCGCGTCGCGCTGATCATCGCCGTGGCGCTGGCGCTCGCGATCGTCCCAGTCACGCCGTTCGCCCAGAACTGCTCGGTCCTGGTCGACACCGACACCGCCGCAGCCGCCGTGGTCGACCCC
>JBIKMO010000163.1:0-9550 GCA_044359175.1 Burkholderiaceae bacterium | reverse complement strand
CCGCTGCTGCTTCTGTGGCCGCTGTCGGTCGCGGTCACCTTCCTCGTGGCGCGCTCGCTCGCCGACGCGCCGTTCGACCGTGCGCTCGACGACCGCACCGTCGCGCTCGCCCAGCAGGTGCGCACCGCGTCCGACCGTGTGGTCGTCACGCTTCCCCGGGCGGCGAAGGACTTCCTCGCCGCCGACGACGAGGACGTCGTGCATTTCCAGGTACTCGGCCCTGGCGGTCAGCTGCTGGCGGGCGACGGAGATCTGCCCCAGCCCCGGCTGTACGACTATCCGCAGCCCGGCGAGGTCAAGCTGCGAAACGCCACCTACCGTGGCGACCAGGTGCGGATCGGCTACGTCTACGTGGACCTGGCCGAAGGTGCGCGGCAGGACCTGGGACCGGTCCTGGTGCAGGTGGCGGAGACGCTCGACAAGCGTGCGCGCCTGGCCAACGAGATCATCAAGGGCGTGATCTTTCCGCAGTTCATGATCCTGCCCCTGGCGTTGATGCTGGTCTGGTTCGGCCTGTCCCGCGGCCTCGCGCCGCTGAAGACGCTGCAGCGGCGCATCCGGGACCGGGCCCCCGACGACCTGTCCCCGATCGATCCACTCGGCGCTCCCGAGGAGATCGCCCCGCTGGTGGACGCGTTCAACGACCTGCTCGAGCGTCTGGGGCGCAACGTGAACGCGCAGAAGCGCTTCATCGCCGACGCGGCGCACCAGATGAAGACCCCGCTCGCAGGCCTTCGGACGCAGAGCGAGCTCGCGCTGCGCGAACACGATCCGGACGAGCTGCGCCGCGCGCTGCAGCAGATCGCGCGGGGCTCCGAACGCGCCGCCCACCTGATCAGCCAGCTGCTGTCGCTCGCCCGGATGGAGAACCTGCGCGACTCGACCACGATGACGCCGGTGGAACTCGCCGGGTTCGCGCGCGAGGTCGTCACCGATTGGGTGCCGACCGCGCTCGACCGGGGGCGCGACCTGGGCTTCGAGGTGAACGCGCCGGCCGCGTCCGGCGAGCCCGCGCCCGCGCCCGCGACCGTAGCCGGTCATCCGGTGTTGCTTCGCGAACTGCTGAACAACCTGATCGACAATGCGCTGCGCTACACGCCCGACGGCGGCAGCGTGACCGTGCGCGTGGTCGCCGACGGCCGCCCGGTGCAGCTCGAGGTCGAGGACTCCGGCCCGGGCATCCCCGAGGGCGAACGCGACCTGGTTTTCGAACGCTTCTACCGCGTGCTCGGCACCGGTGTCGACGGCAGCGGGCTGGGTCTGGCCATCGTCCGCGAGATCGCCGAGCAGCACGGCTGCAGCGTCCGTATCGAGGCCGCGCGCCCAGGCGCGCGACCGCCCGGCGCACGATTCGTGATCGTGTTTCCGCAGACGCGCGCGCTCGCCGTACCTCACGAGCGGCTCGAATCCCCAGGCTTTGACTCGCCGGGCGCGCCGCTGTAGACTCCGCGCCCTCGGCGAATTAGCTCAGTCGGTTAGAGCGACGGAATCATAATCCGCAGGTCCGGGGTTCGAGTCCCTGATTCGCCACCATACCCAGCCCGCAGTGTTCGCACTGCGGGCGTTCTTCTTGGGTCGGACGCGGACCTGCGCAGGGTCCGTGCTGGCGAAGCGGGTGCGGTCACCTCGAACGCTCGCTCGGTGCGCCGCCGAGGCAGACGCATCTTCGCTGGGGCCGCCCGCGCGGCATCGCTCTGATCCGAAAGATCGCGCTCGGCGTGCTGCCCGATCCATTCGCGATGTTCGTTACGTTCGGCACGGTCTGCCCTTACCCGCAGATTGCGCTCTGCCTGACCCGGAAGATGCAATGAGGAACCGGGCCGTGAGCCCCATCAGGCGTGCCCGACGACCGCGTGCGGCACGTACGGTGCCTCCAGCGCTGCGATCTCCTCCGGGCTCAGTTGCAGCGACATCGCGGCGACCGCGTCGTCGAGGTGCTCGAGTTTCGTCGCGCCGACGATCGGCGAGGTGATACCCGGCTTCTGCAACACCCAGGCGAGTGCGACCTGCGCACGCGGCACCCCGCGGGCCGCGGCGACCGCGGCGACCGCCTCGACCACCTTGCGGTCGGCGTCAGCGGTCTTTGCGTAGAGCGAGCGCCCGAAGGCATCGGTCTCGCTCCGGGCGCTGCCCTGGTCCCAGTCCCGGGTGAGCCGGCCGCGCGCCATCGGGCTCCACGGCATCACCGCGACACCCTCCGCGCGGCACAGCGGCAGCATCTCACGCTCCTCCTCGCGATAGAGCAGGTTCACGTAGTTCTGCATCGAGACGAAGCGGGTCCAGCCGTGGCGATCGGCCAGATGCAGAGCACGCGCGAACTGCCACGCGTACATCGACGATGCGCCGAGATAGCGCGCCTTACCAGCCTTCACGACGTCGTGCAGCGCTTCCAGCGTCTCCTCGAGCGGCGTGTCGGGGTCGAAGCGGTGGATCTGGTACAGGTCGACATAGTCGGTACCGAGGCGGCGCAGGCTGTGATCGATCTCCGAGAGGATGGCCTTGCGCGACAGGCCGGCGCCGTTCGGCCCTTTGCGCATCCGGCCGTGAACCTTGGTGGCGAGCACGATCTCGTCGCGCGGCGCGAAGTCCTTCAGCGCGCGGCCGACGATCTCCTCGCTGGTGCCGTCGGAATAGACGTTGGCACTGTCGAAGAAGTTGATGCCGAGTTCGAGCGCACGACGGATGAACGGGCGGGCCTCCGTCTCACCGAGGGACCACGGATGCGAGCCGCGCTCGGGTACGCCGTAGCTCATGCAGCCCAGGCACAGGCGGGACACTTCGAGGCCGCTGTGGCCGAAACGGGTGTAGTCCATGGGGTGACGTCTCCAGGGATGCGCATCGCGCGGGGTCTTGCTACAACTGTACCCTCCGACCGGCGCGAACACCGCCGTTCGCTGCGCGAATGAGCCTGTCGACTCGCGAGCCGGCCGTGAGATCGATGCGTTCCACCGCCCGCACGGTCGCGCGGAACCCGACGTCGCAGGGATCGTTCGAACGGGGGCTCCCGAACGGCGATGCAACAGCCACCCAGATGACGGCGATCACGCCCTGGCTGCTCCTCGCCGATCATCGGCCGTCTCGGACGTGTCATCGCCGGCCCTCCCCCCGCGCCGCATCGACGGCTTACGCGCCCCGGCTCCTGAGCCGCTGACCGTTGCGTGACCCCGTGCAACGGCCAGTCGGCCGGGTGCCCCCGAGGCGTGCTGGCGCGCCCAAGGGCGCACCGGTGCACCCGGGGCGCGGCGCCCTGCCGCCCTAGGGTTCGCCCCAGGTTGCACGGTCCGGGGACGATAAGCCACGCTCTGCCGGGAGGCGTTCCCTCCACGCCCATCGGCCGTCTCACCGACGGCGCCGACGTCCCCATGTCCGCAGCAACGGTCCCTCCGCCCGGTCGATTCCCGGCAGTGTTCCTCGCTGCGACAGCGGGGTCGTCGCAGTGGCAATCGGCACCGACGCCAACGCCCCTCGAATCGCAACAGAACCTGCTGGATGCATTCCAGCGGACCAGCCGACTCGACGGCATCCTCGCAGGCTTGCAACAGGGTCAACGTCGCGATCCCACCGCCCTCGGCAAGAGATTGAGCAGCGCCCGCCGAGCCCTCGTGGACGCAGCGTTACTCTTGCAGCGACAGAGCATCGCTCTTCGGGGTCCTGCGGACACAGTGACCGCGTACGGGGGATCATCCCAAAGGAACGTCCTGGTAGACGCGGTGAGGAGCGGACAGTCGCGCCTTCCCGGCAACGGCCGCGAACCGAACGACGAGGCCATCGGCCTTGAGGCGCTGCGACGGCTCGTCGGCAAGCCGCCGCCAGCCCCGCCCCCGCGCTCCATCGACCCGCACGAGAGCGCCCGGATAGGTCGCGGGCTCGACACCTTGAAGAAGGCGGGATTCAACCCGGACCAGGTGACCTCGCCCAGGGTGCAGACGCTCGCTGCCGCCCGGATCGCACTGGAGCACTGGAAGAACATGCCCGGGACCGGCATGAATCCGCCTTGGATCGGTAACCTGCTTGATCGATCGATGGACTTCGCGGTCGCCAAGCTGGTGGAGGACCGCAGCGACGCCTACGTGAATGCCGTGCGCGACTACGACGGGGCGGCGAAGGATCTGGCACTCGCGATCGAGGTGGCCGGGCTGGCGCCCTTCGCTAGGGGCCCTGGCAACCGCATCAACACCCGTGGATTGATTGCCCTGTCGGATCCGACGCGGCTGTCGCACCCCGACTCCTGGGCGGACGATGCGGCGAAGCAGACGGCCCGGAATTACCGTGCAGCGCTGGAGCGCCTGGAGCGGGCCGATTCGGCGCTGCTCGGGCTGGTCTTCGAGATGAACAGACAGCTCAACGCCAACCGCGTCGATCCCGGTGCGTTCCTCCACGGACTGCGTCTTCATCCCGGACCTGAGCGACCCAACCGCGAAGCCATCCCGACCGGGCCCCCTCGGTAACGAAGCGGCGAAGCGGGCCGACGACCACCGGCGGCTAGAGCGCGCCAGCCAGCAGGGTTGACGTCGCACGCAACCGAATCGCGAAGCCCTGAACGCGGCGGGCAGTGCCCGGCAGCAACCAACGGTCCGCGGCCTCGCGCTCGCGTTACGATCTCGCTCAACACCCTCCCACCCGCGCAGTCCTGGGATGAGTCGCCCCTTGGAACCCCTCGGTCCCGATCGATCCCGCCTGCGGGCCCGCACGTCGGAGGTGGTGGCCGACGATCACCGTTCACGCGCAGAGCGCGTCGCGAACTGGGTGGACCGGGCGCTGCGTCCTGGCGGCCTGGCGCCACGGCGTGCGCTGCTGGGCGCGCTGCTCTCGATGGCGACAATCTGCGCGATCGACGTGCTCACCGGGGATGTCTTTCGGCTCGAGGCCCTCTACGTGTTCCCGATCGTATCGGTGGCCCTGCACTGCCAGCGGCGCGTCGATGTGGTCGTGACGATCGTCGTGGCGGTCGCGTTGCAGGCGATCGGCCAGAGCGTCGAGGGCGAACCGATGATCACCCGCGCGATCGACTCCGGCGTCGCCGTCGCGGCCTCGCTCCTCGCAGTGGCGCTCGCGCGCACGCTGCGCCGGCACTACCACGCATCGGAGGAGCGTGCAGCCACCGATGCGCTGACCGGACTGCCGAACCGGCGCGCGTTCGACGCGGTGCTCGAGGCGGAAATCGACGTGCGCCGCAGGCATGGGGGCACGTTCTCGCTCGCGTTGATCGATCTCGACCGGTTCAAAGCCCTCAACGACACGCAGGGTCATGCGGCGGGCGATCTTGCGCTGAGGCTGGTGTCAGACACGCTGAGCGCACGCGTGCGCGCATCCGACGCGGCGGCGCGGATCGGCGGCGACGAGTTCGCCGTCCTGCTCAGAAACGCTCCGGCGCGCGACAGCGACCGCATCCGCGACACCCTCGTCTCAGCGATCGACCTGCGGCTTGAGCGTGCCGGCTTCGCGGTCACCGCGAGCTGCGGCCTGGTGACCTTCGAGAAGCCGCCCGCCAGCGCGGCGGTGGCGCTTGAGGAGGCCGACCGTGCGATGTATGCGGTCAAGGCGGCGCATGGCAGGGCGCGGGGCGCGCTGGCCTGACTGGGCCCGGTCGACCGATCTTTCAACGACGGCCCGCCCGGGCAATGGGTCGTCGGCCGTGAACAACCCGACGATCGGCACAGCACGCCGGTTTCCGGGCGATACAGGGTGGCGTGGGTTGCAGGGTGTCGCTGTAATGGCTCTGAAACCATGCAATGTCTGAGACGTGCCGCGATGCGAGCCAAGCCCCCGGTCGAGCCCCGAGTCGAGGATCTGTTCCGCAACGAGCTGGCCAACATCGTCAACCTGCGCCACGAGCTCGTGCGCCTGTCCGGGGGTGATCGACTGGGCGGTCTTCGACCGGGAGTTCGGTGCGCAGTTCGTCTCGATGACGGGTCGACCGGCGCTGCCGACCCGCCGCGTGGCAGGCCTGCTGTACCTGGAGCCTCTGTACGCGTTCGAGTGGCTGCCGACCGAAACGATCGAGGCGGCGAAACGAACGGGCACGGTCAGGAACGCGAGCGTGCCGTCGATCCGGTAAAGCGACTGCTCAAGCGGCGCCAGGTCGTGGAGCCCGTGATCGGACACGTGAAGACCGACGGCCTGCTCGCCCGCAACGGACTCAAGGGCGAAGCGGGCGTCGCGCTGCATGCGGTGATGTGCGGGGCGGGTCGCGCCCTGAGGTTGATCCTGGCGCGCTCACCCTGGCGCGCCCGGGGCGCGGGTGCGCTTCTTGCGCCCTGATCGCGGTGCTGGCCTCGCTCATCCACAGCGACGCCCTCAGGAGTTCGGGTTCGGCCGACTCGCGATATCGCTTCTCGATCTGATCCCACCGCCGTCCTGGTATCGATCTGCGATCTCAGCGGCTCGTACGCCACACCATCGGCGGCATACGAGTTGTTCATGGCCGACCACTTGGGCTGCGAGCGTTCAAGGGGTCGGAGAGCCGTGAACTCAGGGAACCTTGCGGTGCAGAGAATTCGCTGGACGGCGATCACCCCGATCACGTAGCGTCCTCGCACATCCTCATCGCGCAGTCGCGTCATGACGGGTGGCGTCGTCTGCGGTAGCGGTCGGACGAATGACTCGGCAACTCGCCGAGTCGTGACCGTATCGCAACGGGGTGGCCAAGCAGGGGCGGAAGATGCTTGATCGCGTATCGCACGCACCGGTCACGGATCGCTCCGGGTTTCCTGTTACGTACGGCTTGAGAGGGGGAGGCGCGCCGGGCGCCGCGACGCTGCTCGGTCGGCCGGCGGCCGATTCCCGGACGGTCTTGCGGGTGAACTCGAACGGGCTGGCACCGATCGTTCCCCTCGCGGGTCAGTTCGGGCTGGAGCAGCCGCGTGCTGCCACGCCTCTGATGGACAGGCTGTCGCAGCTGAATAGCCAGCAGACACCGCGGCGGAGCCCTGATGCATTAGCGATGGGTGGCACGCCGGGCACAGCGACGCCGCTCGGTCCGCCCGGGGCCAACGTGCGGACGCTCTGGCAGGTCAACTGGAACGGATTGAGACTGACCGTTCCCCATACGGCTCAGTTCGGTCCTGAGCAGCTGCGTGCCGGCACCCCCCTGAAGGACGGTCTTCTGCAGTCGAGTGGCCTGCAGATTCCGCTTCGGAGCGGCTCTGGATTCACGCTGGGTGGCACGCCCGGCACCGCAGCGCAGGTCGGTCCGTCGGCGGGTAACGGGCAGACGCTCGGGCAGGTACCTTGGAACCGAGCGACGCTGGACGTTCGTCTGGCAGGTCAGTGTGTGTCAGCGCCCTTGCGTCGCGACCCCGTCCTCAACACGCAGTTCGCGCAGCCATCGGCGGCCATGAGGCACGCGCGGACTGATGGTTCAGCTGCCCCGCCGCGCGCACAGGCAGTGGCGGCGCCCTCTCCATCGGGCCCTAGTGGACGGCCTGCGCAGCGGCAGGCGGACTTGAGCGGTCGCTTCTTCGACCCGGCCAACGGCCGCACGACTCGCGTCACCCAGCCACCGTACAAGGGCGACGAGCGAAATCTCGGTGGCTATTTCACTGTTGATCGCAGCGCTCAGCGGCACGACATCAGTGCCGGGCCGACCGCCACTGCCCGCGGTACCAACGGCCGCGCCGTGATGCAGCGCCTGTTGCAGCAGGGTGCGATCGATCCGCGCAACATGAACGTGAATCGGACGCACCCGTTGCAGCTCGGCGCTGACGGCGGGCAGCACTGGATTCCCACGTCGCGCAGCACCTACGCAGACGGTCGGAGCCTGTTCGACGCGCAGCGGGCTGCGGGCGCGGCGGCCGACCCGTCGCGCAGGCTGAGACCGAGCGACAATGCGCAACCTGTAGCCGGCTACCGCGACGCGGTGCGGGGTGATCCAGTGGCGGGCGGCCACGCAGCGGGACAGGGGCTGCTGGGCCTGACAAGCTTGACGCTCACGCCGCGACGGGTGCGCAACAGCGTCGACATCGTCAACCCCCGCGACGGCACGTGGGCAAGGGTCACCAGCACCGGACCCGGAGGTCAGGGAGTCCGGGTACAGGTGTTCCACCGCAATGGCGAAGGGTTAGGGGTCGCCACCCAGACTCCGTTGAGCGTTCCGCTGCTGCCGCGAACCCTCCGAACGACGGAGGCACTCCGCCCGAACGCATCTCCGACTGAAGGGCCGCTGGTTCAATCACTGCGACCGGTTCAGCAGAACGCGCGGCCAGCACGAACCTCGGCGCCGGACACTGCGCAGCCCATGGTCCGCAGCGCCGATCGATCACCTAACGAAACAAGCCTCCCCCGCTGGTGGGCCCGCGAACAGAGCGAGGGGGTTACTGACGTTGTGGCGTCGCGGGCGGCGCTCATACGCGATCTCAGTACCTACGCCCGCTCGCACCGCAGTGCGACGTTCGGCAACCGTGGAGCGTTCGATGCCGGCTTGGCGGCAGGCCAGCCGCCAGCGGGCCGGGCAGTGGGCGTCCTGAGATTGCCCGGGACCCTGAAGCCGGTCAACGACCACGTCGCGCACGAGGCTGCAGATCGGCTGATCAGCAGTCTGATGGGCATCGCGGACGACCCGATCCAAGGGACTCCGGGATTCGATGATCGGGCGCTCTACCATCCACGCCTGGGTCGCTTTGCGGTGGACGGCCATGCCGCACCTGTCAGAGAATTCCTGGCGCGGTGGACAAGGGTCGTGGGCTTCGAGGTGCACGAGACCTACGAGCCGAAGCACGCTGTGCTCTAGTCGGTCATGAACAACTCGTTTGCAGCTGCCGATGGCGTCGCGTACGAGCCGGTAGGATCGCCGTGCACCTTGTGGCGCCAGGGATCGCCGCCGACGGCAGCCGCGACATCCTGGAGCTGTGGGTCGAGCAGAACGAGGGCGCCAAGTTCTGGCTCATGGTGTCCAACGAGCTCAAGGTGCGCGGCCCCGCCAATATCCTGATCGCCGCGGTCCACGTGCTCTAGGGCCTGGGCGAGGCGATCGGCGCGGTCTATCCGAAGACGACCGTGCAGACCTGCATCGTGCACCTGATTCGCGCCGGCCCGAGCTGCGCCGGCTCCAAGGACCGACAGCCACTGGCCGCCGCACTCAAGCCGATCTACACCACGGCGACCGACGCGGAGCAGGCTGCCGCGCAGCTCGAGGCCTTCGCAGCCGGCCCCTGGGGCCAGAAGTTCAGGAGCGTCGCGGCCGCCTGGCACCGTGCGTGGGAGCACGTCGTACCGTTCCTGGACTTCCCCGCCCGACATCCGGCGGGTGATCTACGCGACCAAGGCCATTGAGAGCCTGAACATACAACTCAGAAATCGCCACGACCCGCGGCCGTTTCCCAACGACGAGGCGGCCACCAAGCTGCCGTGGCTGACCATCAGGAACTTGCTGGTGAAGACGGTCCGTCTGACCTGCGATCGGACTGCAGCAATGAATCAGTTCGCCATCAAATACGACGAGCGCTTCACGCTCGCTGTATGCGTCCGGTCCGGACCGTGTAGACAGGTCGCGGTTTCGGCGACAGCATCGTAGGCGTTGCGGGGCCAGATAGGCGTCCGCTTGTTTTAGCGG
>JBIKMO010000162.1:0-9570 GCA_044359175.1 Burkholderiaceae bacterium | reverse complement strand
TGGAGATCGGTACGGGTGTCCATCGCAGGGCTCCTGTTCACTGACGGGGTTTCTGTGCGGCGAGGTAGCTCGCGATCGCCTGCAGTTGCGGCTCGGTGTACCCCTTGACGATCTGGTGCATGATCGTTGCGGGCATGGCGCCGCTGCGGTAGTCCGCGAGCATTGCGAGCAGCTTGTCGGCAGGCATGCCGGCCAGCGGTTTCATGTCTCCCACCGCCTGGCCGTTCGTGCCGTGGCAGTTCGCGCAGGTGGCAGCGAGGTTGCGGCCCAGGTTGACGTCCTGCGCGTTCGCGGGCGAGGCCTGCGGCAGCAGCGCGACGCCGATCGCGATCATCAGCGCGAGGCGACCGTGAGATGTCATGGTGTGTCTCCGTGGGTGGGCGGGGCGTGCCTGGATGTCGCGATCGTAGTGGATGCTGCCGTGCGCGTGCGACTCGCCGTATCATAAGCATATTCGTGAGCAACGATATCGACGAAACCCAGGCGCGCGGTCCGTGCGCCAGCCTCCGAACGCGGCGCATCGAAGGGCTCAGGGCAGCCTCGGTGCGGTGGAGTCGGTCGGGTGGGGCTGCGCCCGTCGGACGCGGCACCGATCGGGCACCACGATGCGCTCGCGGCGCGACGTGGACGGCGCGATGGTGATGCGGCTGGCCCGGGTGTGGGCTGCGCGTCGCGACGCGATTCGCGCGGTCGCGGGAGCGGGTGCCGTCGCGGCCAGCGGGGCTTGGGCGCGCGGCGCGCTCGCCTCCGATCCCTCGGTCGGAGTCGAAGGGTGGCCCGCGGTGCGCCTGCTCGATGGCGAGACCCTGCGGCCCGAGCAGTTGCGCGGCAGTGCGGTGGTGCTGGTCTTCTGGGCAACGTACTGTCCGTTCTGCCTGCGTCACAACGCGCACGTCGACGCGCTGCACCGCGCCTCCGCCGGGCGTCCCCTGCGCGTGCTCACCGCGGCGCTCGATCGTGATCCGCAGACGGTTCGCGCCTACATGCGCCGAAACGGCTACTCGTTTCCGGTCACGCTCGATGCCGAACCGCTTCGCACGGCGCTGCAGTTGCGCCGGGTCATCCCGCTCACCTGCACCTTCGATCGTTCAGGCCGGCCGCTGCAGCGGATCGCCGGTGAGATGTTCGAGGAAGACGTGGTCGAGCTGCGGCGCCTGGCCGACGGCTGACTCGTTCCGTTCCGCCCGCCGCGCTCACCGTACCGACATGGACCCGTCCTCCCACGGCGACCGCGTCTTCGAGACGGCCGCGGAACTGTTCGGCGTGCTGTCCGCGCCGATCCGGCTGAAGATCATCAGCGCGGTGTGCGAGCACGAGCGCAACGTGTCCGAGTTGCTGCGGATGATCGACGCGACCCAGCCGAACCTGTCCCAGCACCTCGCCACGCTGTACCGCAGCGGCATCCTGGCGAAGCGTCGCGAGGGTACTCAGGTCTACTACCGACTGCGTGACGAGTTCGTCGCCTCGTTGTGTCGCACCATGTGCACGCAGGTCGCGATCGGGATGGACGTCGAGACGCCCGGTCCGGTCGCCACGGCGTCGCATGGCCGAGGCGGCCGCACCCCAGGGGGAAGGAGATGACGATGAGAGGGTGGTTCGTACGGCTCCGGCTCCCGGCGCCGACCCGTCGGGTGCGCTCGCTGTCCTGCGCGGCGATCGTGACCGCGGTCTCGGCACCGCTCCCGGCCCAGGACCTGAAGGCGGTCGATCGCGTACCGACGGTCACGCTGGAGGCGGCGATGGTGGCCGCTCAGGCTGCGCTCGCCGACTGTCGCCGCCGGGGCGCCACGGTCGCGGTCGCGGTCGTCGACCGCTCGGGCAACCCGGTCGCGATGGTGCGCGATCCGCTGGCCGGCATGCACACTCCCGACACGGCGGTCCGCAAGGCCTGGACTGCGGTGAGCTTCAAGAGCAGCACCACCGAGCTCATCGCAGCCACCGCCGCGGGGGGGGCGAGTGCGGGGATCCGTCATCTGCCCCACGTGGCGGTGATCGGCGGCGGGCAACTGATCCAGGCCGCGGGTTCGACCGTCGGCGGGATCGGCGTCTCGGGGGCGCCGAGCGGAGAGATGGACGATGCCTGCGCCGCCGCCGGGATCCGGGCGATCCGGGACGCGCTCGAGCTGGGCTGAGTCAGACGCCGCGTGCGTTCGCGCGGGCGGCCGGTTCCCGCTCGGCGCCCAGGCCGGCGAGCAGAGCCGCCGCGCGATCGGCGCGGCCGACGCGCGTCGCCAGCGCCTGGGCGAGCGGCGAACGCAGCCGCTCGAGGTACTCCAGATCGTCCAGCACCAGCACCATCGGCAGCGCCGCGTCGGCGGCGTGCGCCGGCGCACTCGGCCAGTCGCGCCAGCCGAGCGTGCGCAGCAATGGCAGCAGGCCCGGCCCGCAGCGCGCGAGCCAAGCCGGTTCGTCGAGCCGCGCCGCCCGCTCCTCACAGGCGGTGCACAGCAGGTCGACCAGCGCGGCCTCGCTCTCGGCGTCCGCGTCGGCCGCGAGGTACACCAGCGCTCCGTCGACGTCGGGCAGCCACGCGGCGCCGGTGTCCACTAGGGCTTTCAGCCGGGCCAGCCGCATCGGCTCGATCCGCAGCGAGGCGACCAGACGCTCGCTGGCCGGGGCCTCGCTCAGGTACAGGTCGACGTCGTCGTCGAGCCGCAACAGGGCCTGCTCCAATGGCGCCGCAGTTCGCTCGGTAGGGTGCATGCCCGGCTTGTACCGGATCGCGCCGACGGGCGCATCACATGAACGGATCAGCGGTCGATGTTCGCCCCGGGGCGGCGTGCCTTGGGCGTCAGGGCGCCAGCCGCTCGCGGTTCCAGCCGCCGTCCTCGCGCAATCGGTAGGCCAGCCGGTCGTGCAGGCGCGAGCGCCGACCCTGCCAGAACTCCCAATAGTCGGGACGGAGCCGGTAGCCGCCCCAGTGGGGCGGGCGAGGCGGGTTGAGACCGTAGCGCAGGCCGAACTCGGCGGCGCGCGCGACCAGCACGGCGCGAGAGGCGATCGGACGGCTCTGCTCCGACGCCCATGCACCGATCCGCGAGTCGAGGGGTCTTGTCGCGTAGTAGTCGTCGGATTCGCGGTCGTCGACCCTGCGCACCGAGCCCTCGATCCGAACGACGCGCTCGAGGGCGACCCAGTGGAACTGCAGCGCGGCCCAGGGGTGCGCCTCGATCTCGCGGCCCTTGCGGCTCTGGTAGTTGGTGAACCAGACCAGGCCGCGATCGTCGAAGCCCTTGATCAGCACCACGCGCGTCGAGGGCCGGCCGTCGGCGCCGACCGTGGCCACGGTCATCGCGTTGGGCTCCTCGATCCGAGCGTCGAGCGCCTGCTGCATCCAGCGCGTGAAGAGCCCGAGCGGCACGTCCGAAGCGCGATCCTCGAGCAACTCGTCCTGCTCGTAGCTCTTGCGCAGGTCCGCCAGCGATTTGTCCATCCTTCAAGTATAAGCAGCAGCCGACGCCCGGTCGGCGGCCGTGCACGTCGCCCGTGCTACCATCGACGACCGAGCCGCGAGCCATCCCATCGCGCGGCCCGTCCGATCCCTCCTCCTCGGCGCATGCGCCTCGATGGGCTCCGTTCGAATCGAAACAGATCGATCGAGCGAGAGGCCGCCGCCCGAAGTGTCCTCATGACGACAGACTGCACGTTCGCCGGTCTCGGACTGGCTCAACCTTTGCTGCGCGCGATCGCAGATGCGGGGTATGCCACGCCCACGCCGATCCAGCGGCAGGCGATCCCGGTCGTGCTCGCCGGGCGCGACCTGCGCGCCGCAGCCCAGACCGGTACCGGCAAGACCGCTGGCTTCACGTTGCCGATCCTGCAGCGGCTGAGCGCCCCCGGTCCCGACGGACGACCGGTCAGGGCGCAGCCCCGCCGGCCCCGCTGCCTGGTGCTTACGCCCACCCGTGAGCTCGCAGCCCAGGTCGAGGCGTCGGTCCGCACCTACGGCAAGTACGTCGACCTGCGCTCGCTGGTGGTGTTCGGGGGGGTCAATATCAATCCTCAGATCGCCGCGCTGGCCGGGCGGGTCGATCTGCTGGTGGCCACGCCGGGGCGCCTGCTCGACCACGTCGGCCAGCGCACCGTCGACCTCTCCGGCATCGAGGTGCTGGTGCTGGACGAGGCCGACCGGATGCTCGACATGGGGTTCATCCGCGACATCCGGCGCATCCTCGGGCTGCTGCCTCAACGTCGTCAGAACCTGCTTTTCTCCGCGACCTTCTCCGACGAGATCCGCGCGCTCGCCGACGGCCTGCTTCACGACGCCGAGAGCGTCGAGGTCGCGCGTCGCAATACCGCCTCGGAACTGGTCGAGCAGTCGGTCCATCTGATCGACAAGGGTTCGAAGCGGCACCTGCTGTCGCACCTGATCCGGTCCAACGACTGGCGCCAGGTGCTGGTGTTCACGCGCACGAAGCACGGCGCGAACCGGCTCGCAGAGCAGCTCGGCAAAGACGGCATCGAGGCTGCGGCGATCCACGGCAACAAGAGCCAGAACGCCCGTACGCGTGCGCTCGGCGCCTTCAAGGAGGGCTCGCTGCCGGTGCTGGTGGCCACCGACATCGCCGCCCGCGGGCTGGACATCGACCAGCTGCCGCAGGTCGTCAACTTCGAACTGCCCGACGTGCCCGAGGACTACGTGCATCGCATCGGACGCACCGGACGGGCGGGGAGCCCCGGGGCGGCGGTGTCCCTGGTCGATCGCGAGGAGATGGGCCTGCTCGCCGACATCGAGCGGCTGCTGCGCCGCTCGATCGCGCGCGCGAGCGCCGACGGTTTCGTTCCGCCGCCTGCGTCGCAGCGCTCGACGATCGACGACGACCGTCCGCCACGGCCCGGACACGGACGCGGCGGACGCGGCGCGCTCGGCGAGGGCCGTGGGGCGCGGCCGTCCGGCGGTTCCACGCACGGACGGCCCGGCTCGGGTCGGAGCGGGCGCGATCTGCCGGCCGTCCCGCAATCGCGCGGTTCGCGCCCGAACCCGGTGCGTACCGACGCTCCGACCGGGCGTGCTCCGCTGCGGCGCGTGCCCTGAGGGCCGCCGCGATCCGTCAGCCGCCAGCGTCGGCGCGCGGCGCAGGCGGGCAGACCTCCGCCGGGCAGGAGAACCGGTAGTACCTGTCGTTCAGGTAGCCGGTGACCGCGTCGACCTCGTCGTCGCGCCAGTCGGCGCCGGCGGTGCCGCTCCATCGGAGCACCTCACGCCGCAGCGCAGCGAAATCCCGGGCCTGCCGAGATTCTCGCCGGTGCACCGACCGGTCGTGGCAGGCGATGCAGCGGGTGTCGTACAGCGCCTGGCCGCGCGCCGGAGCGGGCGCGCTTGGCGCTTGCGCGCCGACGCGACCGGCGCCAACGCATACGAGCGAGCCGAGTGCGGCGACGATCCCCGCGCGCCGGAGCATTGCCGCGAGGGCGTGCGTGCGGAGCGGGACCTCCGCGCGGTCGAAGCGATCTGAGACCATGACGACTCCCCAGCGAACATCCGATCGTACCAGTCGCACCGCGGAACGGTTTCGCCACGGGGGTCGGCTACACTTCAGCCCGGGCCGGGCGTTCGGCCCGATGCCAGGAGCCTCCGATGCCCGTCACCCGAAGCCGCGTGCCCGAGCGCTCGGCGCCCGCCCTGCGATGTCGCGGGACGCAGCTTGCGGTGCAGGTGCCGGTCGCCCGTCGCGCCGTGCTCGGTGCGCTCGCGGTGGCGCCGCTGGCTGTAGCCCGGCCCGGTTCGGCGTTCGCGACCACCGCCGATGGCTGGCCCGCGCTCGGCACGGGCTCGTCCGGTCGCCGGCACGGTCAGTGGATCTGGCAGGAACTGCTGACCGGCGATCCCGACGCGGCTGCCGAGTTCTACGCCCGGGCGTTCGGTTGGACCGTCACGCGTCGTGGCGTCGGCAGCCGCGCTTACCGGCTCGCCCAGCGCGACGGTCGTCCGGTCGCCGGCCTGGTACGGATCGACGATCGGCCCGACGGCCTGACCCCGCCGGCGCGATGGATCGGGCTGATGTCGGTGCCCGACGTCGACGCCGCGGTCGCACGCGCGACGCAAGCCGGCGGCAGCGTGCTCGCCGGCCCAGGGGTGCACCTCGGACGGGGGCGCGTCGCGTTGCTCTCTGATCCCGAGGGCGCCGCCTTCGGCGTGATCCGAACCGTGGACGCCGATCCCGAGGACCGCGAACCGCGCGATGGCGAGTGGCTGTGGCGCGAGTTGTGGGCCGGCGACGCCGGCCGAATGGCTGCGTGGTATCGAGATCTGGGTAACTACGGCCTGCGCAGGCTGGTGCACGCCGGCGACCAGGACGAGTGGGTGCTGTCCTCGTCCGACACGCCCCGCGCCGGCGTGATCGCCCGGCCCGAGCCTGCGCGGTTCAGCGCCTGGCTGCCGTACCTGCGTGTGGCCGAACTCGGCAGCGCAATTCGCATGATCACGGCAGCCGGGGGGCGTGTCCTGCTCGAGCCGTCGCCGCAGCGGCGCGGCGGGCGGGTGGCGATCGTCGCCGACCCGCAAGGCGGCCCGCTCGGCCTCGCGCAGTGGGCGCACGGAGACGTTCGATGACCGCCCCGCTCGGCTCGCAGGTCCCGCGAACGCTCGGTCGATGGGGCGCGATCGTCGCCGCGGTGGCGGTCCTCGGGGGCTGCGCGAGCGGTACGGTGAGCGTCGGAATGAGCGCGGGCTACGGCGTCGGCTACGGCTATGGGTATGGCTATTCCGGCTGGGTCGGCGATGGATGGTGGGCCCCCCCAGCGGCGGCGCCGCTGCCTTCGGGACGTCCGACCCCGCTGCCCACCCGTCCGTTGCCCGCCCCAGGCCGGCCGATCGCTCCGCCCGGACCGGCCGCCCGGTAGATCTGCCGCGACAACAGACCCGGCCTCGGCAAGCGGGTCATCTGCAGTCGGCCCCCATCCACGGAGCTCCGATGGTTGCTACTCAATCCAATGACATCTCTGCAGGAGCCCCCAGGGTCCGTTCGCAGCTGGGGCGAGCGATGCTGGCCGCGGTCGCGTTCGTGCTGCTGGTCGCGGCCGGAGCGCTCGGCGCGGTCCGCGACGTCCGCGCGCAATCCACCGCGTTCACACCGCAGGAGCTCGGGCAGCTGCTTGCCCCGATTGCGCTGTACCCCGATGCGCTGCTATCGCAGACCCTGATCGCCGCCGGCTACCCCTCCGAGGTCACGCAGGCCGCCGACTGGCTGCGACGCAATCCCCAGTGGAAGGGGAAGGGGGACGACGCGGTTCGCGCGGCGGACGCCCAACCCTGGGACGCGTCGGTGCGCTCGCTGGTCGCGTTTCCCCAGGTCCTGGAGATGATGGATGCGAATCGCGACTGGATGCAGCAGGTTGGCGACGCATTCGTCGGACAGCGCGCGGACACGATGTCGGCGGTGCAGGCGCTGCGCGTGCAGGCGGAGCTCGCCGGTAACCTCAAGTCGAACGAGCAGGTCACCGTGAGCCGCGAGGCGCAGACCGTCGTGATCCGACAGGCCAGCCCGCAGGTCATCTATGTGCCCGTCTATGACCCGGGCATGGTCTACGGTCCCTGGCCCTATCCGACCTACCCGCCGTACTACCTGCCGCCGCCACCGGGCTACTACGTGGGTTCCGCGCTGGCCGCGGGGATCGCCTTCGGTGTCGGCATCGCGATCACGAACGCGATCTGGGGCGGCTTCGACTGGGGGCGTGGGGACGTGACCATCAACGTCAACCACTTCAACAACGTCCACGTCAGCAACACTCAGATCTATTCGCGCAATCCAGGTCGCTGGGAACACGACCGGACCCATCGGCGCGACGTGCCGTTCGGCGATCGATCGTCGCGTGAGCGGGTGCAGCGTGCAGCGGTCACCAGCCGCGATCGCAGCGAGTTCGCGGGTTTCGATCGGAGTGCGCCGCAAGCCGGTACCCGAGCGCCATCCGCCGCGCGACCGGCGGTCGCCGACCGCGCTGCGCCGCAACCCGTGGCAGGCCGGCCCGCCGCGCGACCGGCGGTCGCCGACCGCGGCTCGTTCGATGGACTCGAGCGCCCCGCCCCGACCCGTCCCGCGCCGGCGGTGCCGTCGGCTCGTCCTGCGCAGCCCGCGCGCCCCGCCGTCCGACCCGAACCGGGAGTTCGCCCAGCACCCAGACCGGCACCCGCGGCGCGCCCCGCACCGACGTCTCGGCCGGCGCCCGCGGCGCGCCCCGCCGCCGGCGGTCGGCCCGCACCCCAACGGGCGACGCGCTGAACCGCGAACGGAGATCGACACGATGAGGTTCCTGCGTCCAATGATCGTCGCCGCCCTGATCGCGGCTTCGACTCCGCTTCCGCTGAACGCCGTGCCCGTGAGCGGCCAGCGGACCTACGCGTCGCCCCAGGCGGCCGCCGAGGCGCTGCTCGACGCGGTCGTGTCCGGAGACCGTCGCGAGTTGCGCCCGCTGTTCGGGATCGATGCGCCGCGGATCGCGCCGATTCCGGACGACGCCACGATGGCCGCCGTACGCGATGCCTTCGTGGTCGCGTGGTCGCGCGGCAGCGTGGTGGAAACCACGTCGCAGGCGGGAGCGAGGCTGCTGCTGGGGGCTGGCGGCTCGCCCTACGCGGTGCCGCTGGCGCAGACCGCGGACGGCCGCTGGGCCTGGGATACGCGCGCCGGCATCTCGGAGATCGAGACCCGCAGGCTGCAGCGCAACGAGGAGGCCGCGATCCGCGCGCTCCTTGCCTACGTCGACGCCCAGCACGCCTATGCGCGCGAGGACCGCGACGGTGACCGGGTGCCCGATTACGCCCAGCGTCTGGAGAGCCGGGCTGGACGGCGCGACGGTCTGCACTGGCCTCCTGTGCCGGGCGAGCCGCCGCCCCCGCTCGGGCCGGCGAAGGCGGCGGCCGAGGAGGGGCCCAGCGCCCGTCCGTATCACGGCTACGTGTACCGCGTGCTAACCGCGCAGGGACCGTCCGCTCGAGGCGGTGCGTTCGACTACCGCGTCGAGGGCCGGATGCTGCGCGGATTCGGGATGATCGCCACGCCCGCGCTGTACGGACGCAGCGGTCTGCACACGTTCTTGATCAACCACGACGGCCGGGTGTTCGAACGCGACCTGGGGCCGCACACCCGCACTCTGGCACGCCGCATCGACCGGTTCGACCCCGACCCCGCCTGGCGTCTGACCCACTGAGAGGCGTGCCGCGCAAGCCGCCCGACGGCGTTCAGCGCGCAGCGCCTCGCCAGTTGCGCACGATCCGCCACATCGACAGGGCGAGCGAGGCGCCGCGCAGCACCCGGGACAGCCTTACGCGTCCGAGCAGCGGCACGCCCAGGCCGACGACCGCTGCCGCGATCATCGCGGAGCGCTTGCCGCGTACCCGCTGCGGCGGCGGCGCGCGTACCAGTCCGCGCAGATCGTGCAGCGCCAACGACAGCTGCATCCGCTCGAGCTCGGCGCGAGCGGTGAGCAGGCCCTTGCGGCGCGCTAGGTCCTGGAGCGGGTCGCCGCTCATCTCGGGCCCCGACGCAGCCGTTCGGCGAGCCAGCGGCGGTCGCGCTCCAGTTCGGCGAGCGAACCGGCGAACGGCCGCTGCTCGCGCTGCGCAGCCGCGAG
>JBIKMO010000161.1:0-9611 GCA_044359175.1 Burkholderiaceae bacterium | reverse complement strand
CCGAGGCCGCGTCGATGCCCGAGCCCGCGTCGATGCCCGAGGCCGCGTCGATGCCCGAGGCCGCGTCGATGCCCGAGCCCCCGTCGATGCCCGAGCCCGCGTCCGCGGTGCTGCGGCTCTCGCCCCGGCTGCGCGCACCCGACTGGGCGGGGCTCGCCGCGCTGCGCGAAGCGTCGCGGCGCTGCGGCGTCGAGGGGCTGATGCTCAAGCGCGTCGATGCCGCCTACGGTATCGGCCGCGCGCGTGCGGAGGGTGCCGACTGGCTGAAGTGGAAGGTCGACCCGTTCACGGTCGACGCGGTGCTGGTCTATGCGCAGCGCGGGCACGGTCGCCGCGCGAGTCTGTACTCCGACTACACGTTCGCGGTGTGGGACCGGCCCCGGGACGCGCCGGGCCCGGGCCCGCGTGCGCTGCTGCCGTTCGCCAAGGCGTACTCCGGGCTCACCGACGCCGAGATCGCGCGGGTCGACGCGATCGTCCGACGGACCACGGTCGAGAGTTTCGGCCCGGTGCGCAGCGTCACGCCGACGATGGTGTTCGAGCTCGGTTTCGAGGGCATCGCCGCCTCGCCGCGGCATCGCTGCGGCATCGCGGTGCGGTTCCCGCGGATGCTGCGCTGGCGTACCGACAAGGCGATCGACGACGCCGACGCGATCGACGCGCTGCGGGCGATGCTCGCGTCCGGCGAGCACCGCGGAGGCTGACCGCATCGGGCCGCAACCGGACGCCGGGCGCGGGTCGCGGAGCGCACGCCGGCCGCGCCGGACGCAGGGCGCGGGCTCCGCGCGGACGCATCCGGTAAGCTTGCTCCGTCCGGCCCTCGCCGACCGCCCGAACCCTCACCCGTCATCGCCCGCGCATGTCCCCCGAAGGAGCCGCTCGAGCGCAAGTGCAGGCCGCCGTGCCCGCGAGCACGGACCCGCCGGCGTTCCCGTTCCGGCGCGACGATCCCCTGCACCCCGCGGCGGCGTTGCGGCGGGCGCCCGATGACCGACGTCCGCTGCGCGTGACGCTGTGGCACGGCGGGCACGCTTGGGTGGTGACCGGCCACGACCAGGTCCGGGCAATCCTCGCCGACGATGCACGCTTCTCCGGCCGGTTCGCGCAGCCCGGGCTGCCCACGGTGACCGCGGCGCGGGTCGCGGTCGATCAGGACGAACGCGCGTTCGTCGGCATGGACAACCCCGAGCACGACCGTTACCGCCGCATGTTCACGCAGGAGTTCAGCGTGCCGCGGATCCGCGCGCTGCAGCCGCGGATCGAACGGATCGCCGACGAACTGCTCGACGCGATGGTCGCCGCCGGCCCGCCGCAGGACCTGGTGCAGGCGTTCGCGGTCGGGTTCCCGGCGCTGGTGATGTCGGCGTTGATCGGCTCGCCGTACGAGGATCACCGGTTCATCATCGAGTGCGCGGCCGCGCGACACGGACTCACGCAAACGCCCGAGACCGCCCGCCTGAAGGCGCGCGAGCTCGCCGCCTACTTCCGGCGGCTGATCGACGCGAAGGCGGCCCGGCCGGGCGACGACCTGGTGACCCGGATCCTGAACGAGCACGTGCTGCCCGGCCGGCTCACCCGCGACGAGTTCGCCGAGATCGGCGCGATGCTGCTGCGCGCCGGCCACGACACGACCGCCAACATGATCGGGATGGGCACGCTGCTCGTGCTGCGCGACGACCGGCTGCGGGCACGGCTGGCGGGCGACGCGGACGCGATGAGGCCCGCGGTCGACGAGCTGCTGCGCTTCGTGAGCCCGGTGCAGTTCTCGCCGCGGCGGGTGGCGAAGGTCGACGTCGAGGTGGGCGGCGAGACCGTGCGCGCCGGCGAAGGGCTGTTCCTGTCGCTCGGGGCGGCCAACCGCGACCCCACCGTGTTCGATCGGCCCGACCGGATCGACCCCGACCGTGAAACCGCCCGGCACGTGGCGTTCGGCTTCGGCATCCACCAGTGCCTGGGCCAGACGCTGGCACGGGTCGAACTTCAGGTCGCCTTCACCGCGATCCTGCGCCGCCTGCCGTCGCTGCGGCTGGCGGTGCCGTTCGAGCAGATCCGATTCAAGGACGACATGCAGATCTTCGGCGTGCACGCGCTGCCGGTGGCCTGGTGAGGCGATGAGGCTCGAGGTCGACGAGCATCGCTGCGTGGGCGCCGGGCAGTGCGCGTGGATCGCGCCGGGCCTGTTCACCCAGCGACCGGGCGACGGCGTGGTGGTCCTGCTGAGACCGCAGCCGTCGGACGACGAGGGTCCGTTGGCGCGCGAGGCGGTCGAGGTCTGCCCGGCGCGCGCGATCCGGCTGACCGACACCCCCGCGCCGCCGTCGGCGGCATCCACCGAGGAGACACCGAGATGAACGATCACCCCGATGGCGCTCGCCGCCGCATCCTCCGGGCCACCGCCGCCGGTGCCGCGTTCGCGGCCGGCGCGTCGGGAGCGCGCGCGCAGGCGTGGCCGTCCAAGCCGATCCGACTGCTGATTCCGTTCCCGCCGGGCGGCGGTACCGACTTCGTCTCTCGCACCGTGGGCACCCGGCTCGCCGAGGCCACCGGCTGGCAGCTCGTGCTGGAGAACCGGCCCGGGGCCGCCGGCAACATCGCGATCGCCAACGCGGCGAACGCGCCGGCCGACGGCTACACGATCGTGATGGGCCAGTCGGACAACATGATGCTCGGGCCCTGGATGCTCGCGAACGCCGGCTACGACACGGTCAAGTCGTTCGCGCCGATCGTCCAGGTCTCGGCCGCGCCGCTGGTGATCGCCGCCTCGGCGGCCAACACCCGGATCACCGGCCCGGCCGAGATGATCGCCGCCGGCCGCGCCGGCAATGGCATCACCTGGGCCACCGCGGGCAGCGGCAGCGTCGGGCACCTGTTCGGCGAGATCCTGCGGTCGGCCACCGGCATGAAGCTGACCCAGGTCCACTACAAGGGCGCCGCCCCGGCGATCACCGACGTGATCGGCGGGCAGGTCGACGTGACCATCCTGTCGTCGGGCTCGGTGCTGCCGCAGATCCGGGGCGGCAAGCTGCGCGCGGTCGCGGTCACCACCGGTCGGCGCTCCCCGGTGATGCCCGAGGTGCCGACGATCGCCGAGGCCGGGCTGAAGGACGTGGACGTCAGCATCTGGCTGGGCTTGTTCGCACCGGCGGGCACGCCGGGTGAGATCGTCGCGCGGATCAACGCCGAGGTGAACAAGGTGCTGCAGCTGCCGGACATCCGGGAGAAGCTGTCGGGCGCGGCGATCGCCCCCGGCGGCGGGACGTCCGATGCCTTCGCCGCCTTCGTGCGCGAGGACTACGCGCGCTGGGGCAAGGCGGTGAAGGACTCGGGCGCCAAGGCGGAGTAGCGCGCGATGCAGCTCGAGGGCATCCGGGTGGTCGACCTCACCCGCATCCTCGCGGGGCCGTTCTGCTCGATGTTCCTCGCCGACATGGGCGCGGACGTCGTCAAGGTCGAGGACCCGGAGGGCGGCGACCCGATCCGCTCGCAGGGCGAGGGCGCACGGGACGGCATGTCGCCGTACTTCGCGAGCTTCAACCGCAACAAGCGCTCGATCGCCCTCGATCTGCGCAGCGACGACGGCCGCGCGGTGCTGCGCCGCCTGATCGGTCGCGCCGACGTGCTGGTCGAGAACTACCGCCCGGGCGTGCTCGACCGCATGGGCTTCGGCCGGGACGCGCTGCGCGAGATCCGGCCGGACCTGGTGATCGCGCGCGTGACCGGCTACGGGATGGACGGGCCCTACGCGCAGCGCCCCGCGTTCGACTTCATCGCGCAGGCGATGAGCGGCTTCATGAGCGTGACCGGCGAGCCCGACGGCCCGCCGATGCGGGCCGGACCGCCGATCTCCGACCTGGTGGCCGGGGCGTACGCGGCGATGGGCGTGCTCGCGGCGCTCGTGCGTCGCGACCGTACCGGACGGGGCGAGGAGGTGTCGACCGCGCTCACCGACTCGATGGTGAGTCTGCTCGCGTACCTGGCGACCAACTGGTTCGCCGCGCGGCGCAGACCGCAGCGCAGCGGCAACGACCATGGTCTGGTCGCGCCGTACGGGCTGTTCGAGGCGGCCGACGGCCGCGTGGCGATCGCCCCGAGCAACGACGCGGTGTACGCGAAGCTGCTGGCCGCACTCGGCCTGGACCACCTGCGCGAGCGCCCGGAGTTCGCGACCAACGCGGACCGCTTCGCGCGGCGCGCGGCGATCAACGCCGAGGTGGACGCGGTGACCCGCACGCGGCCGATCGCGCACTGGATCGACGTGCTGAACGCCGCCGGCGTGCCCTGCGGCAAGGTGCTCGACGTCGGCGAGGTGTTCGACGACCCGCAGATCGTCCACCAGCGGATGCGGATCACGGTCGAGGTGCCGGGTCGCGGTCCGATGGACGTGCTCGGTTTCCCGATCAGGTTCACCGACGACCCGTGCCGCGTGCACCGGCCCCCGCCGGCGCTCGGCGGCGACATGCGCGCGGTACTCGCCGAGCTCGGCTACCGCGACGACGAGATCGAGCGGCTCGCGCGTGGCGCGGCCGCCGTGCGATGACCGTGGAGGCGACGATGGGCTACGCGCCGCAGGGCGAGGACCGGCACGTGATCGTGACCGAGGTGGGCACCCGCGACGGGCTGCAGTCGGAGGCGACCTTCGTGCCGACCGAGACCAAGGCCGCGATCGTCGACGCGTTGATCGCCGCGGGCGTGCGCAGCATCGAGGCGACCTCGTTCGTGTCCCCGCGCGCGGTGCCGCAGCTGGCCGACGCGCACGCACTGCTCGAGCGCGTGCGGCGCGTGCCCGGCCTGCGTCTCACCGCGCTGGTGCCCAACGCGCGCGGTGCCGAGCGCGCTGCCGCCGCGAAGGTCGACATGATGGCCTGCTTCGTGTCGGCGAGCGAGCGCCACAGCCAGGCCAACCTGAACAAGCCGGTCGACCGGGCGCTGGCCGACTTCGCCGAGTTCGCGCCGATCGCCGCGCGCTTCGGGGTGCCGGTGCGCGGCGCGATCGCGGTCGCCTTCGGCTGCCCGTTCGAGGGCGACGTGCCGGTGGACGCGCTGCTGCGGATCGTCGACGCGTACTGCGCGCACGGCGTGCGGCACGTGACGCTCGGCGACACCACCGGCATGGCCACGCCGCCGGTGGTCGAGCGCGCGGTCGACGCGATCGCGCGCCGCTTCCCTGAGGTGGCGATCGCGCTGCACTTCCACAACACGCGCGGCGTGGGCCTGGCCAACGTGATGCTCGGGCTGTCGATGGGCGTGCGCGAGTACGAGTCGTCGATCGGCGGGCTGGGCGGCTGCCCGTTCGCGCCGGGCGCCACCGGCAACGTCTGCACCGAGGACCTGGTCTACCTGCTGCACGAGTGCGGCTGGCGCACCGGCATCGACCTGGAGGCGCTGTGCGAGGTCGCGCTCGGCGTGCAGGCGACGCTCGGACGGGGGCTGCCGGGGCAGGTGATGAAGGCCGGCCCGCGGTTGCGGCTCGCCTCGTTCGACGGCGCGCGGCGCGCGGTCGGCTGAGCCGCGCCGTCTCCTCGGCAGCGTGCCGCCGCGTCGGTCGTCACGGGCCGATCCGGCGCGGGGCGGGGCTGGCGGTCACTCGAGCGGCCACCGACCCGGCGCGGACCGGCGGCGTTCGTGGCGCCGGGGCTTCAGCCCGGGCGGAACGTGGTCGTCGGCCACCAGACCGGCGGCCGCACGGTCGGCGCCGGCGCCGGACGCGGCGCAATCGTCCGCGTCGCAACCCCGCGCGGCGGCGCGGTGCCGCGCCAGACCGGCTGCGCCGTCCGGACGGGCAGCGCGCCGACCTGCTCGAGCACCGCGCGCCGCACCGGCGCGTCCGGATGGTCGGGGAACTTGCGCGCGAAGAAGCGGCCGGACCCGAGGAGCGCCGGCAGGTCCGCGACCGCCCAGCGCGCCGGGTGGGCACCCTGGAAGGGCGCCACCAGATGATTCGACTCGCCGATCTCGAAGTCGGCGTTGCCGAACACGGTCTGGAAGTAGAACTCGTCGGGGGCGTGCACCTGCCGGAACCACCGCCGCAGCCGATCGTCGTCCCGCCTCGAGACCAGGTAGTCGCACGCCGGTCGCGACGCGCCGAACCAGGTGCTGCCCACGAAGCAGCCGAGCCCGTCGTGGAACGGATGCAGTCGGCCGCCGAGCGACAGGCGGCTCGCCGCCCGCAGCGCGGACGCGGCGAGCCGCGCGCGCGCGGCTCGCGGGCGGTCGTCCGCGGGCAGCGCCACGCCCAGGCCATGGCGCGCCACCGTGGTCGCGTGCCCGCCGAGGTAGGCCGCGCGCAGCCCCCGCAGCGCGCGGATCCGAAGCGTGCCGGCCGGCGCGTACGCACGCCAGCCGTGGCTCATCATCAGGTCGGCGTCCGCATCGAGCCCGGCGAGATCCATGTGGACGTCGGCGCTGCGGCGCGCGACGAACGACTCGAACGCCGCGATCGGCTGCACCGGCAGGCACGAGCCGGACAGCAACTGGAAGTACTCCCACTCGCGGTCCTTCAGCGCCGCCTCGACCAGCCGCAGGATCGCCTCGCACAGCGACCACTCGCCCCAGCCGGTACGCGCCGGCAACGGCACGAAGCGCAGGTTGGGGCGCGGTCGGCACGCCGACGGCTGCTTGCCGAAATCGTGATGCACGACGATCGGATGGGCCGTGCCGAGCGCATCCGCGAGCTGGGCCACTGCGCCCGGGTGCTCGGTCGAGGACAGGATGCCGAAGGCGATCTTCATGGGGGCGGGGCGTGGGACCCGTGGAGGCGACCTGCCGAGGGTACGGCGACAATCGATCGCCACGGATGGCCGCCGCGCGTTTCGATCCCCGTGCGATGCGCGGGCACGACATCCGTGCCCGATCCGTGGCCGGCGCGCCACGGATCGGGGCGCCGGATGCGCTCGCGCACCGCCTCTATACTCGGCCGATGCGAGCGACCCGAGGCCTGGAGGCGTTGCGCCTGCACGGCGTCGATTTCACCAGCGCGCCGCGCGCACGCAAGCCGATCACGGTCGCGAGCGCCGCACCGCCCGCCGCGGGCGCGTTGGCGCTGCGCGCACTGGAGGCGCTCACGAGCCTCGAGGCGTTCGACGCGTGGTTGCGAGTCCCCGGCCCCTGGGTCGCCGCGTTCGATTTTCCGTTCGGGTTCGCACGCGGGTTCGTCGCCGCGCAGGGCTGGCCGCTCGACGGCCCACGCGCCTGGGCCGAGGTGACCGCGCGGGTGGGCGCCTTGTCGCGGCCTGCGCTGATCGCGCGCTGCCGCGCATGGTGCGACGCCCGGCCTGCGGGCTCCAAGTTCGCGCATCGTTCGTGCGACGCGAGCGCAGGATCGAGCGCGTCGATGAAGTGGGTGAACCCGCCGGTGGCACTGATGCTTCACGCGGGCGCTCCGCGCCTGCTCGCGGCCGGAGCCCGTCTGCCCGGCCTGCTCGAGGACGGACGCACCGATCCGCAGCGGGTCGCGCTCGAGGGTTATCCGGGACTGCTCGCGCGCGCGGTGCTCGGGCGCGCGTCGTACAAGAGCGATGCTCCTGGCGCGCGCACCGACGCCGCGCGGCGCGCGGCGCGCGAGCGGCTGGTGACGGCTCTGGAGACCGGCGAGCATCCGGCGGCGCTGCGGGTCGGGTTCGGCGCGCTGCGCGAGGCCTGCGTCGACGACCCGGGCGCCGATAGGCTGGACGCGGTGCTGTGCCTGGTGCAGGCCGCCTGGGCGTGGGGCCGCCGCGACGCGGGCTGGGGCTTGCCGGCGGCGATCGATCCGCTCGAAGGCTGGATCGTCGGGGCCTGAGCCGAGCGGCGGTCCCGAGCGCGGGCGCGTGCCGAGACCGGCGAACGCGGAACGGAACATAATTTCATTTCCGTTGACAGGCCCCGTCGGTCGATGGAACCCTCTCGATCGACCAGACCGCGGGCGGGCCCGCGCCCGGGCGCCCGCGTTGCGGCGCGCCACGCGGCCCGCGGCCCGCGGCCCGTGCAGGGTGACCGACTTGACCGAAGCGACCGCACCGCTCTCGACCGCCCCGGGCGCGCCCGTGCGCGTGACGGTGCGGGCCGCCTGCGGCCCGGTGACCGGCCTGGGCGGCGAGGTGCGCGCGTTTCTCGGCATCCCCTACGCCCGCCCGCCGGTCGGGCCGCTGCGCTGGCGGGCGCCGCAGCCGCTGGCGCCCTGGCGCGAGCCGTTCGACGCGGCCGGCTTCGGTCCGGACTGTCCGCAGGCAGCCAACCCGGTGCTGCGCGGGCCGGCCCAGGACGAGGACTGCCTGCGGCTGAACGTGTGGACGCCGGCCGGTGCGCACGAGGGCTCGCTGCCGGTGCTGGTCTGGTTCCACGGCGGCGGCTTCGTCGCGGGCAGCGGTTCGGACGTACGCTGCGACGGCCGCGCGTTCGCGGCCCGCGGCGCGGTGGTGGTCACGTTCAACTACCGCTCCGGGCTGTTCGGCTTTCTCGCGCATCCGGCGCTGAGCGCGGAGTCCGGCGAGGCCGTGTCGGGCAACTACGGGCTGCTCGACCAGATGGCCGCGCTGCGCTGGGTGCGCGACAACGTGGCGGCGTTCGGCGGCGACCCGGCGCGCGTCACCGCCTTCGGCGTGTCGGCCGGCTCGGCGTCGATCGCGCTGCTGCTGGTCTCGCCGCGCGCGCGCGGACTGTTCGACCGAGCGATCCTGCACAGCCCGGGCAGCTGCCGACCGCTCGCGCCGCTCGCCGTCGCCGAGCGCGCGGGGCTCGCGCTGGGCGGCGACCTGGACGCGCTGCGCGCGCTGCCCGCACGCGAGCTGTTCGCGAAGACGCCGCTGCTCGTGCCGAAGATGCGCGGGCTCACCGTACCGCGCGTGCTGCGACCGATCCGCGACGGCGTGGTGATCCCGAGCGACGAGATGCCCGCCCTCGCCGCCGGCGCCTTCCAGGCCGTGCCGACGGTGCTCGGTACGAACGCGGACGAGGGCACGAAGCTCACCGCCGGCTGGACCGTGGACACGCTCGAGGCCTGGCGCCGACTGCTCGACGAGAGCTTCGGGCCGATGGCCGCGCGCGCCGCCGCCGCCTACCCGACGCACGACGACGCTTCGGTGCGCCGACGGGTGGCCGAGCTGTTCGGCGACACGCAGTTCGACTTCGGCACGCGAACGCTCGCGCGCGCGATCGCGGGCGCCGGCGCGCCCGCGTGGCGCTACGTGTTCACGCGCCGGCCCGCATCGCAGCGCGACGGCCCGCACCACGGCGACGAGGTGCCGTACGCGTTCGACACGCTCGATGCCCACGCGGCCGCCGGCGGGCCACGGTACGACGATGCCGACCGCGCGCTCGCCCGCACGATGCACGCGGCCTGGCTGCGCTTTGCGCGCGACGGCGACCCGAACGGCGGCGACCTGCCGCACTGGCCGCGCTACGACGCGCGCACCGACCCGCACCTGGAGCTCGGCGACCGCGTCGCGACCGGCTCGGGGTGGCTCGCGCAGCGGCTCGATGTCCTCGACGCATTCGTCGCGTCGCGGCCCGCGGACTGACCCGGACAGGAGACAGAAGCGCATGGACTCAGCAGCGAACCCGGGGCCCGCCCGCGTACGGGGGCCGCGTTGAAGCCGGTGGTGGTGCGCCGGGTGGAGCGGCCGCAGCCCGAGCTG
>JBIKMO010000447.1:0-2665 GCA_044359175.1 Burkholderiaceae bacterium | reverse complement strand
CCGATCCACTTTCGGCCGCCCTCGTGGCGCTCCTTTTGCTCCTCGAGCAGCTGCTTGAGCCGCTCGAGCAGCTTGTCCAGGCCGCCCATCGCCTCGATCTGCGCCTTCTCCTCGGCGGTGAACTCACGCTGCAGCTGCCGCTTCAGCCACTCCAGCGGAAGATCGAGGTCGATGCCGGGGACCGACTGCACGCCCTTGAAGTACGCGGCGAACGCCCGGTCGAACTTGTCGAAGTTGCGTTCGTCCTTCACCAGCGTCGCGCGCGACAGGTAGTAGAACTCGTCGACCGACGGCCCGATCACGTGGCTGCGCAGCGCCTCGATCAGCGTCAGATACTCCTTGATCGAGACTGCGAGCTTGGCCTGACGCAGGTGCAGGAAGAAGTCGATCAACATCAGGCGTCTCCGTCGGCGGGCGGCATCAGGGCGCGGACAGCCGCGCCTGGCGGAAGGCCAGATGGCGGTTTACCGCCGGCCATTCCGAATCGATGATGGAGAAGACCACCGTATCGCGCAAGCTGCCGTCGGCCAGCCGCTGGTGCTGGCGCAGCACGCCGTCCTGCTTGGCGCCCAGGCGCGCGATTGCCTCGCGCGAGCGCTGGTTGAACCAGTGGGTGCGGAACTCGACCGCGATGCAGCCCAGCCGTTCGAACGCATGACGCAGCAGCAGCCGCTTGCACTCGGTGTTCAGCGCGGTGCGTTGCACCGACGCAGCATAGAACGTCGTGCCGATCTCGAGCCGACGCTGCGAGGGCTCGACGTTCATGTAGCGTGTGGATCCCACGACCCGGTGGTCACGCAGGCGCCGGACGGCAAACGGCAATGCACGACGCGCCGCGTGCTGTGCGAGCGCGTCCTCGATCCAGGCCTCGACCGCGTCGGCCCGGGGCACGATCGTGTACCACAGCGCATCGAGGCCCCCGTCGGCGATCGCGGCGCGCAACCCGTCCGCGTGATGCCGACCGAGCGGCTCGAGCCGCACCAGCGTCCCCTCGAGCGTGATTTCCGCAGGAGGCCATTCGGCGAGGCCGGTACCGGTCAATCACGGCTCCGCGTCGGGCGGCGGGCATTCATCCGGCGGTCCGACCCGAGAACGCCAGTCCGATCACTCCGGTCACGATCAACGCGATACTGATCAGCCGCAGTGCGGTGACCGGCTCGCGGAACCAGGTCATGCCGATGGCGGCGACCCGTGCGGTGCCCAGGCCCGACCAGATCGCGTCGGTGACCGAGAGATCCAGCGTGCGGAGCGCCATCGCATTGCAGGCGAAGGCCACCGTGTAGGAGCCGAACATCAGCAGCGTCGGTTCCAGCCGCGACAGGCCGTTCGACAGCTTCATCGCAGTGCTGCCCGTTACCTCGAAGAGGATCGCCGCGGACAGGGAGTACCCGTGCATGACTCGGCACCCGTGTGCCGGACGACGCAGCCGCGGCGGGCCGCTCGCTCAACGGTTGTGACGAGCCATGAAGATCAGCCGCTCGAACAGGTGCACGTCCTGTTCGTTCTTCAGCAGCGCACCGTGCAGCGGCGGAATCGCAGCCTTGCCATCCTTCGAGTGCAGGGCTTCCGGCGGGATGTCCTCGGCCACCAGCAGCTTGAGCCAGTCGAGCAACTCGGACGTCGAGGGCTTCTTCTTCAGCCCGGGCAGCTCGCGGATCTGGAAGAAGCTCTCCATCGCTTCCTTGAGCAGCTGCTTCTTGATGCCGGGGTAGTGGACGTCGACGATCCGCTGCATCGTCTCCTTGTCCGGGAACGTGATGTAGTGAAAGAAGCATCGGCGCAGGAAGGCGTCCGGAAGCTCCTTCTCGTTGTTCGACGTGATGACGACCACCGGGCGGTGGCGCGCGCGAACCAGTTCGCGCGTCTCGTACACGTAGAACTCCATCCGGTCGAGCTCGCGCAGCAGGTCGTTGGGGAACTCGATGTCGGCCTTGTCGATCTCGTCGATCAGCAGGACCGCCGGCTGCTCGGACTCGAACGACTGCCAAAGCACGCCCTTGACGATGTAGTTGTGGATGTCCTTCACACGCTCATCGCCGAGCTGCGAGTCGCGCAGCCGGGATACGGCGTCGTATTCGTACAGGCCCTGCTGGGCCTTCGTCGTGCTCTTCACGTGCCACTGCAGCAGCGGCATCCCGAGCCCGCGCGCGACCTCCTCGGCGAGCATCGTCTTGCCGGTACCGGGCTCTCCCTTGATCAGCAGCGGACGCTGCAGCGTGATCGCCGCATTGACCGCAAGCTTCAGGTCGTCGGTGGCGACGTAGGTCGAGGTGCCTTCGAATCGCATGAGTGGGGTCCGTCTGCTTGGGATGGACGGCCCCGCCCGACGCGCAGGCGCCGGCCGGACGCTGCGCCCGGGCGAGTCGAGTATACGGAAAAGCGACTGCTCGGGTAGAATCGCGGATTCGTTCCGGCACGCCCCGGCCCCCATCGCACACGATTGACCGACGCCTTCTCGCACGCGCCACCCATGAGCCGTTTCAACTCCAGCGAGTTCCGACCGATCCGGTTCCGCACGCCTCTGCGCGTGCTCGCCGCAGGCCTTGCGGTCGCCTGCTCAGGCGCGCTGGCGCAGGGCCCGGCGGGCAACGCCGAGGCGGGGCGCGGCAAGGCATCGATGTGCATCGGTTGTCACGAGATTCCTGGCTACAAGGCGTCCTTCCCC
>JBIKMO010000446.1:0-2670 GCA_044359175.1 Burkholderiaceae bacterium | reverse complement strand
GGCGCGCTGCGCCGCTACGCGCACCTGGGCACCGGCAACTACCACCCGCGCACCGCGCGGCTGTACGAGGACTTCGGGCTGTTCACCGCCGATCCGGACATCTGCGCCGACGTGCACGAGGTGTTCCGCCGGCTCACCGGCACGGGCCGGGCGTCGGACCTGCGCTGTCTGCTGCAGGCGCCCTTCACCCTCGCCGCGCACGTCCTTGCCGCGATCAAGCGCGAGGCGGACGCGGCGCGCGCCGGGCGCAAGGCGTACATCGCCGCGAAGGTCAACGCACTGCTGGATCCGGCGGTCATCGAGGCGCTGTACCAGGCGAGCCAGGCCGGCGTGAAGGTCGACCTGATCGTGCGGGGCGTGTGCGCGCTGCGGCCCGGCGTACCCGGGCTGTCCGAGACCATTCGGGTGCGCTCGGTGATCGGTCGCTTCCTCGAGCACAGCCGCATCTACCACTTTCGGGCCGACGGCCGCGACGAGGTCTGGCTCTCATCGGCCGACTGGATGGGCCGCAACTTCTACCGACGCGTGGAGATCGCCTTCCCGGTGCGCGACCGCAAGCTCAAGGCCCGGGTGCTCGCCGAGGGGATCGCGGTGCACCTGCGCGACAACGCGTCGGCCTGGACGATGGCCGCCGACGGCAGCTACGAGCGGCGGCGGCCTCGCGGGCAGCGCGTGATCGTCTCGCAGCAGCAGTTGCTCGAGAAGCTCGCGGCACGCTGACGGCGCGCGCCCTCGGCACGCGAGCGGGGCCGGTCTGCCCGAAACGACGACGCGCGCACCGGTGAACGGATGCGCGCGTCGACGAGGCGCACGGCACGGCGATCGCCGTGCCGTGGCGATGGATCAGTGGGTCGGCGGCAGGATCACGCGGTCGATCACGTGCACGACCCCATTGGTCGCGAACACGTCGGTGGCGACGATCGTCGACTCGCGGTGCTGCGCGTCGGTGATCCGCAGCGCACCGGCACGCTCCCGGATCACGAACCGCGCGGAGCCGCCCAGCGCCGGGGTGATCGGCTGGCCGAGCGGCACTTCGGCACGCAGCACGCGGGCGCCGAGCACGTGGTACTGCAGCACCGAACGCACCAGCGCCCGGTTGGCCGGCACGAGCAGCGTCGCTGCGGTCGCGCGCGGATCGTGCGTCAGTTCACGCGCCAGCGCATCGAACGCGTCGTTCGTCGGCGCGAACACCGTGAACGCGCCCGGGCCGGACAGCAGGTTCACCAGGTCCCCGTTGTTGCTCGCGAAGCTCAGCGCCGCGACCAGGCTGGAGAACTGCGGTGCCGCCGAGGCGACCTGCACGATCGACTGCGTGGCGGGCAGGATCACCCGATCGATCACGTGGACCACGCCGTTGGTCGCGTCGACGTCGGTGGCGACGATGCCCGCGCTGCGGCCGCGGCCGTCGACGATCGTCGGACGCGCACCGCCGGTGTCGATCCGGAAGAACGCGCCACCGCCCAGGACCGGCTCGACGGCCCGACCGTTGCGGATCGCCGCGGCGAACACCTCGGACCCGAGCACGTGGTACTGCAGCACGGACCGCACGAGCGCGCGGTTGGCGGGCACCAGCAGGTCGGCGGCGGTGGCCGCGGCGTTGCCGGTGAGTTCGCGGGCGAGTGCGTCGAACGCGTCGTTCGTGGGCGCGAAGACCGTGAAGCTGCCCGGGCCGGACAGCAGCGAGACCAGATCGTTTCCGGCGAACTGAAGCGCTGCGACCAGGCTGGACAGATTGGCGTTGCCGGCCGCGATCTCGACGATCGAACGGTCGGCCACGGTGGCGGGCGGCAGGATCACGCGGTCGATCACGTGGATCACGCCGTTGCTCGCGGCGACGTCGGTCTGCACGATCGATGCCGTGCGAAAGCGCCCGTCGGTGATCCTGAGACCGGAGCCGACCGCGTCGATCCGGAAGGTGTCCGTGCCGGCGAGCACCGGGTCGATCGGTGCGCCCAGCGGCACGTCGGCGCGCTGCACTCGCGCGCCGAGCACGTGGTACTGCAGCACCGCGCGGACCAGCGCGCGGTTGGCCGGCACCAGCAGGGTGGCGGCGGTGGCGCCCGGATTGCGGGTGAGTTCCCGGGCCAGCGCGTCGAATGCGTCGTTGGTCGGCGCGAACACCGTGAACGGTCCTGGGCCCGACAGCAGGTTGACCAGGTCGCCGGTACCGTCGCTCGCGAACTGCAGCGCGGCGACCAGGCTGGAGAACGCGGGCAGGCTGGCTGCGGTCTCGACCACGGTCTTCGGCACGGCGGTCGGGGCCGTCGCCGTGATCGCCTGCGACGGCGCGGGCGTCGCGGTGGCTGCGGGCGCGGGCGCCGGGGCCGCCGTGGGGGCCGGGGATGGGGCGGGCGCGGTCGCGGCGGCCGAGAGTACCGCGGTGGGCGAGGCCGGTGCGGTGGCGACCGCGGCATCTTCGCCGCCGCCGCAGGCGGCGAGCAGCACGGCGAGTGCGGCGGTGACGACGACGCGAGGTCGGCTGTGACGTGCGAGCATGACGATCTCCTGGTGACCGACCGGTTTCGATCTGTACGGGTCGGTCACAGGAGAGTACAGGCATGAACTCGCCGGTCACAGAATGACCGCCCGGGCAAGTGGGTTATCCCGCCTGCGTTCCAACCCGCAGGCCCTTCCCCCTCATCGGCGCGGACGGCATGACAAGGGGCGTGC
>JBIKMO010000445.1:0-2672 GCA_044359175.1 Burkholderiaceae bacterium | reverse complement strand
CGGTCGATCACCTGCCGGATCGGCTCCATGCGAGGTCGTCGGCACCCAATCTTGGCACTTCAGGCGGCCGCAGCACGCTCCTCAGGGCTCACCTGGGCGTTGCTGACGGCGGTTACAGCTCCTATGCTCCGCCAGCTTCGCGCCGAGCCATCGCTGCGACGCGGGCGATATCCGGCGCCGCCACGCGAGCGCGGCGCCAGTGAGCACGGTGGAGGCGAGCGCGGGGATGGTCAGCGCGACGACGCTGACGTGCTTGGCATGCATCAGCAGCGCGAATCCGGCCGGGTCGGCCACCGGGTCGCCCAGCGCCCCGAGGACGATGGGGCCGGGGATGCTTCCGACGAAGACCGCGAGCGCGATCAGATGGGCGGCTTTCAGGGTCCTGTGAATCCAGGGTCACCGAAGGGTCGGCGTCGCAGGCTACAATGGCAGCATCATGTCATCTTGACAGCATACTGTCACTTAAAGCGAAATGGACGAGACGAGGCACACGCCCGCCGGCGCAGCGCTGACCGAGCTGGTGCTGACGGTCTTCCGGGTCAACGGCCGCTTGCTGGACGCAGGCGACCGGATGACGAAGGGCCTCGGCCTCACCAGCGCCCGCTGGCAGGTGATGGGTGCGCTGGCCGACGGCCCGCTGACCGCGGCGCAGATCGCGCGCGACATGGGCCTGCAGCGCCAGAGCGTGCAGCGGCTGGTCGACCTGCTGGGCGAGGAAGGCGTGGTCGAGTTCGCGCCGAATCCGAACCACCGCCGCGCGAAGCTCGTGCGGATGACCGACGCCGGCCGGCGTGCCTACGATCGGCTGGGCCGCATCCAGGCGCGTTGGGCGAACGAGCTCGCCCGAGGCACGAGCGCGCAGCGCCTGCGCGACGCGGCCACGCTGCTGCAGCACATCGCGCAGCGGCTCGGCGACGCGCAGGAGGGCTAGCTGCCCACGGGCCGGTCGCGCGCCACGACACCGCCCCGCCGAGCTCGCGCAGGTCGGGCCCCCGGTGCGTGGCCGCGACGCGCAGCACCTCCCGCACCCCGTCGATCAGGGTGGCGAGCGGCTGGCTGGGCTCGCCCGGCCGCGCGGCGGCCTGCTCGGGCAGCGGGGGCACGTGCCCGAAGCCGCTGCGCACGCGGGTGCCGGCGAGCGCGTGCTGCAGCCCGTAGAACGCCTGGTTGCAGACGGAGGTGCCCGCGGTCTGCGACACGGCGGCCGACACGCCGCGCGCGCAGCGCGGCGACGATCGCCTTGACCGGCAGCGTGCTGAAGTGCGCGGCCGGACCGCCGCGCACCACCGGCGCGTCGATCGGCTGCGCGCCCGCGTTGTCCCGGATCGGCGCATCGATCAGGTTGATCGCCACCCGCTCGATCGACGGTCCGGCCCGCCCGCTCGCCTGCCCGGGCGAGACCACCCGCGCCGGCGAGTGGCGCCGCAGCGCAGGGCGCGGTACGCGAGGGCCGGTGTCGTCGGGCGGCGCGGGCCGGGGCGACGCGCGCTCAGGGCGCCGACCGCGAGCGCGCCCACGCGTCGAGCACCGCGCGTGCGTCCGCCGCGCGGTGCGACTCGGCCGGCATCCTTCGACGGTCCACCGGCAGGCCGACCTGCGCGCGCAGTTCCTCGGCGCGCATCGGATAGCGGCGGACCGACTGCGGCAGGTGCCCGAGCGCCGCGCGCGACTCGTCGAGCGACACCGCGTAGAAGAGCCTCGAGATCCCGGCGATCGTCATCGCCGCGGTGCACAGCGCGCACGGCTCGCAGGTGGTGTACAGCTCGCAGCCCGACAGGTCGCGCGTGCCGAGCGCCCGGCAGGCGTCGCGGATCGCCTCGACCTCGCCGTGCGAGGTCGGGTCGTTCAGCAGCGCGGCCCGGTTGAGGCCCTCGCCGACGACCACGCCGTCGCGCACCACCACGGCGGCGAAGGGCTCGCAGCCGGGCGTGTCGAGCGCCCGGCGCGAGATCTCGAGGGCGCGCTCCATGTGTGCGTCGTCGTACATGCTCCAGCTCCGGTGGACGGTCCGCCATTGTCGCTCGCGGCGCGCCGGCCCGCTGCAGCGGCGCCGAGCCGACGTGGCGGCGTCCGTTCCGCAAGCGGACGGAGATCCGAATCAGTCCAGCACCCGCACCCGCCCGAAGGACGCGACCGCGCCCGCGTGCGCCGCCGGCACCGCCCAGGTGAGCGGCCAGCGCGGCCGGAAGCGGGCCGAACCCTCGAGGTCGGTGAGCGTCACGCCCACGTCCGGCCGGTGCGCGTCCGCCTCCTGCAGCAGCGGCGTGTCGTCGGTTCCGCCGCCGCCCCCGAAGCGCAGCTCACGCAGCCCGCTGACGCCTGGTGCGCGGTGCTCGACGCGCCGCGCGCGGTCGTCGCTGAACCCGCGCCGACGCATCGCCGACGTGCTCGCCGAGCCGCGGGTGGTCTGGCTGCACTCGGGCGGCCGAGGCCTGCGCACGCCAGGCGCCCGCGCTCGAGCCGGTGGGCGGGGTCCACGCCGCCGCGTGCTTCGTGCCGCTGCAGCCCGCCGCCGCGGGCTGACGCGCCCGGCCGGGCGCGACGGCGCGCGCGAACGGTCAGCCCGCGCGCGCAGCCTCGATGTTCGCCTCCCGCGCGAGCATGTAGTCGCCCGCGAGGATCGGCTCGGGCGGCGGCATGCCGCCCGGCGCGACGCAGCCCGGGATCGCGTC
>JBIKMO010000443.1:0-2683 GCA_044359175.1 Burkholderiaceae bacterium | reverse complement strand
GCGCGCAGGCGCGAGAGCATCTCGGCCACCGGCACCGGATTCGGGTAACCGGGATTCGACATCACCCGCAAGCAGCCGTTCTGCGTGATCGGGCAGCTCGCCCAGCCGTGACGGCCGTGCCGTTCGAACCAACGCCAGGCGCGCGCGTGATGCACGTGGTCGACGTCGAACAGCGCGATCAGCAGGTTGACATCGAGCAGCGCGCGCACGCCAGGCCTGCCGCGCCGGTCAGTAGGCGTCGTCGCCGCGCAACCGGTCGATGACCTCGTTGGTGACCACCCCGCCGCGACTCTTCACCGGCGCGATTCCATAGCGCGGCGTGGGGTCGCGTGCGACCTGCGCGGTGGGTTCGGCCGCGGGAGCTCGCAGGCCGGCGCGCGCGAGTTCCGACACGGTACGCCCGATGGGCTTGCGGTCACGCCGAGCGAGCTCGCGCGCTGCCGCGAGCACGTCGTCGTCGATGTCCAGAGTGGTGCGCATGCATCTGATGCTAGCGCATCGAGTGCGCGTTGGCAGCTTCCCGCGCCCGACCGCGCCGCTTGCGACGCGTTCACCCCTGCCTGGACGTCGCGGTCATCCCCGCCTTGGCGAGCGCGCGCAGGGTCGGCAAGGGATGTCGATCGGACGAGGGGTCCGACAGTGTGCGACCTGCACGGGCTGTGGAAGCGGCCCCAGGTCGTGGGCATCGCGCGCGCGATGGAGCCGTTCGACCCGATGGGGGTCGAGGATCCGGTGATCATGGACCACATGGACATGATCGGCGAGGCGGCCCGCGCGACCCGTGCTCCGATCGCGGTGGGCGAGACGTGCGGCATGGCGGCCGACTACAACCATCTGCTCGACCTGAAGGCGCTGAGCCTGGTGATCATGCCGTTCGTGGACGCGCTCGTTGTATCGGCGGAATGCACTCGCGAAGGTCATCCGCCGATAGCCACGCGCGAGCAGGCGCTCAGTCATTGCGCGCCCTGCTGCGCGGTTCGAGCAACTGATGACCGAATCGATGGGCTTGGCCGAAAGGTCCCCGGTCTAGAACACGGGCGTACGCTGCTCGCGAAGCAGGTTGAGCGTCTCGGAGCTGTGAACCGTGTTGTGAAGGACGACCCCAGCGGGCCTTCGTCCGAGCAGGGCCCTGACAACCTCCAACTCCTCTTTCCGGGAGTATCCGCAATGCGCGACGGCGAGGAAGTAGCCGGCCGATCGCAGTACGTCCGAAAGCCCGTGCAGGCCCCGATACTACGGGGCCTCAGGCGTGGCGAAGCCAACGCGTTCCCGCGGGAAGTAGCGCCGGTCGGGATGATCCCGAGCCTCGTCGACCTGCCCACGATCACTCAGCGAGGCTCGAGGATCTCGCAGGTGTTCGGCGCCTTTCCAGGGCGGAACAGGTACTCGGCCCCTGCAGGCACCCTGACGAAGAACGGCGCCGCTCCCGCGGCTTGGTAGGCGATCACCAGGTCAGTCGGGCGCTTGCACGGACGGAGCATGCCCCGTCCGGTCGCGCAGCTCGTCACGCCCGGCCCGAACTGCAGCTCGGAGGTGCCGTCTGCGGACACGCGCGCGGTGCCCCGGACCGCCCCGCCTGCGAGGGCGGCCTCGAACTCGGCCTGCGTGATCGTCGGGCACGGTCGCGAGGGGGGGCTGCCCGGTGCGCCCCCAGGCGCCCACCAGACCAGAAGTGCGCCCGCGACCAACGCGCTCGGGGCGCCCCAGCGCAGCCATGCCGGAGGGGGGTTGCGGTTCATCGCGGCCTCCCGGGGGCGTATCGGCCAGCCGTACGTTCGCCAGCGTCCAGTCTATCTCCAGGCGCGCCTCACCGGCGCGCTGACAACGAGATCCTTCGAAAGCCGGCCGAGGGGCTGCTGCTGCACTCGGACCGCGGCGTGCAATACGCGAGCCGGGAGCACCGTAGGCTGATCGCCGAATACCGGAAGTTCCAGCCGATGAGCCGCACGGCCAATTGCGGGGACACTCAGTCGCGCAGCAGCGCGGCAATCTCGGCATCGAGCCGGGCGGCGCTCGCCGGGTCGGCGGCGCTCGCCGCCTGGTGACCCCAGTCGGTCTCCAGCCCGACGAAGCGGGCGCCGGGGATCGCCGCCGCGGCCTCGCGGGCGGCGGCGGCCGGGTTGTACAGGTCGAGCGGCGGGGCCGCGATCAGCGTGCGCGCCCGGATGGACGCCAGCGCGGCCTGCGTGTCGCCGACGAACCCGCGCGTCGTGCCCAGGTCATGGCCGTCGTACGCCCAGGGCTGGTAGAGCCCGTCGATCGGGGCGAATCCCTGCTCGACCCACCAGGCCGTGCGGCGGGCGATCCAGTCGAGCGCCCGCGCCGCACCGCCCAGCTCGGCATCGACCCGTTCGGGGGTGCGGCCGGCCAGCAGCTGCATCAGCGGCACCCAGGCGTCCCATGCACGAAGCCCGCCCACCGTCAGGGCTCGCCGCGAGCATCCGTTGACCGCCGCGGCCCAGGCGGTGGTGCGCGCCATGGGGGTCATCGCCACCAGGCGCTCGACCCGCTGCGGATGCGAGACCGCCCACTGCAGCGCCTGCATGCCGCCCATCGACGCACCGATCACCGCGTGCAGCCGGCCGACCCCGATCGCATCGAGCACCGCGGCCTGGGTGGCGCTGCGCGCGATGTGAGCGCAACGTGCCCGCGCTCGCGGCCGAGCCCGAGCCCGAGCCCGAGC
>JBIKMO010000444.1:0-2683 GCA_044359175.1 Burkholderiaceae bacterium | reverse complement strand
TCGCCCACTGCGGCCCCACGTGGTACAGCCACATGTGGCTCGGCAGCGAGCCCTGCGCGCGGGCCGGGGGAAAGCCGAAGCGTGCGTCGTCGCTGCAGATCACGAGGTCGCACAGCAGCGCGAGGTCCGTGCCCCCGGCGAGGCAGCGGCCGTGCACCTGCGCGATCACCGGCTTGTGCATGTCGAACAGCGCCATCCGGCAGCGCTGGGCGGCCTCCAGGCGCCAGGCGTCGTCGTCGAAGGTCCTGCGACCGCGATGGTGCTCCTGACCCGCGGCAGCGGGGGCCTCGTACTGGCCCAGGTCGTAGCCCGACGAGAAGTCGGGCCCGCTGCCGCTCAGGATCGCGCAGTGCACGCGTGTGTCGTCGTCGGCCATCCAGAGCGCACATTCCAGCTCCTGCTGCATCGGCACGCTGATCGCGTTGCGCTTGTCGGGCCGGTCGAGCTCGATGCGTGCGCGGCCGCGTTCGACGCTGTAGCGGATCGTCCGGAACGGGGGGGCGTCGGTCTGGGACATCCGAGGTCTCCGGCGTCAGCGCGGCTCGCGCGCCTGGGCGTTCCGCACGCGGGATGCGGCGCGGGCCTCGCGCAGCGCATCCGGGATCGGCAGGCTGGCCGATTCGATGAACAGGCCCTTCGTTTCGCGCATCGCCGCGCGCGGCCGGCCGGCCAGCGTGGTGGCGATCGCGCGGGCCGCCTCGGGCACCTGCGCATCGGCCACCACGCGGCTGACCAGGCCGAGCGCGAGCGCGTCGCGCGCGCCGACCGGCTCGCCGAGCGCGAGCAGCTCGAACGCCGGCTTGCGGCCGGTGCGGCGCTGCAGGTGCGCGATCATCAGGCCCGGCACCATGCCGTGCACGATTTCGGGCCAGGAGAGCCGCGCGCCTTCGCCGATCACGGTGAGGTCCGCCGCGATCGCGAGGGAGGCGCCGGCGCCGACCGCGGGCCCGCCCACGGCTGCGACCACCGGAACGCGGATCGCCTCGAAGACCAGCTGCAGGTCCAGGAACAGGTCGCTGCGCAGGGCCTCGGCATCGGGGTTCGCGCGTTCGCCGCGGAACTCGGCGAGGTCGGCGCCGGCGCAGAACACCGGGCCGTCGCCTTCGAGCAGGACGGCGCCGACCGCGGGGTCGGCATCGGCGGCCCGAAGCGCGTCCAGCAGCGCGCGGGCCAGGGCGGTGTCGAGCGCGTTGCGCTTGTCGCGGCGAGAGAGCGTCAGCGTGCGCACCCCGTCCGTCGTGTCGGCCACCCGCAGGAACGTATGCTGGGTCGACATCGCGGCGGGCTCAGCGCAGCGCCTGGGCGATCTCGGCGGCTGCGTCCAGCACCGCGCGCGTGAGTTGGCGCCGACCGCGCGCATCGAGCTGCGCGGTGATCGTGGTGATGCTGATCGCCCGGCGCACGCTGCCGTCAGCGCTGAACACCGGGGCGGCGATGGCCGTGATGCCCCTGCGGAACCGGCCGTCGTCGGTCGCGTGGCCCGCGCGGCGCACCGCGCGCACCTCCTGCAGCCACGCTTCCTGGTCCGGCGGCTCCTGCCAGCGCACGCGCGCGAACCCGCGCCGCAGGTCGGCCTCGGAGAACCCGTTGAACGCGGCCATCAGCCGGCCCGAGGCGCTGGTGAACAGCGGCGTCCGCCCCCCGGGGGACACCATGTCGCCCGGCAGCACCGAGGCCGCCGCCACCACGACCATCTCGTCGCCGTCGCGCTCCTGCACGGACGCGCCGACGTGGAACGCATTCGACAGCCGCCGCAGCACCGGCTGCGCGGCCTGCACGAACGGATCGCGGTGCGTCAGCTGTCGCGCGAGCGTGAGCACGCCGCTGCCCAGCCGGTAGAGCTTGGTGTTGGCGTCGTGCGCCACCAGCCGCGCCGCGACCAGCTCCCGCAGGATGTGCAGCGCCGTGCTCGGCAGCACGTCCAGGTCGCGGGCGATGCGGGACAGCGGCAGTCCGTCCGGGAACCGGCCGAGGTGCCAGAGCATGGCCGTGGCGCGCCGCACGGCCGGCACCTTGCGGGTGCGGTTGTCCTCGGCTTGCGCTTCGGCGACGGGTTCGGCGGCCGCTGACATGATCGCGAATTCTATTTACAGTATGTGCACCCGCGCAAGAGTCTTGCGCCGGCGCAAAGCCTGGCGGAGGCCGCCGAGCGCCGCGCGACGCTCGGGCGGTGTGCCGCAACGTACGGAGTCCGAGCCATGTTCTTCAGTCTTCGTCCCCTTGCCGAGCCGCTGGGCGTGGAAGTGTCGGGCTTCGATCCCCGCGCGGCGTTCGCCGACGCCGTTGCCGCGGCACTGCGCGATGCGTTGCAGCGGCATCGCGTCCTGCTGTTTCGCGACGCGCCCCTCACCGAGGAGCAGCAGGTCCGCCTCACGACGGTGGCGGGCGTGATCGCGCGTCGCCGCCACGGCCCCTACACCGATCCCGAGAGGCAGTCGTCGCTCGTCTCGAACGCGCATCCGGACGGCATGTTCGGCACCGGGGAGCTCTCCTTCCATTCGGACCTGAGCTTCACGCCCCATATCCTCACCGCCCGTTCGCTGCACGCGCTGATGCTGCCCGCAAGGCCGGAGGCGGGCGGCGAGACGCTGTTCTGCGACGTGCAGGCCGCCTACGACACGCTGGACCCGGAGCTCAAGGCGATGGCCGAGCCGCTGCAGGCGCGGTTCGCTGCTGACTACGG
>JBIKMO010000160.1:0-9676 GCA_044359175.1 Burkholderiaceae bacterium | reverse complement strand
GCGATGCACGCCGTGCCGCTGGCGGCGCTGGCCTGCGCCCGGCTCTTCGGCCCCGCAGCGCGGGCGCCGGTGCGGTTCGCGGCCCTGGCCTACGTGGGCCTGGTCGCCCTGGTCTTCGGCCAGGCCCTGCGGGGCCTGCCGCTGATCGCAGCCTGACGCGAGCCGCGTGCCGCGTCGGACCCTCGGTTCGCGCACTTCCGGAGACCCGCGATGCAGATCCCCCACAAGCTCATCCGCAACCTGCACCTGGCGGCGTCGCCGTTCATCGGCGCCTTCGTCTATTCCGGCGCGCTGCGCGCCAACGACACGTTCGCGGCCCTCGTCCAGTGGGGCGTGTTCCCGCTGATGGCGGCCGGCGGTCTCGCGCTGTGGCTGAGCCCGCGCCTGGCACGGCGTGCGCGCACGCGCGGGGTGCGCGAGTGAGTGTCCGGCACCGCAGCCCGGCGGGCGCCGCTCGTGCCGCGGGCCCGGCTGCGCCGCTGCGCACGCTGGCCCTGGCCGCGACGCTGGCCGGCTGCGCGTCGGTCAATCCGTACCACGACCCCGCGCGACCGCACCACCGCCCCGACGGCTTCAACAACCTGCACGTCGACAACCACCGGGCCGACGCGCCGAGCTTCTGGCGCTGGCAGTGGGAGCGGCTGGGCAGCGAGCGTGCCGCCGACGCGCCGCACCGCGTGCGCAGCGTGCCGCCGGACCTGCCGCGGCTGCACGCCAACCGCGGCGACGTCACCGTCACCTGGATCGGCCACGCGACGGTGCTGTGGCAGATCGGCGGACTGAACGTCCTCACCGACCCGCACTTCGGCGAGCGCGCCTCGCCGGTGCCCTTCGCGGGGCCGCGGCGCCTGGTGCCGCTGCCCACCACGCTGGCCGCGCTGCCGCGCATCGACGTGGTGCTGCTCAGCCACAACCACTACGACCATCTCGACCGGGGTACCGTCCACGCGCTGGCCGCGCAACCCGGCGGGCCGCCGCTCTTCGTGGTGCCGCTGGGCGTGGACCTCTGGATGCGCGACGAGGGCATCGGGAACGTGCGCCGCATGGACTGGTGGGACCGCATCGCGCTCGCGGGGCCGGCCGGCGAAGTGGTCGTGCACTTCGTGCCGGTGCAGCACTGGTCGAGCCGCACGCCCTGGGACCGCCACGCCACGCTGTGGGGCGGCTTCGTCGTCGAGGGCACGGTGGGCGCGCGGCCCTACCGCATGCTCTTCGCCGGCGACACCGGCTACTCGCCCGACTTCCGCGCGCTCGGCGAGCGCTTCGGCGGCTTCGACTTCGCGCTGATCCCGGTGGGCTGCTACGAGCCGCGCTGGTTCCACGCCGGCATGCACGTCGACGAGGACGAGGCCGTGCGCATCCACCTCGACGTGAGGAGCCGCCTGTCGCTGGGCATCCACTGGGGCGCGTTCCGCCTGTGCGACGAGCCCGTCCACGCGCCGCTGGACGGGCTGCCCCGCGCGCGTGCTCGTCACGGCGTGGCCGACGAGGCCTTCGTGCTGTTCAGGCAGGGCGAGACGCGGGTGCTCGAGGCGGCGGCGCCGTGAGGGGGCCGGCAGCGAGGCGCACGCCGGCCCTCGCGCGCCGGCCGTCCGGTCCAGCCATCGGTCTGATCCTTGATGGCCGGGCGAAGGGGAGACATCCCGATCGGCTACCCTGGGCTGGACCGATGCGGGTACACGATGAGCTGGCGTCCGGGTACGCTCAGTGCCCGTCGCGCACCAGCTCCGCGAGTACCGTCAGCCCGTGGTCCACGCGGTCGGGGTCCGCGTGGCTGAAGTTCAGGCGCATCCGTCCCACCGCCTGCGGCCGGTCGGCATGGAACGGCTCGCCGGGCATGAACGCCACGCCGCGCGCCAGCGCGTGCGGCAGCAGTCGGCGGGTGTCGATGCGGTTCGCGAGCTCGAGCCAGAAGAACAGCCCGCCGGGCGGCACCTGCCAGCGGGCGAGATCGCCGAAGTGGCGCGGCAGCGCCGACGCGAACGCATCGCGACGCGCGCGGTACAGCGCCACCACCTCGGCGAGCCGTTCGTCGTGTCCCGGGTCGTCGAGGCACTGCATGACGAGCCACTGGCCGACGCGGCTGGTGTGCAGGTCCGCCGCCTGCTTCAGGCGTGCGAGCAGCGGCGCCAGGTCGGCGCTCGCGGCGAGGTAGCCGATCCGCAGGCCCGGCGCGAGGCTCTTGGAGAACGAGCCCTGGTAGATCCAGGAGGCCCGTCGCAGCTGCGCGCAGACCGGCTCGCGCTCGCAGGGGTCGTAGGCGAGGTCGCGGTAGGGATCGTCCTCGAAGAGCGGCACCGCCAGCGCGTCGCAGGCCCGTGCCAGCGCCCGACGTTCGGCCGCGTCCAGGCAGCGGCCGGTCGGGTTGCCGAAGGTGGGGATCGCGTAGGCGAACGCCGGGCGCACCGCGCCCGACAGCGACTCGAAGGGGGCCTCGGGGCGCAGCGGCAGATAGCGCGCGCCGAACAGGCCGAACACCTGCAGCGCGGCGAGGTAGGTCGGGTACTCCAGCGCGATCGGGGTGCCCGCGTCGACGAAGAGCTTGGCCACCAGGTCGATGCCCTGCTGCGAGCCCGACAGGATCAGCACCTCAGCCGGATCGCACCGCAGGCCACGGTCGGCGAGGTCGCGTGCGACGCGCTCGCGCAGCGCCGGCTCGCCTTCGGTCGCCCCGTACTGCATCGACGCACGCGGCCAGTCGGCTGCCGCGAGTCGCGGGAGGCAAGCCGGCGCCGGCAGCCCGCCGGCGAAGGAGATCATGCCGGGACGGTCGAGGACCGCGAGGATCTCGCGGATCGGCGAGGGCTCCAGGCGGGCGATGCGCTCGGACAGCAGGGGCGGCGGGGTCGGGGAATCCATGGCGGCAATAAAGTCAATGTAATTGACATATTGACACCGTAACCGGCATCGCTCGAACATGTCAACATGATTGACATTAAAGCGCCGCCCGGCACGCTCGAGGCGATCGAGCTGATGTACTTCGCCTACCGCGCGTTCACCGAGCCGCCCGACCGCCTGCTCGCCGAACGCGGCCTGGGGCGCGTGCACCACCGGATCCTGTACTTCGTCGGCCGTCGCGCGGGCCTGAGCGTGGGCGAGCTCGTCGACACGCTGCGGGTCACCAAGCAGGCGCTCAACGCGCCGCTCAGACAGCTGATGGAGATGGGACTGGTGAACGCCGAGGTCGCGGCGCACGACCGGCGGGTGCGTCGTCTCTCGCTGAGCACCGAGGGCCAGCGGCTCGAGCGCCGCCTGACCGCGACGCAGGCGCGGCAGCTCTCGAAGGTCTTCGACGCGGCGGGCGAGCCGGCGACCGAGGCGTGGCGCGCGGTGATGCGCGGCCTCGCCGCCGGCCGAGCGGGCGCCACGGCCTGAGCGGCGACGAGAGGTCGGTGCGGGCGCACGGCGGCAGGGTCGGCTTCAACAACCTGCATGCCGCCAACCACCGCGCCGACGCGCCGAGCTTCTGGCTCTGGCAGTGGGAGCGGCTGCGCGACGGGCGTGCCGAGGACGCGCTGCACCGCGTGCGCAGCGTGCCACCGGACCTTGCGCGGCCGCACGCCAACCGCGGCGACGTCACCGTCACCTGGATCGGCCATGCGACGGTGCTGTGGCAGATCGGCGGACCGAACCGTCCTCACCGACCCGCACTTCCGCGAGCGCGCCTCGCCGGTGCCCTTCGCGGGGCCGCGGCGCCTGGTGCCCCTGCCCACCCTGCTGGCCGCGCTGCCGCGCATCGACGTGGTGGTGCTCAGCCACAATCACTACGACCACCTCGATCGGGGCACCGTCCACGCGCTGGCGGCGCAGCCCGGCGGGCCCCCCTCTTCGTGCTGCCGCCGGGGGTGGACCTGTGGATGCGCGACGAGGGCATCGGGAACGTGCGCCGCATGGACTGGTGGGACCGCATCGCGCTCGCGGGGCCGGCCGGCGAGGTCGTCGTGCACTTCGTGCCGGTGCAGCACCGGTCGAGCCGCACGCCGTGGGACGGCCACGCCACGCTGTGGGGCGGCTTCGTCGTCGAGGGGAGGGTGGGCGCGCGGCCCTGCCGTACGCGCTTCGCCGGCTTGGACTTCGCGCTCGTCCCGGTGGGCTGCTGCGAGCCGCGCTGGTTCCACGCCGGCATGCACGTCGACGAGGACGGGGCCGTGCGCATCCACCTCGAGGTGAGGAGCCGCCTGTCGCTGGGCATCCACTGGGGCGCGTTCCGCCTGTGCGACGAACCCGTCCACTCGCCGCTGGACGGGCTGCCCCGCGCCCGTGCGCGCCACCGCGTGCCCGACGAGGCCTTCGTGCTCTTCAGGCAGGGCGAGACTATCCTCCGCGGCGCAACCTCGTCCCGCCCCTTCGCAGGCAGCGACCCATGAAGACCATCGAGTACTTCTATTCCACGCGATCGATCTACGCCCACTTCGGCGCCGAGCGCATCGTCGAGTTGGCGCGCCGATCGGGGCGGCGGCTGGTGCACCATCCGATCGATCTGTCCAAGGTCGTCCCCGCCGCCGGCGGCGTGCCCTTCGATCGCCGCACGGCCGCCCACAAGGCCTATCACTTCGGCCGCGAGATCGAACGCTGGAGCGAATACCTGGGCATCCCCGCCCTGGTCGACCCGACCCATCACTTCGGCGGGCGCACGTTCTCGTCCGGCGTCATCCTGGCGGCGCAGGCCGCCGGGGCCGACGTCGACCGGCTGCACGCGGACATGCTGCGGGCCTTGTGGCAGCACGACCGCGATCTCGACCGCGCCGACGTGCTGGCCGATCTCGTGCGCGGGGTCGGCGCCGACCCGGCCGCCCTGCTCGAGTCCGCGAATTCGCCCGAGATCCAGGCGGCCTTCCTCGGCTGCACCGAGCGCGCGATCGCGCTCGGCGTGCCCGGTTCGCCGACCTACGTCGTCGACGGCGAGGTGTTCTACGGCCAGGATCGATTGATGATGGTGGAGCGCGCGCTGCACACGCCGTTCGCCGCGCCGGGGGCGCCGCCGCGCTGGTGACGGCGACCGCGCTTCGACGACGGCATCCGGAACGCCGATTCCCTTGGCAATCCCGGACCCCGCAAACATAATCCCGTGGCCGTCGCATTGCGCAGGGGACCCGCGTCCTCCTGCCGGCCGCGCCGACCAGAACAACGACCGAGACCCCAGGAGGACGACATGACATCGCGCCACCCCGCTTCGACCCCGCGCCTGCCGACGGCGTCTCCCGACCGCCGGCGCCGCGCCCTGCTCGCGGCCTCGGGGGCCGCCGCCACCCTCGGCCCGGCCGGCCTGCTCGTGCCCGGCACGGCACGGGCGCAGCCGAAGTTCGGCAAGGCGGTGTACGGTCAGGGCAGCATCGACCCGATCTTCACCGCCGGCTACATCGCGCTCAAGCGGGGCTTCTTCGCCGAGGCCGGGCTGGACGTGGAGTACCTGAACTCCCAGAGCGGTCCGCGCACGAACCAGATGCTCGCGGCCGGGCAGATCCTGTTCGGCGCGACCGCGGGCACCGCCGCGCCGGCGCTGACGGTCGCCGGCAAGCACGCGGTGATGATCTTCGGGTTCGATCGGCGGATGACGTACGCCAACGTGCTCGTGCGCAAGGAGGACTTCGACAGCGGCAAGTTCCGCTCGCTCAAGGACCTCGCGGGTCAGCGCGTCGGCGCGACGCAGCCGGGATCGGTGACGGCGCTGATGGCGGTCTACCTGATGCAGCAGGCCGGCCTGTCGGACAAGGTCGACATCCGGCCGCTCGGCGACCTGGCGACGATGCTGGGCGCGCTGAAGACGGGCTCGGTGGCCGCGTCGATGGCGACCGCCTCGATGATGGAGCAGGCGATCCAGGAAGGCTGGGGCACGGCGATCTTCAACGGCACCAGCGATGCGGTCTGGAACGAGTTCATGGGCGGCGACGTCCCCGGCATCGCGGCCTACACGCTGCGCGAGACGATCGAGAAGCGCCCCGAGGTCGTCCAGGCCTTCGTCAACGGCCTCGTCAAGGCGCAGGACCTCATCAACGCCAGCACCGCCGAGCAGCTGACCGAGCTCGTCCACGCGGACTTCATGAACGCGCTGAACAGAGCGTCGGTGCAGAAGGCCATCGCGCTGTACAAGGACACGGTCTGGCTGAAGGACAACGTGGTCACCGAGGAAGCCTACAACCGGATGGCCCGCGTCATGGGCGACGGCCGCCAGTTCTCCAACGAGCAGATGAAGACGGTGCCGTATGCCCGCTGCGTCGACATGAGCTTCGTGCGCAGGGCGCGCGGCCTGAAGACGTGACGGCATCCCGGCCGATGATCGAGCTGCGCGACGTCGCGAAGGTCTACCAGACGCGCGCCGGGAGCACCTTCGCGGTCGGCAACGTGTCGCTGTCGGTGGCCGCCGGGGAGTTCGTCTCCCTGGTCGGGCCGTCGGGCTGCGGCAAGAGCACGCTGCTCAACCTGATCGCCGGATTCATGTCGCCCAGCGCCGGCAGCATCGAGGTCGATGGCCGACCGGTCGCCGGCGAGGTGCCTCCCGCCCTGGGCTACATCTTCCAGAAGGACACGCTGCTGCCCTGGTACACGGTCCAGAAGAACATCGCGCTGGGCCTGCGCTTCCAGGGCGTTCCCGAGGACAGGATCGGGCCCCGGGTGGCCGAGCTGCTCCAGCTCGGCCATCTGGAGGGCTTCGGCAACGCCTACCCGCACCAGCTGTCCGGCGGCATGCGACGCCGCGTCGCCCTGCTGATGAGCCTCGCCGTGGAGCCGCGCATCCTGCTGCTCGACGAGCCGTTCGGCGCGCTCGACACGCACACCAAGACGCACCTGCACAAGGAGCTGATGGAGATCTGGCGCAAGCTCGGGCAGACCGTCGTGATGGTCACCCACGACCTGGACGAGGCGATCACGCTGTCCGACCGCGTGATCGTGCTGTCGTCGCCGCCGAGCACCGTGCTGCTCGACGAGCCGATCCTGATCCCGCACCCCCGCGACGTGTTCACGCTGCGCGAGACCGCCGCCTTCGTGTCGCACTTCCAGCGCATCTGGAGCGTGCTGGGCCGACAGTTCCGCAATGCGGCCTGACGCCGCTCCGGGGCCGGTCCCCCTGCAGGTCGATCTCGCCCGCAGCCACGCCGAGTACCTCGAGGAGAGCCGCAGGGAGGCCACCCGCCGGCGCATCCGGATCACCGGCTGGCAGATCGGCCTGCTCGCGGTGCTGCTGGGGGCCTGGGAGACCCTGACGCGGATTCCCTGGTTCGTCGCGAACACCGCCTTCGATCCCTTCTTCGTCAGCCAGCCGAGCCGCGTCGCCGTGCGGCTGTGGGAGTGGCTGCAGCCGGGACCCCAGTCGGTCTGGCCGCACCTGCTGCTGACCCTCGAGGCCACGATGCTCGGGCTCGCGATCGGCGTCGGCAGCGGTTTCGTCGTCGGCATGGCGCTCAGCCGCAACAAGCTGCTCGCCGATGTCCTGAACCCGTTCATCGTCGCGTTCAACTCGATGCCGCGGATCGCGTTCGTCCCGCTGATCACGATGTTCTTCGGGCTCGGCATCGCGTCCAAGGTCGTCACGTCCTGGTTCGTGGTGTTCTTCCTGGTCTTCTTCAACACCTACAAGGGCGGGCGCAGCGTCGAGCGCGAGCTGGTGGACTTCTGCCGGACCCTCGGCGGATCGCCGCGCCAGATCCTGTGGAGGGTGAGGATCCCGACCGCCGCCGCCTGGACCTTCGCCGCGCTGCCCAACGCCATCAGCTTCGCGCTGATCGGCGTGGTGCTGGCCGAATTCGTGGGCTCCACGACCGGCATGGGCTACCTGATGATCACGGCGCTCGCGACCCTGAACGCCACCGACATGTTCGCGTCGGTCACGCTGCTGTCGGTCGTCGGCATCGGTCTCGTCTACCTTGTCACGTCTCTCGAACGGCGGCTGCTGCACTGGTCGCCCGAGTTCCGCGACGGCTGAAGAGCCGGCGCGCGCCCCGAGCGAGCACGCATCCCGTCGGGGAGCCGTGCAAAGTTGGCCGTGACGTCCACGGCCTTGCCGTGCGGGTCGCGACCGGAGGGGTTGCGTCCCATCCTTCTCCCTGAAGGTGAGTCCATGCTCGAACGCTATGCGCACTACAAGACCCTGAGCTTCGCCGAACACGACAACGGCGTGCTCGAGGTGATCATGGGCGGCCCCGGCCGGCTGGCCACGGCCGATCACACCGGCCACTTCGAGCTCGCCCGCGTCTGGCGCGACATCGGCGACGACCCCGAGGTGCGCGCGGTGGTGCTGCGCGGCGAGGGCAAGGGCTTCTCGGCCGGCGGGGACTTCGGTCTGGTGGAGGACATGGCCCGGGACTTCGAGGTCCGGGCGCGCGTCTGGCGCGAGGCCCGCGATCTGGTCTACAACGTGATCAACTGCGACCGGCCGATCGTCTCGGCGATGCACGGCCCGGCGGTGGGCGCGGGCCTCGTCGCCGGCCTGCTCGCCGACATTCCGGTCGCCGCGCGCGACGCGCGGATCGTCGACGGCCATACCCGCCTGGGCGTGGCCGCGGGCGATCACGCTGCGATCATCTGGCCGCTGCTGTGCGGCATGGCCAAGGCCAAGTACTACCTGATGCTGTGCGAGCCGGTTTCGGGCGAGGAGGCCGAGCGGATCGGCCTGGTCGCCAAGGCGGTGGACGCGGCGCAGCTGCGCGAGACGGCGCTGGGCTTCGCGCAGCGGCTCGCCGCCGGCTCGCCCACGGCGATCCGCTGGACCAAGTACGCGCTCAACAACTGGCTGCGGATGATGGGCCCGACCTTCGACACTTCGCTGGCCGTCGAGTTCATGGGCTTCTCCGGCCCCGATGTCCGCGAGGGGGTGGCGAGCCACCGCGAGAAGCGTGCGCCGCTCTTCCGGAAGGACGCGCCCTTCTGACCGGCAGGGCCCCGCTGCCGGGCGCCGCCGGCTTCGTGGGCGTCGTGCCGCGGGTGCTGGCGAGGTTGCCGGTCGCGATCGCGATCGACCTCGAGGTGGCCCGGGTGCCGCGCCGGATCGCCTCGCCCCGCAGGTCCGAGACGACTCACCTGATCTCGACGATGTCCGGCAGTGCCCAGGTCTTGTCGAAATAGGGCTCGGTCGGCCCGTACAGACGGAAGTAGGTGAACCAGCCCTTGCCCGGCGCGGTCTGCACGAAGTTGTCGCTGGCGCCGGCCGGTTTGGTGGGCCCGAAGTAGAGGTCCACCGAGCCGTCGGCGTTCTTCACCAGCCCGGGCTTGCGCGACGAGATGTCGGCAGCGCCCTGCGGCGTCTGCAGCGGCGCACGGGTGGTGTTCTCGTACAGGGTGAACGACCAGAACTGCCTGACCGGTGCATTGGGCGGCACCCGCAGCCTGTAGCTCTTGCCGCCATCCAGCCAGCCACCCGCCGCGTCCTTGGCGGTCTCGAGGTACACCTGGCCGAAGCCCAGGGTACGGCCCTGCATGCCCAGCGTGTTGCCGATGGCCTCGTAGAACCAGGAGGCCCGCTCGTCGAGCTGCGAGAAGCCCTTGGCCTGCTGGTCGAGCTCGACCATGTTCGCGTATTCCCACTGCGTGCCCCTGAAGACCGTGGCGCCCGGAAAGCGCTTGTCGAAGGCGTTGGCGCGGGCCATCAGTTCGCCCACTCTGGCGGCTTCGCCCAGGATCCGCTTCTGACGGTCGTCGGGCGCGAAGGGCTTGCCCTTCTCGATGCCCAGCGAGCGCAGCA
>JBIKMO010000159.1:0-9721 GCA_044359175.1 Burkholderiaceae bacterium | reverse complement strand
ACCGGTCCGGCGAGGCGCTCGACCTCGCCGGTTCTCGGGCCTGGCGTCACGGCCGTGATGTCCCCGGCCGCATCGACGTCGATCTTCACGTCCCGCGCCCAGCCCGCAGGCAGCAGCGCGTCGGCGGCGAAGTACGAGGGCATCGGTCTATGATAGCGGCATGCACGATGCCGTCTGGCTGAACGCCGACCTCGCCACCATGGTCGCCGGGACGCAGCCGTACGGTGCCGTCCCCGATGGCGTCGTCGCCGCGACCGGTGGCAGGATTTCCTGGGTCGGTCCCCGTCGGGAGTGGCGGGGCAAGGCGTCGGTGGAACACGATGCGCGTGGCGCGTGGATCACCCCCGGCCTGATCGACTGCCACACGCATCTCGTCCACGGCGGCGATCGCGCGGCCGAGTTCGAACTGCGTCTGAAGGGCGCGACCTACGAGGAGATCGCCCGCGCAGGCGGCGGCATCGTATCCACCGTGGCGAAGACCCGCGCGGCGTCCGAGGACGACCTGGTCCGGTCGGCGCAGGCCCGGCTGCAGCAGTGGATCGCCGAGGGCGTCACGGTGGTCGAGGTGAAGTCCGGCTATGGACTCGATGAGCCCACGGAGCTCAGGATGCTCCACGCCGCCCGTCGGCTGCAGGGCGCAGCCGTTCGAACCACCTTCCTCGGGGCGCACGCCCTGCCGGCGGAGTTCCAGGGAAGACCGGACGCCTACATCGAGTTCGTCTGCGACCTGATGCCTTCGACCGGCGCGGATGCGGTCGATGCGTTCTGCGAAGGGATCGGCTTCAGCGCGGCCCAGACCCGCAGGGTCTTCGATAGAGCCCGGGCCTTGGGGCTGCCGGTGAAGCTGCATGCGGACCAGTTGTCCGACCTCGGCGGAGGCGCGCTCGCGGCCGAGTACGGCGCGCTGTCCGCCGATCACCTCGAGTACACGAACGAGGCGGGCGTGGCGGCGATGGCCGAGGCCGGTACCGTCGCGGTGCTGCTGCCCGGCGCGTTCTACTTCCTTCGCGAGCAGCGCCTGCCGCCGGTCGCGGCGCTGCGTCGCCATCGGGTGCCGATTGCGCTGGCGACGGACTGCAATCCGGGGTCGTCGCCGCTCATGTCGATGCTGCTCACACTCAACATGGCCTGTGTGCTGTTTCGGCTGACGCCGGAGGAGGCTCTCGCGGGCGTGACGCGCCACGGTGCGCGCGCGTTGGGGATGTCCGCAACCCACGGGACGCTCGAAATCGGCAAGCAGGCCGATCTGGCCTTGTGGGACGTCGACACCCCGGCTCAGCTGGCTTACGCGATGGGGGCGAACCCCTGCGTCGGCCGCGTGCGTGGCGGGAGTCCGCAGTGACCTGCCCGCGGGTGCCGGTCCGTGCATGCCCTGCGTCGACGCTCGAGGGACGGGTGCCCCGCCGTGTTCGATGTGAACGCCGCGGGTGCGAACGCCCTCTCGCTCCAGCGTCCCGCGCAGCCGCGTCCCGTGCCGGGTCCATCCGACCCGTCCGTCGCCACGGTCCCCCGGGCCGGGTCCTCCGATGAAGGCCTGGCGCTGCGCGACCGCGGGGGGCCCGGCCGATCTGGCGCTGGTCGACATGCCGGCGCCCGTTCTCCGGCAGGACGAGGTCCTGGTGCGCCTGGCCGCGGGTGCGCTGAATTTCTCGGATCTGCTGATGCTGAACGGGACCTATCAGGTTCGGCCGGACCCGCCCTTCATCCCGGGGCAGGAGATTGCCGGCGTCGTGGTGAACGACGCGGGGCGGTTTCGGCGCGGCGACCGGGTGGCGAGCAAGGTGTTCTGGGGGGGGTTCGCCGAGTACGTGGCCGTGCGTCAGGACATGGCCATCGACCTGCCCCCGGAGTTCGAGTTCGCCGAGGGCGCCTGCCTGCCGGTGATCTGGCCCACCGCCTGGATCGCGCTGCACGATCGCGCGCGGGTGCGGCCGGGCGATACCGTGTTGGTCCACGCGGGTGCTGGCGGCGTCGGCGCGGCGGCCGTGCAGCTCGCGCATGTCGCCGGTGCCCGCGTGTTCGCCACCGCGGGCGGCGCCGAGAAGGTCGCCCTGTGCCGGGCACTCGGAGCGGAGGAGGCCTTCGACTACCGGGCCGGCGCCTGGCTGGAGCCGTTCCTGGCGTGCACCGGTGGGCAGGGCGCCGACGTCGTCGTCGATCCGGTGGGTGGCGAAGTGGCCGAGCACAGCCTCAAGGCGCTCGCGCGCAACGGACGCCTGCTGATCGTCGGGTTCGCCTCGGGCGCGATCCCCGCCTTCCGGGCGAACCGACTGCTCCTGAAGAATGCGTCCGCGATGGGCGTGTACTGGAGCCATGACTTGGACGCGCCGCTGATCGAGCGGGCGCTGCGCGACGTCATCCGGCTCAGGATTGCCGGCCGGCTGCGCTGTCTCGTCGGACGGGAGTATTCGTTCGCCGACCTGCCGCTCGCGCTCGAGGACCTCGCAGGACGCCGCTCCGTGGGCAAGAGCATCCTCCGGGCGGATGCCGGATGAATGGCGCTCGCCGCACGGGTTTGCGGCGGCGCAGGCGCGGATCGCGGCCCGGCGGGTGGGCCGCAGGCGCTATTCGGTGGGCACCAGTCCGACGCCGAACCGCCGGTAGCGACCGCTCATGACCTGCTGGCGGATTGCCTCGATGTCCGGGGCGAAGTAGCGGTCCTCGTCGTAGAAGGCGACGTCCTGCCTGACGCGTTCGACCACACCGGCGAGCGCGGGCGACGTCGCGAGCGGGGCGCGCAGCTGCACACCCTGCGTGGCGGCCAGCAGTTCGATCGCGACGATCGTTGCGGCGTTTTCGGCCATGTCGGACAGGCGCCGGGCGGCGTGCGTCGCCATGCTGACGAAGTCTTCCTGGTTGGCCGAGGTCGGAATGCTGTCGACGCTACTCGGGTGCGCAAGCGCCTTGTTCTCGCTCGCGAGGGCTGCGGCCGTGACCTGCGCCATCATGAACCCCGAGTTCAGACCGCTGTCCCGCACCAGGAACGCGGGCAGACGGCTGAGGCCCGCGTCCACCAGCAATGCCGTTCGCCGCTCGGACATCGAGCCGATCTCGGCCACCGCGAGGGCGAGTCCGTCCGCTGCAAGTCCGACCGGCTCGGCGTGGAAGTTCCCTCCCGAGAGCAGTTCACCCGTGTCGGCGAACACCAGAGGGTTGTCCGAGGTGCCGTTGGCTTCGGTCAGCAGCACCTTCGCCGCATCGCGCATCTGCTGCAGGCAGGCGCCCATGACCTGCGGTTGGCAGCGCAGGCTGTACGGATCCTGGACGCGCGGGTCACCCTGGCGGTGGGATTCCCGGATCGCGCTTCCTGCGAGCAGCTCGCGATAACGGCTCGCGACCTCGCGCTGGGCTGAATGTCCCCGCGCAACCTGGATGCGGTCGTCGAACGGTGCATCGCTGCCGGCCGCGGCATCCACCGAAAGCGCGCCGGCCGCCATGGCGGCCGCGAACACGTCCTCGATCGCCCACAGGCCGCGCAAGGCCAGCGCCGTGGACACCTGCGTGCCGTTGATCAGCGCGATCCCCTCCTTCGGGCCCAGGACGATCGGCGCCAGGCCAGCGGCGGCGAGCGCCTCGCGCGCGGACAGACGAATGCCTCGGACATGCGCTTCGCCGACGCCGATCATCACGCTCGCCACGTGAGCCAGCGGTGCGAGGTCGCCCGAGGCGCCGACGGAGCCTTTGGCGGGAACGCACGGCAGGATGCCCTCGTCCAGGAGGGCGAGCAGCATGTCCACCACGGCTGGACGCACGCCCGAGTATCCCTGGCAGAAGCTCGCCGCCTTGAGCGCGAGGATCAGCCGCACGGTCCCGGCATCGAGCAACGGCCCGGTTCCGACCGCGTGCGACAGGATGATGTTGCGCTGGAGTCGTTCGAGCCCGTCCGCTGGGATGCGGGTGGAGGCCAGCTTGCCGATCCCGGTGTTCAGGCCGTAGACCGCGGTGTCCCCGGCGGCATGCCGCTGTACCACCGCCGAGGCCGCTGCGATCCGGTGTGCCGCGGCAGGAGATACGCGCAGCGATGCGCCCTCGGCGGCGGCTCGCAATTCGGCAAGGGTCAGCGCACGCTCGCCCAGGACCGGCATCAGCGACCCGACGTTCCGAGCATCGGCAGGTCGAGCTGGTGGCGCCGGGCGCATTCCAGCGCGATCTCGTAGCCCGCGTCCGCGTGCCGCATCACTCCGGTGGCCGGGTCGTTCCAGAGCACCCTGCCGAGGCGGGCATCGGCCTCGGGCGTGCCGTCGCACACGGTCACCTGGCCGGAGTGCTGCGAATAGCCGAGTCCGACTCCGCCGCCGTGATGGAAGGAGATCCAGGTGGCACCGCTTGCGCAGTTGAGCATGAGGTTCAGGATCGGCCAGTCGGACACCGCATCGGAGCCGTCCTTCATCCCCTCGGTTTCCCTGTTCGGGCTGGCCACCGAGCCGCTGTCCATGTGGTCGCGGCCGATGACGATCGGTGCCTTCAGTTCCCCGTTGCGCACCATGGCGTTGAAGGCGAGCCCGGCGAGGTGACGCTCCCCGAGCCCCAGCCAGCAGATGCGCGCGGGCAGCCCTTGGAACTTGATGCGCTTGCCGGCCAGGTCGAGCCAGCGTCCGAGCATCCGGTCCTGTGGGAACAGTTCCCGGATCTTGGCATCGGTCCGGGCGATGTCCTCGGGGTCGCCCGAGAGCGCGACCCAACGAAACGGGCCCTTGCCCTGGCAGAAGAGTGGGCGGACGTAGGCGGGAACGAAGCCGGGGTAATCGAAGGCATTCTTCACGCCGACGTTCTTCGCTTCCTGGCGGATGTTGTTGCCGTAGTCTACGCACGGAATACCCATCGCCTTGAAGTCCAGCATGGCGCGCACGTGGTTGGCGATGGCCTCTCGCGCCGAGATCGCAACCTCCTCCGGGTCCTTGCGCCGCAGGTCGTGCCAGCGCTGCAGTGACCAGTGTTCGGGCAGGTACCCGTTGGCCGGGTCGTGCGCCGAGGTCTGGTCGGTCACGAGCGAGGGCCGGAACTGGCTGGTCTGAGCCCGCTTCAGGAACTGCCGCATCAGTTCCGCCGCGTTGCCGAGCAGGCCGACGGAGACCGCACGCTTCTCGACAGCCGCCCGCTCGATGATCTTCATCGCCTCGTCGATGCTGTTCGCGCGCTCGTCCAGGTAACCGGTACGAATGCGCATGTCGATGCGGGTCGGGTCGCATTCGATCGCGATCATCGAGGCGCCGGCCATGGTCGCCGCGAGTGGTTGCGCGCCACCCATGCCGCCCAGCCCGCCCGTGAGGATCCACTTGCCTGACCAGTCGCCGTCGTAGTGCTGGCGGCCGGCCTCGGCGAAGGTCTCGAAGGTGCCCTGCACGATCCCCTGGCTGCCGATGTAGATCCACGATCCGGCCGTCATCTGGCCGTACATCATCAGCCCCTTGCGGTCCAGCTCGTTGAAGTGGCTCCAGTCGGCCCAGCGCGGAACGAGGTTTGAATTGGCGATCAGCACGCGGGGCGCGTCGGCGTGCGTGCGGAACACGCCCACCGGCTTGCCCGACTGCACGAGGAGCGTCTCGTCGGCGCCGAGCGTCTTCAGTCGGTCCACGATCGTGTCGAAGCACGCCCAGTTGCGCGCTGCTTTGCCGATCCCGCCGTAGACCACCAGTTCCTCGGGTCGTTCGGCGACTTCCGGGTCGAGGTTGTTCATCAGCATGCGCAACGCCGCTTCGGTCTGCCAGCTGCGGGCGCTCACTTGGTTACCGCGCGGCGCGCGCACGACTCGGGCGTGGGACATCGTCTTCTCCTGGGCAAGCGCTATCGGGTCTCGCTGCGGACCTCGAGTTCGGACCACAGGAGCTCGAAATAGTCCTGGAACCGCGGGTCGCGACGGAAGCGGATCGGGTCGGGATCGGACCGGTCCAGGTCGATCGTGTGGATGGAGCGGATGCGGCCGGGGCGGCGCGACAGCACGAGGACCCGGTCGGCGATCGTGAGCGCCTCGCCGATGTCGTGCGTGACCAGGATCGCGCTCTTACCCCGCTCGGCGATGATGCGCTTGACGTCGGCCTGCAGCAGGATGCGCGTCTGGAAATCCAGGGCGGAGAACGGTTCGTCGAGCAGGATCACGTCAGGATCGGTTGCCAGGGTGCGCATGAGCGCGACGCGTTGGCGCATGCCGCCGGAGAGCATTCCCGGGCGCGATCGTTCGAATCCCTCGAGACCGTAGGCCGAAATCAGGCGCAGCGCGGTCTCGCGCGCCTCGGCGATCGGAGCACCCCGGATCTCGAGCCCGAGGACGACGTTGTCCAGCACCGTGCGCCAGGGCAGCAGCAGGTCCTTCTGCAGCATGTAGCCGACGTGACCGGTGGCGTCCGAGACGCGCTGGCCACCCACGTGGACTTCGCCGACCGTCGGTTCGAGCAGACCGGCGATCACGTTGAAGAGCGTGGACTTACCGCAGCCGGAGGGCCCGATGATGGCCAGGGTCTCTCGCGGTGCCAGGCTGAAGGTGATGTCCTGGAAGGCAGCCACCGCGTTGGGCTGGCCCGAATTGAACACCATGGACAGGCCCTCGGCCCGCAGGACGGCGTCGCTCACGACCACCGCGCCTTGCGCTCGATGCGGCTCACCACCAGGTCGAGCAGCAGCGCCAGCGCCATCAGGGAGAAGATGCCCACCCAGACCGAGTTGAGGTCGTAGAGCACCCCGGAGTAGTAAACCAGGTAGCCCAGTCCTTCCTTGGCCGAGATGTATTCGCCGACGACGGCGCCGATGAGCGAGAAACCCACGTTGAGCCGCAGCGCGGACACCATCCAAGGCAGCGTGGCCGGGATGACCACCTTGCGCCAGGTCTGCAGACGCGAGGCACCCAGCGAGCGCATGAGCCGGATCAGGTCCTGGTCGACCTCCGCCGTACCGGCGTACGTGGCAATGAGGCTGACGATGAACGAGAGGATCGCGGCGATGGCGATCTTCGCCTCGATGCCGATCCCGAACCAGACGATGATCAGCGGGGCCAGAGCGATCTTCGGGACGCCGTTGATCGCCACGATGATCGGTCGCAGCACGCGGGCGACGTTCGGCACGATCCACAGCGCCAGGCCGCCCGCGCTCCCGAGAACGCTGCCGATGACGAAACCGGACAACGCTTCGATCGCGGTCAGCCGGGTATGTCGCCACCACTCCCCGGACTCCAGCAGCGCCTGCCCCTTGACGAGGATGCCACTGGGCTGGCCGTAGACGTACACCTTGGCCAGCCCGAACCGCACCGCGAGCTCCCAGATGACGAAGATGCCCGCGACCACCGCGCACTGCAGCAGCAGCAGCTGCCAGGTGCCCAGCAGCCGCGGGGTGCCGCTCGTGCGGCGTGAGCCGACCAACCCTTCAGCTCCTCAGGCCGAACTGAGCGGTTGCCCGCTCGGCGAAGCTGTTGTCCACCATCTCGGCGAAGGACAGCGGCTTGCGGATCGTGCCGGCGGAGGTCTCGTGCGCGAGCATCGCATCCCACTCCAGCGCCGACATCACCGGGTTGCGAGGCACGAATCCCGCGAGTCCCAGCAGCCGTTCGGAGCCCTTCTTCACCGCATCGGCCGGCACCTGCGGGAACTCGGCCGCCGCCACTTCGGCGTAGAGCCCCGGCTGGGTGTGCGTCAGGCGCATGCCCTCGGCGGTGACGTTGACGAACCTCTGGATGAGATCGGCTGCGGACTTCAGGCTCTCGTCCTTCACCATCGCCGCCGTGAAGGCGATCGGTCCCAGCTGTTCGCCCAGACCGAACGCCACTTCCAGGCCCTGCGACTCGGCGATGCTGGCGTCCCATTCGAAGACGATCCCGCAGTCCACCCGCCCATCCCTGACCGCCGGGAGCGTTGATCCTGGAGGACCTTCGACGAACTTAACGCCGGCCGCCGCGGGGTCGAAGCCGCCCTTGGACTTCATCAGGTAGGTCGGGGACGAGACCGTGTTCGATGGAAAGCGCAACGTCGCGATCGACTTTCCCTTCAGGTCGGCGAGCGTCCTCATGGTGCTGCCGGGTCGAGTGATCACCCAGAGCCCGATCGCACCGGCGTACCTCGAGATGACCTTGATCCTCGAACCCTCGACCGTGGCGTTGACCGACATGCCGGTGCCGGTGATCGCGATCTGAGCCTTGCCGGCGTTGAGCATGGCCACCGGCTCCGCGATCGACCCGGTGGGCAGCAGCTCGATCTCCAGGCCCTGCTTCGCCGCAACCCCGCGGCGGATCGCCGTCCAGAGCGGCATGTAGTTGGCGAGGCGGAATGCAGTGGCGACCGTGATCTTGGTCGACTGCGCGTTCGCGGTGCGGATCGCGGGCCCGCCGAAGGCGGCCAGCGTTGCGGCCCCGCCGGCTGCGGCGAGGAGACGGCGACGCCGCGCGGACGTCCTGGTGCGGCTTGCTTCGGCGTGGTGAGTCACGACGGCTCCATGAAGGTTGGGGTGTCAGACGAGGGCGGTGAGCTTTCCGGCGCGGATCCACTCGCGCAGTTCCTGCTTGCGGACCTTGCCGCTGGAGGTGAGCGGATAGGTCTCGGTGACATAGTAGTGCGCGGGAACCTTGTAGCGGGCGATCCGCTCGCCGCAGTGCTGGCCGAGTTCCGCGGCGCTGACGTCGCCGCGGAGCCTGATCACCGCGACCGGTATTTCCCCATAGTAATCGTCGGGCACACCGAGCACGGCGACCTCCCCGACCGCCGGGTGGCGGGCAAGGGTGTTCTCGATTTCCACCGGGTAGATGTTCTCGCCGCCACGGATCAGCATGTCGCGCAGGCGTCCTCCCGCGACCACGACCCGGCCCTCAGCGGTGACGTAGCCGAGGTCGCCGGTCTGCAGCCATCCTTCGGAGTCCAGGGTCTCCGCGGTTGCCGCGGGGTTCTCGAAGTAACCGTCCATCAGCGTCACGCCGCGCACCTCCAGCTGACCGAGTTCGCTGGGCGGCAACGGCGATCGGGACCGTATGTCCGTTGCGCGGACTTCCAATCCGTCCAGAGGGAAACCGCACGTATCGAATCGCTCGGGATCGGTCGCCTCGCCGAGGGCGATGATGGTGCCGCATTCGGTTTGGCCGTAGACCTGCGCCAGTCCCGGAATGGGAAAGGCTTCGGCGCATTGCTTCATCACGTCGACGTTGCAGTCGGCCCCGCCACAGGTGCCCGCGCGAAGGCTTGACAGGTCGTACAGCGACCGCGCCGGGTGTCTGAGCATGGCGAGATAGGACGTCGGTACGCCGGTGAGCAGCGTGCAGCGCTCCGTGGCGATGACCTCGAACATGGATTCCGGGTCGAACGCGGGAACACCGACGTAGCGCGCTCCGTGCGTCAGCGCGCCCAGGATGCCGAAGATGCACCCTGCGCAATGAAAGAGCGGGATGATGGACGTGTAGCGGTCGTCGGCCGTGGCGTGCAGCCGCTCGAAGCTGTTCCAGCCGTTGCGCATCATGGCTGCGTGGGACAGCACCGCGCCCTTTGGGAATCCCGTCGTGCCCGACGTGTACTGAAGCGAGGCGGGCGCATTCGGCGAGACCTCGGGAAGCGCCGTCTTCGAATCACTGCCCGAGGCGACGATGTCCGCATACGAAACGACGTCGGTGGCGGAGTCCAGACAGACGATTCGTGCGAGGTGAGCCAGCTGGGGCTGCAGCGCGATCGCCATCTCGAGGTACGCGTTCGAGCGGAAGGACCGGGACAGGAAGAGCACCTCGACGCGCGACTGGCCGAGGGCATAGCCCAGGTCC
>JBIKMO010000158.1:0-9725 GCA_044359175.1 Burkholderiaceae bacterium | reverse complement strand
CATTGGCCGCGAGGATCGCTTCGCGCAGGCTCACCCGACCGTCGGCGCCGGGGTTCAGCCGCAGCGCGCCGTGGCTCGAGGTGTCGCCATCGACCACGTCGCGGGTCGTGTCGACGACGATCACGCCGGGCTCGATCAGCCTGTAGCGCTGCCGGTACACGTCGGCGCTGCCCTGGTGATCGCTGGTCCAGACCGCCTCGAGCACGCCGGAAGCGTTGACCGCGAGCGCGGGGCTGCCCTGAGAACCGACGGTCGTCGGGTTGATCCGGGTCTCGGGCGTGAGCGCGGTGCCGTCGGCGGCGTACTGACGCAGATACGTGCCCCTCTGATCGCCATCCTGCACGTTGCTCGACCAGGCCACGACGAAGCCGCCGCCCGCGGTGCGCACGATCTGCGGGTCGCGCTGGTCGTGTGCCGTGACCTCGTTGACCCGGAACTCGGCGGCGAGCGGCGCACCGCCGGCACCGAAGCGGCGCGCGTATACGCCCGCCCCGGAGCCGTCCTGATCCCAGCTCGACCACGCGACCACGAAGCCGTCGTGCAGCATCGCGACGTCGGGCTCGGCGAGGCCGAACCCGACGGGGGCGGTGTTGATCCCGAGCTCGCCGGTGATCGGTGTGCCGTCGGCCGCGAACAGCCGCGCGAGCACCGCGGAGGACTCCCACGACTCCCAGACCACCACGAAACGGCCGTCGGCGGCGACCGAGACCTTGGCGCGATACTGGCTGAACACCTCGGACACCGCGGCGGTGATCTCGTCGCCGAGCGGGTTTCCGGCGGCATCGAAGCGACGCACCATCACGTCCAGCTGCGAGCCGCCCACCAACGACTGCCACGCGATCACCGCGTTGCCCGCCGCGTCGAGCCCGACCGACGGGTCGCTCTGGTCGTCGAGCACGGTCTGGTTGGCGCGGAACTCGTCGCCGAGGAACGTGCCGTCGGCGCCGATCCGTCGCGCGTAGATGCCGCTGCCCGAACCATCGGTGCCGTCGCTCTGCCAGACGACGATCCACGAGCCGTCGGCGCCCGCGGCGACCTCGGGCTGAGTCTGGTTGCCGGCGGTGGTCTGGTTGACCGCAAACTCGGGGCCGGTCGGGCTGCCGTCGGCGAGAAAGCGCTGGGCACGGATGCCCCAGTCGGTGCCTGTGTCGGTCTCCCAGACCACCAGGCTGCTGCCGTCGGGCGACACCGCGACCGAACGCGACCCGGCAGTCACCTGCTGCGCTCCGGCCGGGTCGGTGTTCACCCGCTGCTCGCCGTGCGTCACCGCCACCGCGAGCGTGCCGCTCCAACCCGCCGGCTCGGCGTCGTCGAACAGCGCGCGCGCCTCGATCGCGCCGGTGCGGGCTTCCAGCGTCCAGTCGCCGCCGGCGTCCGCGCTGCCGGTGCGATCGTCGCTTGCGGCCACGTCGGCGCCGGTGTAACGGGCCAGCCGCGCGAGCAGCGCGACGCCGGCGTCGCTCGATGCGAGGTCGCAGCCGTACAGCAGCAGGTCCGCGTCGTCGGTGAGCGCGGCACGCCAGCGGTGCAGCTCACCGCGCGCCTCGTCCAGCGCGCGCGCGTCGATGCGCTCACCCGACAGCCGCAGCGCACCCGGCTCGCCGTGCGCGACCACGTGCAGCGCGGCCACGCGCTCGCGCCCGGCGAGCGCCTCGCCGATCTGCGCGAGCGCCGCCCGCCCGGGGTCGAGCTGCACGACCTGCAGCACCGCGCCGCCCCGCTGCGCCGCGATCGCGTCCACCAGCCGCTGCGCGTCGGGCACCGCGGCATCGACCACGACCAGCTCGGCGGCCGCCGCGACCTCGGCGCGCGACACGGGCGCGGACGTCTCGAGCGCGGGTCGCACCAGGGCCTGCGAGACCGGCTCGGGGCCGGGCGGCGGCATCAGCAGCCCGCCGACCGGGTCGGCCGAATACAGCACCCGCGGTTCGACGGCCTCGATCTGCAGGCGCACGCGCGCCGGGCGGCGGCGTACGGGTCCGAACCATCGCGTCAGCACCCGCGGCTCCGGTTCGTGCTCCGGTCAGCGCGGCGGCGGGGCGGACGACGCCCCGGGCGCGGCGGCGACCGAGGGACGCGGCGACGCCTCGACCCGGGGTGGCGGCAGCGGCGGGCGTGCGGGCGGTGCCCCTGCGGCCGCAGCGGGCGCACCGGCTGGGTCCCGCGGCCGCGCGGGCGCGAATACCTGCGCGTCCAGGCCGAAGTCCACCTTGCAGCGCGCCCCGGCGGGAATGCGCAGGTCCGGGTTGGGCAACGCGAGCCGAACGCGGAACGTGTTGCTCGCCGGATCGAGCACGCGATCGACGATGGTGACGGTGGCGTGGGCGTCCTTCACCGGCCCGACCTCCGGGTGCACCCGGGCGCGAGCACCGATGGCGATCATCCCGAATGCGGCCGCCGGCACCACCACCTCGACCCGAAGCGGGTTGACCTCGACCAGGCGCAGCACCGGCTTGTCCTCGACATGCTCGCCGGCGCTCAGGAAGCGGTCGGTGACGATCCCGGAGATCGGCGCGCGCACCTGGCGGCGAGACAGCTGCGCCTCGGCGAGCCGCAGCTCGAGCTCGGCCTGCCGGCGCCGTTCCTGCGCCTGCTGCAGCCGGTCCTCGCTCACCTGCGATTCGGTCTCGGCCTTGTCCGCCGCCGCCTTCGACACGAAGTGCTCGGACACCAGCTCGCGGGCCCGCGTCATCTCGCGGCGCGCGAACTCGCGGCTGCGCTCGGCAGCCATCAGCTCAGCGTTCTGCCGGGCGCGCACGGCCGCCAGTTCGGCGCTCGCGCGCTCGACATCCGCGGCCAGCCGAGCGAGCACCTGCCCGCGCCGCACGGAGTCGCCGCGCTCCACGTCGATCGCCTCGATCACGCCCGGCACCGGCGCGCCCACCTGCACGACCTGGTTGGGCTGGATCAGGCAATCCAGCGGCTGCGCTGCAGCTGCGAGCGGCCACGACCACGCGCATGCGAGCACCAGCGCGGTCGCGGCGGCGGCGGGCCGGCGTGGGGCGCCTGACGGCAACGGCTGCGGCATGATGGTCCGGGGCTCAGTCCTCGACGCGTCCGATCACGTGACGCCGGTCGCGTTCCTCGGCAGCGTCGCGCAGGCGGCGCCGCTCGCGGCGTGCGCGACCGGTCTCGACCGTCTGTATGACCCACAGCAGCGCACGTGCCACCCGGCAGGCGATGCCCGAGGGAAGCCGTCCGACGGATGGCGGCAGCCCGGGCTCGGCGAGCGTGCCGGACAGCGGCGCGTCCATCGCCAGGATCGCCTCGGACGTGCCCGGCTCGCCACGGCGAGCGACCCGACCCTGCAGCTGCCGGTCCAGGCGCCGCGACGCGTGCAGATGGGTCGCGACCAGCGCCAGCCCGCCGGCGGCCACCGAGCGCGGATCCAGCACGATGTCGGTGCCGCGGCCGGCCATGTCGGTGGCGAGGGTCACGCGGCCGGGCTCGCCGGCGCCCGCGATCACGCCGGCCTCATCGCGTGCGTGTCGGGCATCGATCACCGCCGGCGCCAGCCCGGCGTGACGCAGCGCTTCGGCGGTCCGCGCGGACTCGGCCGGATCGCGCACCGCCACCAGCACCGGGCGGTGCGCGGCGACGAGCGCGCGCACCCGGGCGGTGAGCGCGGCCTGCTGCCGCTCGCGGTCGGCGCACAGCGCAAGGCCCAGGTCGATGCGGCGCGAGGGCACCCGAGGCGCGATCCGCACGACCGCGAGGCCGTAGGCCGAAGCGAGTTCGCCCGCGCCCTCGGCCAGCGTGGCCGACAGCCCGCCCAGCCGCCAGTAGCGCGCGAAGAAGCGCGACGGCGTGACCTGGATCACCGTCCGGTTGGGCTGCGAGCCGGCGACCTGCTCCTTGTGCTCGATCATCTGGTGCAGCCCCGCCGACCACGTGCGCCCGAGCGCGACGCGTCCGGTGTTCGCATCGATGATCTCGACGCGGTCGTCGCGCACCAGGTAGTCGCGGTCACGCCGGTACAGGTGGATCGCGGCGAGCGCCTGCGCGATCAGTCCGTCGCGTCGCCGCGCGAGCCGCCACGGGCCGTCCATGCCGGCGCAGGCCTGCGCGATGCGTTCGCGCCCGGCGTCGGTCAGGTGGGCGCGCCGGATCGCGGCATCCAGCAGGAAGTCGCGGCCCTGCCAGAGCGTGCGCGCGACCGCGATCGCGTGCGCGCAGCCGGCGGCCGCCTCGTCCCCCGGCAGCGCGAGGATGCACGGCAGCGTCGCCTCGTCGAGCAGCGGCGCGTCCGCCTCGTCGACGAATGCGCTGCACAGCCCGCGCAGCAGCGGCCCCCCCGACCGATCGGCGGCAAGCGACGCGGCCAGCGCCTGCAGTCCGCTGCGACCGGCCCCGGCGAGCCGGTCGCGCAGGTGGTCGAACATCAGCTCGTGTGCGGTGCAGTAGGTGACGTCGGCACGCCACGCGTCGCGCCGGCGCGCAGGCGGGTCGCCGGGGAGCACGCGGTCGCAGGCCAACCCGAGCGCCCGGTACAGCGCGCCGAGCCGCGCGGCGTCGCGCTCGACCAGGTGTTCGTTGACCGTGACCACGTGCACCGGCACGCCGGACAGCGCGCGCGCGGCCGCGGCCAGCGCGAGCGCGAGCGTCTTGCCCTCGCCGGTGGCCAGCTCGGCGAGCGCATCGTCCAGCATCACCGCCGCGGCCTGGACCTGGCCCGGATAGGGGTCGAGCGACAGCGTACGGCGCGCCGCCGCGCAGGCGAGCGCGAGCGCCTCGCGACGCGCGGCGCGGCTGCCCACGCGACCCAGCCGCCGGCGCATCGCGTCGGCCCGCGCGGCGAGCGGCGCGGCGTCCGCGCAGATCGCGTCGGCCCGGGCGAGCACCGCACGGGCCTCGGCCGCGCCGCGCCGTCCGTCGAGCGCGCGCAACCGGCCGAGCCACGCGTGGCCGGACCCGCGCAGCCGGTCGGCCTCGCGTTGCGGGTAGTCGCCCCAGAACGGCCCGGGTACGGGGCGTTCGGGCAGCGCGTGAGCGACCGCGGCAAGCATGCCGGTCCCTCAGCCGTCGATGCGCCGCAGGAACAGCCGACGCAGCGCGTCGGCGACCTGCTCCCCCGCGGGCCGCGGCGGGTGCAGGACGCGGACCTCGGCCGATGCGCCGATCCGCGACAGCGACTCCTGCGGCAGGAACTCCAGCTGAAACCACGGCTCGAGCGTACGGCGTGCGTCCCGGTCGGCGGGATCGGTGGCGATCGGCCCGCCGGCCCGGTCGCCCAGCGCCGGGCCGGGCAGCTCGTGCACGGCCTGCGGCGTCTGCGCGGCCAACCGCACCGCCAGCACCGCGCCCGGCCGGTCGGCCACCCGCGCCTCGGGTGCCGCCGACCCCGCTTCCGACAGGCGTCGCGCCTGGTCGTCTCGGGCGAGGACCTGGATGCGCATCGAGCCGGGCTGCAGCACGTACAGCAGCACGTCGCCCTGGCGGACGTGCCGGTCGATCGGCCCGTCGGTGTCGACGAAGGCGACCACGCCGTCGGTGGGCGCGATCACGTGCAACGCCGCGATCCGACGCTCGACCTCGGCCAGACGCGCGCGCGTGCGCTCCAGCTCGTCAAGGGCGACGCCGGAGGCGGGCCGGTCGGACTCCAGCGCGCGGATCCGCTCGGTCTCGTGCGCGGCGCGCAGCGCGCGCAGCTGCGCGCGCTCGGCGGCGAGCGCCTCGTTCTCCATCCGTACGAGCACCGTACCCGCGACCACCGGCTGGCCCGGGGACACCGCGACCTCGGCCACCCGGCCGGGCTGCGCCGCCCGAACCTTCGCGGTATCGGCCGGCATCACCACACCCGGCACCGTGGTGGCCTCCGGCAGCGGCACCGCGACCAGCAGCACCCCGATCACCGCGCCGACGAGCCCGGCACCCACGAGCGCCCGCACCGGGCGCTCCAGCCGCCAGGGCGCCCGCAGCAGGTACCTCGCCGCGCCGAGCGCGGCACGACCGAACGCGAGCCACGCGCCCCAGGCGAGCACGGCGAGCGCGGCGGCGAAGGACCACGGCGCGATCATCGCGGCGAGCCACGCGAACACCAGCACGCGCCAGAGCCACGAGGCCGCGCCCCATCCGATCAGCCACGGCAGGTCGCTCGCCGGGCCCGGGGGCAGCAGGGCGTCGCGCTCGCCGGCGATCGCGCGCCGCGCCAGGGCCGACCAGGCCTGTCTCGAGCGCTCGGCGAGGTTGGGCAGGTCGGCCGCATCCGACAGCGCGTGGTAGGCGTCGAACCGCATCAGCGGGTTGCCGTTGACCAGCAGCGTGGAGACCGTCCCGACGGTGATCGCGGCGAACGCGGCGGTGCGCACCCAGCCGTCGCTCACCGACAACCACACCCACAGCGCCGCCGCGGCGACCAGCAGCTCGACCGCGATGCCGGCGAGGCTCACCGCGACCCGCTGCGCGCGCGAGGCGAACAGTGCCGCGGACGAGGCGTCGACGTAGGGCACCGGCACGCCCATCAGGAGCGTCACGCCGACCTCGCGCACCCGACCGCCCCACACACGCACCGCCCAGGCGTGCGCGAGCTCGTGCAGCGCCTTGATCGGCGGATAGACCAGCCACAGCGCGAGCCCGAAGCCGGGCGTCGGCCCGTGGGCGAGCGCGTACGCCCGCAGCGCAGCCGAATGCTCGAAGGCGACCACCGCGGCGAGCACGACGATCGCCACGCTCGCCGCGAGCGCCCAGCCGGTGTACAGCGGTGCGGCCATCCGCCAGGTGCGGTCCAGCAGCCGGCTCGGGTCGAACAGCGGCACCTTGAAGGCCAGCGGATTGACGGTCGACAGCATCCGCTGACGCCGCCGCCGGGCTTCGCTCCGGGACAGCCGCACGAGGTCGACGCCATTCTCCGCACTGACCATGCCGGCGTCGGCGAGCTGCTGGACGAGCGCGATCACCTCGTACTGGGACGGCGCGTCGTCACCTGCCAGAGACAGCTGCTGGTCCCAGACCACCTGCACCGACAGCCGCCCGTCGAGCCGGGCGGCGAAGTCGTGGGCGACGTCGTTCAGGCGCAGCTGGCGGCCGGTGGCCTCGTCGCGATAGACGTGCCAGATGCGTCCGCGCAGCCGCTGCCGGCCGATCCGCAGCGTCGGGCGCAACCGCAGCACGAGCCCGGACACCCGGAACCAGTCCGGCGAGAACAGCGCATCGTCGGTCACCATCCCCAGGCCCACAGCCGCTGCGAGATCGCGCGCCACGGCCGCTCGAGCGCCGATCGCAGCACCGGGCGCGCGTCGGCGTTCAGCTTCGCCACGCCGAGGTAGCCGGGGCGCAGGTCGGCGTCGGCCGCGGGTCGAGCCTCGACCTCGAACACGTTGCGGCCGTCTCGCACCACCGCGGCAGGCGCGATGCGGACCACCTCGATCGGCACGCGCCGGCCTGCGTGCGCGGTGAGCGCGAGCTCGCCCGCGCCGCCCGGCGTGATGCGCGCGATGTCGCGCTCGTCGACCTCGACCACGATCCGGTGCCGGCCGGCGGGCGCAACCGACAGCAGCGCGTCGCCCGCGCGCACCGGTGCGCCCAGCGACTGCGTGAGGTCGCCGGCGAGCACGATGCCGTCGAACGGGGCGCGCACGCGCTGGCGATCCAGCCGCGCGTCGATCAGCGCGAGCTGAGCGCGCGCCTGCGCGGCGCGCGCGGAGTGCACCGCGAACTGCGCGCGATCCTCGCGGGCGATCGCCTCGGTCGCCTGCCGGTCGGCCTGCTCGGCCTCGGTCGCGTGGCGAAGCCGCTCGAGCGACAGGTCACGGTCGTCGAGCTCGACCAGCACCTGCTCGGCCCGCACCGCGTCGCCCGGACGCACGTGCACGCGCATCAGCCAGCCGTCGGAGGGGGCGGTCAGCGCACGCTGCACCGCGCCCTCGACCCGCGCCGCCGCGGACACCCGGTCCGGCACGGGCACCCAGGCCGCCGCCGCCACGGCCACGCCGATCGCGACCAGCACCAGCCCGAGCCGGCGGCCGCGGCCGAACAGACGCGCGCGCAGCTTCGCCCCGAGCGTGGCCAACGGACGGTCCGCCTGGCGCCGCAACGCGATCACCGGCGCCACGAACGCGGCGATGCGCTCGAGTTCATGGCGCGTCGCCTCGTCGAAGGGCTCGGTACGCTCCAGACTGAGCGCACCGACCGGCTCGCCGACGGCAACCAGCGGCACGCTGCACACCGCAGACGCCTGCGACAGCCGCGCGAGCTGCGCCTGCGCGGCCACGCGACGCGCATCCGCGCCGGGCAGGCCAGGCCAGGCGACGCAGGCCTGCTGGTCCAAGGCCTCGTCCATCGCGGTCTCGATCGGTGCGGCCGCATCCCGCGACCACCGGTCGGCGGCGCTGTGCGACATCGCCACCAGCCGCGTGCCGGCGGTCCTGGCGAGACCGAAGGCGACCCGATCGCTGCGGTACTGCTGGGCCAGCACGGCGAGCAGCGCGCGCAGACCGGATGCGTCGTCGGCAGCGTCCAGCAGCGCGGCCTGGCACGCGAGGATCCGCGAGAGCGTGGCCGGCGGCGCGGCGCCTTCGGGAGGCGGCGCGAGCGGCCGCGGCGCGTGTGCGACGAGCTCGGATGCGGATGCGGATGCGGATGCGGAGGCGGATGCGGAGGCGGAGGCGGGACGGTCGTGCGACGCGGCGGTGGCGCGCGGCGCGGCGCTCGCGCGGGGACCGGCGATGCGTGCGGGTACGGCGCCGGCGCGCGGCGCGGCTGCGGAGCTCGCCGGCAGACCGACCAGCCCGCGCCATCGAGCGAGGTCGTGCGCGATCGCCTGCGGCTCACCGTCGAACAGCGCGGCGAGGGCACCGACGACGCGGCCCCGGTGCACGATGCGTCCGGCCAGCAGCCGCGCGCCGTCGTCGCGCATCGCGTCCACCGGCCGCAGCACGGCCGCTTCGACCTGCCATGCGGACGCGCTCGCCCGGGCGAGCGCTTCGGGCGGCGTGCTCGCCGCAGGCCAGGTGGCGAGCGGCCGGGGCGGCGCGCCCTCGACGCTCGGGCCGAGCAGCAGCGCCGAGCGCAGCGTGGGCGACACCCGGCAGCGCGTCTCGAACGCGGCGATCAGCGCCGCAGCCCCGTCGATGAGCGTCGCGCCGGCCGGGGCGTCGCGCGGCCGCGCGGCACCCTGCGTGGCCGATGCGGCGGGGGCTTCGGCGCGCGACGGGGCGGATCGGTCGGATACCGTCATGAGGGTCGCTGGCGGGCGGTCGCACGCACGCCGGGCAGACGAGCGCAGGCCGCGACCCCGATGGCCGAGCCCGCGCGTCGCCGCCCGCGGCACGTGCATTCGCGAGGCTGCGACCACCCACGGCGCCCCGCAACCAGGCCGCGACGAGCGGCGTCGGCCGTCGGTCGCCTGCCGGACGTGCGACCCGACCGTTGCCGGCCGGCGACGCGCCGGCGCCGCGATACCCGCCTGCGCCGGCGCGGGGCCGACCCGCCGGTGCCCGCGCACCGACCGCGCGTCGTACGCCGGCCCGGCGCGAACCGCCGGCGCAGCGACCCCTCGTCGCACGCGCCGTCGACCCGGACAGCCCTGCGCAGCGATCGCCGCCGCACGCGGCCCGGGCGATTTACGTACACTGCCTGCGGGCGCCGCCCGACGTCCGCTACCGCGGAGACCCCCTCGATGACTCAGAACGCGCTCGCCCGGCTGCAACTGCCGCGTCGCACGATGGCGCTGGTGCTGGCCGGCGGCCGCGGCAGCCGTCTGCACCAGCTCACCGACATCCGCGCCA